>NZ_JCAHZJ010000017.1:0-150441 GCF_059489795.1 Nitrosospira sp. CT
GGCGGTCGAGCAGATCGCCCAGGCTCTCTTCCAGGGCCTTGCGATCCAGCAGGCCGTCGAACGGCAACACTGTGCTCAGGTGATAAACCGTGCTGCCAGGATACAGTTGCTCGAAAAACCACAGCCTTTGCTGCGCAAACGAGGTGGGAAAAAGGAAAGTTTCGCTATTCGTGGTTGGCATCGATCTTGCGGCTTTTTCCATCATCCAACGCTCTTCCTTTGGGACACTTCCCGCTCGTCTATCTGGTGCTCTGCCTTTTGAATTTAGTCAATCCTGCGGGAATTTCAATGTAATGAACCCGAAAAGGCCGCTTATTTGAAAGAGAGATCACTTTTCCTCGGCTCCAAGGGGCTGAGGATTCAGCCGCAGGGGATAATGCGGCATAATTCACCCTTTTCTTTCCGCACGCGCTGGCTGCAGAATCGCGCCTTGCTTACCCAGCTTATTCAATGCCGCTGCTATGGGGAACTCAGTGTCAAGGCTGTGTTCCAGTCGCTGGACGTGACCTGCGGCGATGAGTTGGCCAATGAGGCCATAGCGAATTTAGGGCGGGGCTAAACTGGCGTTGGTGCGGGAAGTGTATTTATATTGGTTATTGAGGTGTTTCTTCCTTCCATCCTGGAGTTCGCGTGACACTCACTCAACGTTTCGTGCATTACGAAAAGCTGATGCGGCTGGACAAGCCTATCGGCATTCTGCTGCTGCTATGGCCGACGCTATGGGGCTTGTGGCTGGCGGCGGAAGGCGTGCCACGGCTGGATATCCTGTTGATATTCGTGCTGGGCACGGTGCTGATGCGCTCCGCCGGGTGCGTGGTCAACGACTATGCTGATCGCAATTTCGATGGGCATGTCGAGCGCACCCGGCACCGCCCCCTGGCAGTTGGAGCGGTGAGTACCAGGGAAGCACTGCTGCTGGCCGGGGGTTTGAGCTTCGTGGCGTTCCTGCTGATCCAGCCGCTGAACCGGCTTACCATCGAGCTTTCGTTTGTCGCCCTGTTCCTCGCCGCAAGCTACCCTTTCACCAAGCGGTTTTTTGCCATGCCGCAGGCTTATCTTGGCATCGCCTTCAGCTTCGGCATCCCGATGGCATTCGCCGCCCAAACCGGGGAAGTGCCATTCCTTGCCTGGCTCCTGATGGGAGCAAACCTCTTGTGGGTGATCGCCTACGATACCGAGTATGCCATGGTGGACAAGGTGGATGATCTCAAGATCGGCATCAAGACTTCCGCCATCACGTTCGGACGTTTCGACGTGGCCGGTGTGATGCTGTGCCACGCGGTTTTCCTCGGGAGCATGGTTGCCATCGGCCTGATCCACAATCTCGGCACCGTTTATTACATCGGTCTTGCGACAGCGCTGGGACTGGTCCTGTATCAATACGGCCTGATTCACGACCGCGACCGTGCGCGCTGTTTCAAGGCTTTTCTTCACAACAACTGGGTGGGCGCAGCGATATTTGCCGGTATCGCGCTGGATTATCTGGCGATTACCTGGTAAGAGCGGCTTATTGAGGCACCGGGACCCGGGACCCGCAACGTAAAGGGCGTAAATGAAGTACAAGGACCTGCGCGATTTTCTTGCGCAACTGGAAAGACAGGGCGAGCTGAAACGCGTAGCGATCGAAATCGATCCCCATCTGGAAATGACAGAAATCTGCGACCGTCTTCTGAAAGCGGGTGGTCCCGCAGTGCTGTTCGAAAAACCCAAGGGGCACGCCATTCCGGTGCTCGCAAACCTGTTCGGCACGCCAAAGCGCGTCGCGATGGGCATGGGGCAGGATTCAGTCGAGGCACTGCGCGAGGTGGGCAAGCTCCTCGCTTATCTGAAAGAACCCGATCCCCCCAAAGGCCTGAAAGACGCATGGGAGAAATTGCCCGTACTGAAACAGGTGCTCAATATGGCGCCGAAGGAGCTTTCAAGAGCGCCCTGCCAGGAAATCGTCTGGGAAGGCAAAGACGTGGACCTTGGCAAGCTGCCGATCCAGACCTGCTGGCCGGGCGATGCGGGCCCATTGATCACTTGGGGGTTGACCGTTACCAAAGGCCCGCACAAGACGCGCCAGAATCTCGGCATCTACCGCCAGCAGGTCATCGCCCCCAACAAGGTCATCATGCGCTGGCTGGCGCATCGTGGTGGCGCGCTGGATTTCCGCGATTTCACTCTCGCCAATCCGGGACAGCCCTATCCAATTGCAGTAGCCCTGGGGGCGGACCCTGCAACCATACTCGGCGCCGTTACACCCGTGCCGGATAGTTTGAGCGAATACCAGTTCGCCGGACTGCTGCGGGGCGCGAAAACCGAAATCGTCAAATGCCTGACACATGGCCTGCAAGTCCCCGCCAGCGCGGAAATCGTGCTGGAGGGATACATCTATCCCGATGAGACGGCAGTGGAAGGTCCTTTCGGCGATCACACCGGCTACTACAACGAGCAGGAAACCTTCCCGGTATTCACCATCGAGCGCATCACCATGCGCCGCGATCCGATCTACCACTCCACCTACACCGGTAAACCGCCGGATGAGCCCGCCATACTCGGCGTGGCGCTCAATGAAGTGTTCGTTCCCCTGCTGCAGAAGCAGTTCACTGAGATCGTCGATTTCTACCTGCCGCCGGAAGGCTGCTCCTACCGCATGGCGGTGGTGAGCATGAAGAAGCAATATGCCGGCCACGCCAAGCGCGTCATGTTCGGCGTGTGGAGCTTCCTGCGGCAATTCATGTACACCAAATTCATTATCGTCACCGATGATGACGTCAATATCCGTGACTGGAAGGAAGTCATCTGGGCCCTCACCACGCGGGTTGATCCGGCGAGGGATACGCTGATCGTGGAAAACACACCCATCGACTATCTCGACTTCGCCAGCCCCGTATCCGGGCTGGGCGGGAAAATGGGGCTGGATGCCACCAATAAATGGCCGGGTGAGACAGCTCGGGAATGGGGCAAGCCGATTGTGATGGATGAGGGAGTGAAGGCAAGAGTCGATGAGATTTGGAAGGACTTGGGTTTGTGAAACATTTAGGAGGCCTCCGCGGATCGACAGTGCAGGCCATATTTCAACTTGCTCAATGCAGACCTCGAAAACAGTGTCCGACACTACGTCGTGCATGACCAACTTCAGCCTAGCTATGTAAGTTGCGGCTCATTTGTTCATAGCTGTCATAGCAAATATGACTCACCGAAAATTCTTAGCACACATCGACAAGACGGGCTTTGTCCTCGAAAATCAAATTGCGCAACAACTTAAGGCAGCCCGCTGGACGGTCATCAGTAACCGGTACTACGTGGACGACGCGGAAGAGTCAGTGCGAGAGATTGATCTTATTGCTTACCAAGTCTCCAAGGTAAAACACCTTGACGTTTACACATCGCTTATTATTAGCTGCAAGAAGAGTGAAACTAATGCGTGGACGCTGCTTTCGCGCAAACTTGATCTAAAAGATCCGAATTACGACTGGCACCCCTTACACGTCTGGGCCAATGACAAAGTTATATCATTCCAACTAGCGGTGGGGGGTTCTGCAAAGCGGTATCACGAGCAGCTAAAATCGCTTGGCGTCGCAAATGCTCTACAAACACCCGCCGTTGAAGTGTTTGCGTTTCAAGAAATGAACAAAATCTCTGGGACCCCTCAGAATGACAAAAATATTTTCTCGGCAATTACTTCGCTAATGAAGGCTCAGGCATATGAACTCGGAGCTCTACCTCAGAGGAAGAAGACGCCATCTGTGTATCAGTTTAATCTACTCTCAGTAGTCGATGCCGAGTTGGTTCGATTGAAGTTTGAAGATGAACAAATCGAAGCAACGGCTGTGGACTCTGAACAATACATCGCTCGATATATTATTCGGAAGCGCGAGACATTCTCCAGAATTCGATTTCTTCGCGCCGATACTTTCTCGCAAATTCTGCCAGAATATGGCCAGCTACATAAGGCTAATTGCCGCTGGTTCGAGCAAGAGCACGAGTCCTTCTATAAGGACATTGTTGAGGACTCAAAGCGGCTTGAGGTGCTTATTGACGATTTCCGGAAGCAAATCGGATGGTTCGTTTCTTGGCGTCTCAAGCATCTTCACGAGAAGCCTATCGCACCCACTTCCATTAGTCTTTATTGGAACGTTAAGAAGAGGTCGCTGCAGATCTGGGCACCCTATGGAACAAGTGGTGAGAGAGCGTTAAACGCGGATACAAAGGCTCGCGAACAGGTAGCGAAAGCGCTAGAGGATGTATACAGATACACCGGTGAGTTCGAATTCGAGGATGACGATATTCCCTTTTAGACGCAAGTGTCGTCGCTCATTCCGCTCAGCTACTCAAGGTGAAGTTGCTCACAGTTTTCCCCTACGTGAGCGGGTTACACCGCCTTATAGAACCGGCGGCATCATCCCCCGATGAAATATCCACGCCACTCCATAAGCAATCGGAGCGATGATGCCGAACAAGGCAATCGCATAAAGCAGCGCCAGCCTGCCCATTCCCTTGAGCTTGCTGAAATCGGTTATGGTGCCGATGCTGAGGAAAGTCAGCATGAACATCATGGTACGCATGGAGCCCTCTACCGGCGTGGCAGCCGTATGCAAGGTCTTGGCAACTTCCGGTCCGCTGGAGGCTAGCGCAATATAGGAAAACCAGACGATCAGGTAGCCCAGAACGAATTTGGGAAAACGATGCCAGATTTCTGAGAGCCCGATTCTGGATTGCCCCGGCTTGCGCTCCACCTTGTATACCCATACCAGCGCCAGCAGAAACGCCCAGACGCCGATGAACACATCGATCCAGATTTTGGTGGTGAGCGATGCCATCAGGATCCAGCCTTCTTTCCATACTACGCCATTGGCCTGGGCATTTGCCCGCATCAGTTCATCCAGGATTGCTCCGGCGGCTGCATCGGCGCCATCGGTTTTGACCGTGAGCCCCAAGGCGGACCCGTTGACGATGGGCTGGCTGGGGGCTACGGCGGCGTAAAACCCTGGCAGGATGATGAGCTCGAACATGGCAAAAATCACCACCAGTATCGAGACAACGACGGGAATGACGGGGCGAGCGCGGATCGCGCCGGCAGTGGCGATCGCGGCCGAGACGCCGCAGATGGAAATACCGGAAGAGAGTACGGCAGAAGCCTCGCGTGACAGCTTGAACCCTTTGCGGGCGAGCGCGTAGACGATTGGCCAGAACAGCATGTAAGCCACAAAAGTGGCCGCGATGCCCGTCAGGACCAGTTCCTGGACAAAGCCCGCCGCCTCCATGGACATGACGCCGATCTTGATGCCGAGAAACACGATGGCGGTCTTGATGAACCATTCCGGTTTCGCGGCTTCACTCAGGAAAGCAGCTGTTCCCTTGAAGAAATTTCCGATGATCAGCCCGATCACGAGGGCGAGCAGGTAGGAGAAACCGCCGCCAAGGGACAATCCCCAGGACAGGTCATGCTTGGCGAACTCATGAACCGGCACCTTGAAATGGGCTTCCTGCCCGATGATCCAGACAACCCAGGTCAGCGCGAAAAGCATGGTCCATGCGGCGAAGAATCGCTTTACATTGAGCTTCATTGCCCATGCGGCAATGCAGGTCAGCGTGGTGAATACCAGATAGGTGACCAGCAACGACATGGCGGGATGCAGCGCCACCTTGCCGCTGGGTTTCAATGCCGTTTCAATCGAGAATTTTCCCCAAACCCAGGTGCTGGTTTTCGCCATCCAGCCAGTGAGATCCCATCCCCAGAGGGAACTCACGCTTGCAAGAAACATGATCAGCCCCAGCCACACAGCCCACCAGTCTTCCGTGCTTGCCATCCCGGAATACCATTTTCTGTTCATTTCGCTTATTCCCCTTGTTTGCCCTTGATTCCTTGTTATTGCGCTTCTTGCGTAGGTGATTTCAGATCCAGCCGGATGTAGCGATTGAAGTAGTGATAAGCGTATTGCCGTATCCAGGTTGGAATGCAGGTGTAGTCAAAAGCCATGAAGACCATGACCTGATTATTCTGCTGGAAGAGTTGCCGATCCAGCAGGCATCTCGTCACATCCTGGTCCAGCTCGAGCAGCGTGTTTCCGCGTGCTTCGAAGGCGGGGTGATATGCGATCCACCTGCTCCCGTCGTGCGTCAACCGAACCTCGAGATCGGCTCGCATCCGTCTTATTTGGGGAGCAGGAACAAGTCGACCAGCACACCCAGGATGACAAGCCCGGCGATGCCAATGCCTATGCTCCATAAGCACAGTTGGGTTTCCCAGCTTTCCCAAGGTTCAGGTTCGCCGAGAATGGATTCGCTGGATAAAAGCGAACCGGCATTTTCAAGAGACTGCTCTTCATTCTTTATATGATCCATTGTCATTCCTCAAATAAAAATGGGTCGCCTCTGATCGATGCGAATGAGATAGTGGTAGCAGTGCAGAGCGCTGAATCAATAGCAACTCATTGACGTTGCCTTCGTGCACTCCTGAGGTGCTTTCCATCGGACTATATTTTTCCCGAAATTTCTTACAAGCTGGTTTGCAAATGATTTTATGTCATAAGTCGGATACGAGCTAGAACCGTCTTGCGAAAACAGGAGAACCGAGAGGAGAGGTAGTACGAATTTTGTTGGCACGTGCATCAGCACTGTCTGATTATATTGGGAAATCTCTCAGGGAGAGCGGCGTTCAGGTACCCGAACTGTGCCGCAAGCATGGAATGAGCGATACCGATTTTGCTGCGATCACTTGGCGTTTTCCACGCCCTTGCAGCGCCTGCTGGCGGTAACTTCCCCGGCAGGCGCTGCTGGACACACTAGAGAGTGAAGCGGCGAAAGCCTTTATGGGAGATTGAAGCAATCTGGACAGATTCTTCAAAGCATGGACTTGCCCTGTTCAAGTATCGTCTCACACGCCTTTTTCACTGCGGAAGCCTTCATGCCCGCCATGCTCAAATCCACGTTCTGGCCAGCACTGCCGCTCACGATACCCTGCGCGCCATTGATATAGTCGGGATTATTTTGGGCTGATTGATCTCCGCCGCCGCTAATCTTTCCCATCAACTGATCCCTGACCGAAGAAGCGTTGTCGCCACTCAGATAATTGTTTTTCATACAGTACTCAATGATTCCCGCGGCATTGCCCGTGCTCCCGGACGTTATGGATGACAGTCCCAATGATGAGGCTGCACCGCCGAGACCGCTTCCCGTGATGTCTTTCAACTGATCGAAACCCTGAGCTGCAAGGGCGCCCGAAAATACGGCGAATCCAATGCCACAACTCAATAACAAGGAATGACGTCTGAAAATATTCATGGACTTTTCTCCGGGTAATTTGAACCAGATATTCCAACTTGCAATGCAGCATATGATTTATAGCAAATCCTGATGAAAAATGTTTTTGCAAATATTCAGTCCCTGGTGATCCCAGCAAAGTTTCACAAGATTGAGGCTTGATTGAGGCCTAATGAAAATCCCTGCTTGCCGAGCGCAGGTTCATTCTTGCCAACTTCGGCCCGCAGCAGTGCAAGGGGGTGTCTACGCAAGGTAAGCCTGATGCTGGCGTAATCGGCGATGATTTCCTCTCCCTCTGGTGCGGTCGGAATGACTGGCAATGTTTCCTTCGCCGGAGCATCCCGCATCAGGTCCCGCTGTGTGATATGAGATGTAACTGTCCACAATGTGGCGCCTATGACCCGACAAGGAGTTCGCAAGGCACCTGCACTGGCAAGCGCACGAATTTCAGCGGTATTCAAGGAGGCGCGGTTTACCAGGTCGTCGGGGTTTTCAAAAAATGCGATTTTTCTTGCTTCAGCAATGCGGGAGATCCCTTTCGCGCTACGTTGTCTTGGCACTCCTGATGCCCTGTTCAAGCGTCCATAATCGTTCGGCAGGCTTGCAAACCCTAAACCTCACGATATGGCGGCTATCGATTTCCAGATGCTTCCAGGCATGCACATAGGGAATATAAGGTAGTGCGACCTGTAGGATATTTCTTTCGCTTCGGGTAATCTGCCTCAGGGCGTAGCTCAACAGCCTTATTTCCCCCACTCCCTCTGTCGGCAACAGCAGTTCCGTCAGGTTGCGCGTAGGCCAGTCCCCTCGGGCAAAAAAACGGCCATCACAATGGATGGCCGATTTAATAGCTTTATAGCTTTGGCAGGATTGTTAATCCTGGCGCAGAGAGGGGTCCTGTTGCGCTGCGGTCAACTGTTCCTTCCATTCCCCGGGAAGGTTCTTGACCCAGCTATTGTATACATTTGGAATAGCAAGCACTCCCTGGCCCCCATAACCCGCCAGGCTGCTGATCTGGTCATCAGCGGGAACGCTGGAATCGCTCACCAGGGAAACCCGTCCCGCTATCATTGCATCTGACAGGTTTCCATCATTGTTGGGATCGGTATCCACCACGATAAGCTCATTGGAGAACTTGCTGGTGACATAGGCATAGTATCCACCGCCTTTCTTGGCGCCAAAATTCGCCCCATGGCAACCCGCGTCACAGGGCAGCATTTTGACGACCCGGTCAGTCATCGTGTCGATGACAATGATGGATTCACCCATATTTGCGACCACTACCGAACGACCATCAGGAGAGACGGGCAACTGGATGGGGAGTATGCCCACGGTAGCCTGTCCGTCTCCGTCACGATCCTGTATGGTTCCGTCAATAGGGTTATAGTCCGCGATCAGATTGATCGTTTTCTTCAATGTCCCACTCCCGTCGAGCACGCTCACACTGTGATGCAGGAGGTTGGCGGCATAGTATTTACTGGAATCGGGCATCATGGCAATGGCAATGGGATGAGCGCCCGGAGCGTTTTCCCCGGTGGGAGTTCTTTCCAGAATGGCCCCGCTGTTGAGGTCATAGAAACCTACATCACCGGTAAAGATGTTGGGCGTGACCACCTGGGTGCCATCCGCGCTGATCCAGTGTCCGTGCGGATTGGTTGCCTGCTGTCCGGATTTTTGCGTAGGCAGCATCTGGCTGACTTCCGTCGTTCCTGCCGGGATGAGGGAAATTCCGTCTTCGCCGTTATTGGTCACCGTGATGTCGTCGTTATCGGGACGGGTCATAACGTGAGCCGGAGCTTCACCTACGCGGATATTTTTGATCAGCGCCCCCGTTTTCTGATTGATCAGAGTTAATTTGTTGTCAAACCATTGGGTTTGATAAACGACCGACTGATCCCTGTTCGTCCACATGTTGTGTGGGTTGTTCATATTGATCTGCGGCAGGGCGATCTTGCGCGATACTTTCCAGTTGCTCGTATCCACAACGGTGATGGTGCCGGGCTTGGTCTTGCCAGCAGTTTTTTCGAACTGGGTGTCGACCCATACCTCCCCCACACCGGGTACAGCGGGAGAAAACTGGGGCGTCAGTGCCACATCGTTGCCGTATCTGGCTGTCAGGACCTCCGACAGGTTGGCAACAGCCCCACCGGTAATCCTGACGGGAACGCTGGGATAAGTTATTTTCCAGGGCGTGGGAGAATTAAATTTCTGCCAGTTATTCGATGCTGTAGCGATAAAGAAGGTTCTCAGCAATCGGGTAGCCAGATCGCTGCTGGTGGGAAGATTCACGATGCCTGTCGCCAGGTTGATGGTGTCGCCCAGGTCAAGCCCCTCGGTATCCGGGTCATCGACGATTACCGCGCCAAACATATAGGGATGCACTTTGCAGGTGAATACATACAGACCAGGCGTTGTCAGTTTGACGATGCCGCCGCCCTTGTATGCCCGGGTCTGGTCAAACGGCATGGATGCGTGTTCGGTATGGGCAGTGCCGCGTCCCCTGCTTTTACCGTTGCCGTTATTGGAGTGGTGTCCATTCGACGGGTTTCCCGCGGCACTGGGCCATAGCAGGCTGGTCATGGTGTGGACCGTGTTGGTGTCCGCCATGATGAAGTTGACGCTGCTGCCGGGAGGAATCACTTCCAGAGAGCGGGTGCTGCCGGTAACGCTGAAGATGGTTTCGCTGCGTGCGCTCCTGAACCACATGCCAGGTTCGTCGGAGATTACGAAAGTAACCAGGCCAGGATCGTTGCTCGTATTCCCGAAAATGGCCCCATAGGGAGAAGCGCCGGCAATACTGTTACCTGTTCCCTTGTTCGGACCCTTGGTGGAGTAAACCTTGAAACTGCCGTGCATGCCGGCTTCCATATGTGAGAACAGATGGCAGTGGTACTGCCAGTCGCCGGCACCGACGCCGGTACCTGCCTTGATGGTGAAGGTATGGCTGTCCGCCACATCTGCCATTAGTCTCGTGTCGATCACGCTGGTTGTTCCTTGCTCAAGCCAGCGGTGCGCATGCAGGTGGAAAGTATGCCCCGGCCCTATCGACAGGACGTGAAACCGGACAATCTCGTTCTCGACAGCGCCAAGAGTGGGATTGGTCCACAAGGGAGTCTCCATCCCGGTTTTGGATATCTCGGTGGCCCAGAAAGTCGATCCCACCATGAACAGGACGAATTGCCTGGAGAGATCCGTGGTACGAACCGATTTGACGGCGCCATCGCCATCCACAAAGCTTTCCGCCTTGCCATCCGCGCTATCCACAACTACAGCGCCAAACAGCCCGAGAAGCTGCTGCCCCTCTCCGTAATATGGATAGGCCCCGGTTCTGGTGGCGGTGAATGTGTAGCTCAGCGTTCCGCCATTCGGCGCTGCCTGTGCGGCGGTGGCGGTTGAAAGACCGGGCACTTTGAAACCGGCGGGTTTATCAGTGTTGTTGGTAACCGTGACATTGACAGTATCGCCTTGTTTCACGAAGAGCGTGGGCCCGGGAATTACGGCCTTATCTCCCCTTTTGTAGCCGTACTGGCCATTGGGTAATATCTCGGCAGTCAATGAAATGTCATGGACCGCCGCCAGTGCTGTCTGCGAAGCCAGCAGCGAGGCTGCAAGCAGCGCAAGCGCTGCGGCCTTCACCGACGCTGTTTTCAGCCCAAGAATAATTTTGTTCATTTAAATTTTTTTCCTTTTAATCTTTACCGGTTCGATCAGTTCAGTGGGGAACTGCATTGGTGACAATGAAGCTGCCTTTCATGCCCATCAATTTGCGCGAGAAGTTTGCATTCATGTAATTTGCACTGCCCAATGCCTTGATCGTGAACGCGTGATTTTCGAGAGGGCCGATGTCTTTCGAACCGATCAGCCTGGCCGTTCCCGGATCCACCCATTGATAGCCTTCCAGCTGGAATCGGTTCAGATAGGTGCCCATCGCGATCAGGTGAAACCTGACGTTGTCGCCGCTGGTTGCGCTGAGCAGGGGATTTGCGCCGAGTGGGGTCTGCTGTCTGGTGGCGCCGTCAATTTCCATCCCCCAGAATGCATCGTCGCTCAGATAGAGCACATAATCTTTTCTGATGCCTGCAACCGGTATGCTTGAGATGCTGCTGCCGTTACTGGCCGTTACCGTGCCCGATGCCGGATTGACGATGACAGCGCCATAAAGTCCCCTGTCTTCCGCGCCGTTGTGGGTTTCGAAATTGTGATCATGATAAGGCCAGGTACCGGCAGTGCCAGGGGCAACATCCCAGATATAGGTATAGAAGTGGCCGCCATGGTCGGGATAGGCGCCTTCGTTGTCGATCTTGTTGATAATCTTGAGCGAGCCGTCGCTCAGGATATTGTAGTGAACTCCGTGCACATGGACGCTGACCTGCTGGTCTGGACTCATGCTGATGCCGTTGCGTATGGTCAGCCTGACCTTGTCACCTTCAGTCAGGACGATCGTGGGCCCGGGCACTGTCGCCTGCTTGCTGTAGCGGGAAGTAATATTTACCTTGTCTACCTGGTGTTCAACCATCCGATACGCTAGTACACCATCTTCAAGCTGCTCCGCCGCCATTTCAATCCGATGCTCGGCCGCAGCGCTTTCCTCCATGGGTAAAGAAAGCAGAGTCAGACAGAGCACAGACGGAAGAGCCAGTCCGCCGCAAAAACGCTTGAAGGAAAAAGTAATTGAGGAATGCCGGAGGAGATCGGAAGCAAAGAAATCCTCCATAGCATCGCTATGTTGATACTTCATTTTTTGAAGGTTCCTCTAGAGTTGTAATTTTTGAACGAATGAGGTTCCGGGCCGAAGCGGCCTTGCCAGTCCAAAACTATGATTGTTGAGTTTCTTTAGAAGGGCCTCTGAACAATTCCTGCGTCTTTCGCGTAAGACCTGTCAGAAGTTCTATGGGATCAAGTGGAACAGCGTACGGTTCGATATATGCCATGACGCCCATCAAGACGACGATTTCGTCCTCAATAACCACTGTTTATGGCGGCCAGATTATGAGCAAATAGCAGTGATGCAGCCATGGGAGGGGTGTACTTTTTTAATAGGGTACATGTACCAATTTTGTTCAAGGAAGTCAGTACATTAGTACCGGGACGGCAACCTGAACAGGTGGCGGAAGCTACATTTGCCCGCAGGTTCCAAATCAACAGAACAACTGGAAAAGATTCAAGATCGAACCTGGCGGATGAGCTGCGCAAAGCGTTTTTTGGAGGAGTAGCGAGAGGTGGGGGAGGAGAAAGCCGGGGAAAGAATAAGGACAGCAGTGCAGGCTGCTGCTGGATGAAGGCAGCTACAAACTGCTCGTGGAAGGGATGGATTGACTTAAGCGATTCATCGGTGGGCCGATTTCCTGCCGATGAAGTTTTGCAAACATGAAGAGGTCGAAACGGTTGGTAATATCGAGTTTGCTGAAGATGGACGTAAGGTGATTTCTCAGGGTCTGTTCGCTGATGCACAGGGTTCGGGCGATCTTCTTGTTTGACGCACCTGATTCCTCCGCAAAGGCGTTCACAATAGCCCGCTCCTTCGGGGTAAGAGTGGTAATTTTTTCTGTTATGAGACAGGCGGTGTTTTTACCGGGGCGCAATAAGCTGATAAAAATACGACCGGTAGTGCTTCGATCCAGCCACAGTTCACCCTTGTGAACCTTCTCGATAGCTTTGAGAATGGTTTCGGCAGGCTCCTCTTTATAGACTACTCCCCGTGCTCCGTTGAGCACGGCTGTATCAACAGCGGTGCGATCGCGAATCTCCGTAAAGATAATGACGTGAAAATTCCCCTCGGCCAACAGCCCAGGGATAAGGTCCACTCCGCTTTCCCTGCCTAGAGATGGATCGAGCAGAAGGATATGGGGTTGTTGCTCTCTAGCCAGAAGGAGTGCTTCCGCGCCGTTCGTTGCCTTGCCGGCAACCTGTATTTGCGGAGACTCATTTATGAATTTTTCCAATCCCCAAAGAACGATCGGGTGGTTGACAGCCAGCAGAACTCGGATCGACATGGATAAAGCGGAAATGAGCGCAATAGATGCCAATTACATGAAAACGGGTGGAGCGCCTGACGGCGCCGCCCGAAGGATAGTACAGTTTTTCCTGTGACGCAAGCAGGATTATCGCTCCCAGCATCCTGTTTCTTCCCGCTTTCAGTTACCTGGATGTGTTCAAGAATAGCATGGCATGGAAGTGGAGGAGCACTTGAAGTCAGCCGGTTCGCCAGCGGAAGTATCATCGGCTCGGGGATCATGGATACTCTCTACTGTACTGGAATGAAAAACCATCGAGAACACTGCATGTGAGCGATGACCCCGATGTTGTTTTCCTTTATTCTTTATTACTTGCGAAATTACAGGGAAGTTAATATGATTCGCGCGGTTTTTAGCCGCCAGTCAATCGGACTTTTTTAGCTCCCCTAGCTCGTTTTTAGTAATAGTTTTGTCACGTAAGACACTTACACTTGGTGTGGAAGTCCATGAGCAGATATCAAAATCAAAATACTGAAATGAGGGAGTCAAGCGCGCCCCGCTGGCGTAAAGTGGCTCGCGGATTCACATTGCTTGAGTTGCTCGTCGTCATGGTCATCATCGGCTTGCTGGCAGGTTATGTGGCGCCCAAGTATTTTTCCCAGGTAGGGAAATCCGAAGTGAAAGTGGCTCAGGCCCAGATTGATTCCCTGGAGAAAGCCCTGGATCAATATCGTCTGGACACCGGACACTACCCGACTGCCGAGCAGGGCCTTGCGGCATTGACAATGCGTCCATCCAGCGAGCCGAAATGGCAGGGCCCCTACCTGAAAAAAACGTCTCCCCCGGATCCCTGGGGACGGGCCTACGTCTATAGGTATCCGGGCGAACAGGGAGAGTACGACCTGTTTTCCTACGGCAAGGACGGTCAGCCCGGGGGTACGGGTGAAGCAGCCGACATTACGAACTGGTAGGCGAGCTGGAAGGCTGCAATGCGGTATGAGGTAAAAGCTGTGCTCGCCGGACGGGGCACAGTACTTCTGGAACTCGAAGCCGATAGCGAGGAGGATGCTCGTCTCCAGATCGCAGCGCAAGGGGGAATGGTCCTGCATGTCAGGCGCAGGTTTACAGTTTGGATACCCAAGCCGAAATCGCGCTTTCCGCTGGCGCATTTCAGCCAGGAACTGCTTTCCCTGCTTGTCGCCGGCCTCAGTCTGGTGGAAAGTATCGAGACACTGGCTGATAAAGAGCAGGATAATGGCACGCGCAAGATTATCGAAGGGATTCTGGCGCGGCTCTACGAAGGCGTGACTCTTTCGCGGGCGCTCGAATCTTTTCCCCAGGCTTTCCCACCGCTCTATATCGCTACTGCACGCGCGAGCGAACGTACGGGTGATTTGCCCGAAGCGTTGACCCGTTTCATCGCCTATCAGACGCAGATGGATCTGGTTCGAAAGAAGCTGATCGGTGCATCCATCTACCCGGTTCTCCTGCTGATAATCGGATTGCTGGTTGCTATCTTCCTGCTGATTTTCGTAGTACCGAAATTCAGCGCCATTTACGAAGATACCGGAGCGGATCTACCCTTTCTTTCCGTGCTACTGATTCGATGGGGGCATTTCGTGCATGAGCAGGGGGGGCAGTTGGCAGTTCTTGTGGCGGCGGTCTCCAGCATCATCCTGTACGGGATCGCACGTCCTTCTTTCAGGATGCATGCGGCACAGCAGTTATGGCGCATTCCGGCCATCGGGGAACGCATGCGCGTTTACCAGCTTGCGCGCTTTTACCGGACATTGGGCATGTTGTTGCGCGGAGGCATTCCGGTTGCAAAAGCCCTGGAAATGGTTACCGGTCTGCTTCAGCCGCACTTTCGGCCAAAGGTCGAGGCGGCGGCGGTTCTTATCCGTGAAGGAAAAACCATTTCAAGCGCGATGGAAGCGCAAGGATTGACCACTGCAGTGGGAAACCGGATGCTGCGGGTCGGCGAGAGAACCGGCCTCATGGGTGAAATGATGGAGCGCATCGGCAACTTTCATGATGAAGAAATTGCGCGGTGGGTCGAATGGCTGACGAAGCTGATCGAACCGGTGTTGATGGCCGTGATCGGCGCAGTCATCGGTGGAATCATCATTCTCATGTATATGCCCATCTTTCAGTTGGCAGGAAGCGTGGGTTGAGTCTATTGGCGTCCTCCGGTTACCCCTGAAGATGCGTTGCTTCTGCTGCAGATCAGAATCTGCGGGACGAATTCCGGTTTTTTCTTTCGTTGATCCATTGCCGAATCGTTCGACAAGGGCGATGGGATATACATTATGAATGCATCTTCCGTACTCATCAGCGAGCGCAGGGAGAATCCCGAGCAAACAGGGCACCTGTCTCTTGCGCTCCAGGAAGAATATTCCCGGGATGAGCGTCCGGTAGGCGCGCAGGCGCCAGAGCCGCCGTCTCCGATACTCCTGCTGGATGCGCACCGGTTGGCGGCGGCGCGCAGCGAGGCCGCTAACCGGGCTGTTCCGGTGATCGGCATCCTGGAGGAAACACTGGGATGCGAGCCGGAGCAGTTGATCGCAGAACTCGGCCGGCTGCTCAGGATGCCGGTATTGACGATGGAGAAGTTGCGAGCATCAACTCCAGCGTTTGAAATATTGCCTTTCAGTGAAGCCACTAAAAAGGAGTGCGTATTGCTTCGCCAGCAGGGGAAGCACATCCTTGCCGTCAGCAATCCCTTTTCCTCCAGCCTGAGAGCCTGGGCGGAAGAATATATCGATATTCCCGCGATATGGCACCTGGTTCATCCCGCCGATCTGACAGCCTTTTTCAGCCAGCAGGAGCAGACCATGCGTGCCATGGACAGCGTGCTGCCTGCGGCAGAGCGGGGCGCCAGGCAGTCGGGCGAGGAAGACCTCTCGCTGAAGACAATCAACGAAGGCACCAGCCAGGTGGTCCGTTTGGTGCATTCGACGCTATATGATGCCCATAAGTCCCAGGCGAGCGATATTCACCTGGAAGTCGTTCCCGGCGCCCTGTCGATCAAATATCGCATTGACGGTGTACTGACCATGATCGGGGTGGTGCAGGGGGCTGATCTGGCGGAACAGGTCATTTCCCGTATCAAGGTAATGTCCGATCTGGATATAGCTGAGCGACGGGTTCCCCAGGATGGTCGCTTCAAGATTTCCATTCAGGGGCGGGAGATCGACTTTCGTGTTTCGATCATGCCCAGTGCTTTCGGAGAGGATGCCGTACTGCGCATTCTCGACCGCCAGGCATTGGCCGATCATGTCAAGGGCTTGACCCTCGATCATCTTGGATTCGATCGAGTCGCCATATCCACCCTGCGACGCTTGAGCTCGGAACCTTATGGAATGCTGCTGGTGACAGGCCCCACCGGCAGCGGGAAGACTACAACGCTTTACGCGGCGATTTCGGAAGTCAATCAGGGTCACGATAAGATCATTACCATTGAGGACCCGATCGAGTATCAATTGCCTGGCGTATTGCAGATACCCGTCAATGAGAAAAAAGGACTGACTTTCGTGCGCGGCCTTCGCTCCATCCTGCGCCACGACCCCGACAAGATCATGGTAGGAGAAATCCGCGATCCGGAAACGGCGCAGATTGCTATTCAGGCCGCTTTGACCGGGCATCTCGTATTTACCACCGTGCATGCCAATAGCGTTTTTGATGTCATCGGCCGTTTTACTCACATGGGGGTGGATCCCTACAGTTTCGTTTCTGCCTTGAATGGGATTGCCGCACAAAGGCTGGTGCGCCTGCTTTGCGTGCATTGCGCAGTGGAAGAACAACCCGACGCGCAACTGATTGCGGAATCCGGGATCGATCCTGAGCAGATCGCTACGTTCAGATTCCGCAGCGGCAAAGGATGCGGCCATTGCCGGGGAAGCGGCTATCGCGGGCGAAACGCAATCGCGGAAATCCTGGTATTGAATGATGAAATCCGCGAACTCATCGTAGCGAAAGAACCTGTACGCCGTATAAAGGAAGCCGCACGGCGGGGAGGCACTCTGTTCCTGCGGGATGCCGCTTTGGCCATGGTCAGGAGCGGGCAGACGAGTCTACAGGAGGCAAACCGTGTCACTATTGCGGCGTAACCGGATCAGCGCTTTTTTGTCTCCGCACCGGGTCGAGCTCGTCCGCTTGCAGCGCCACGTAAAATCAGGTCAGTCCGAGAGACAGGTGGCAGCATGTGAACGCGCTGACGAGGGAACCGCCTGGGGAGCGGCGCTTGCCCAGTTGAAACGGATGCTTCCGACCGGAACGGGCGCTGAGATCCATATTCTCCTGTCCAATCACTTTGTCCGCTACGCCGTGATACCGCCCCAATCAAAGATCGAGACTCCGGTGGAGTTGCGGGCTTACGCAGCCTTCCAGATGCGGGAAATATATGGGGAGCGAACGGGGGGGTGGGAACTCACCACAAGTTCCTGGGATCCGGCAACAGGGGCCGTTTGTGCAGCGATAGAGCACGGTTTTCTGCAAGGACTGGAAGAACTCGCTGCCAGTCAGCGGATGAAGCTCAAATACGTGGAGCCCTATTTCACGAGCGTATTCGACCACTGGCACGACCGTTTCGACAAGGGACGCGCATGGTTCGCGCTGGTCGAAACCGGCCGGCTTTGCCTGGCGCTGCTGGAAGGGGGGGCATGGCTGCGAATCCTGAATCAGAGAATACTGGATGATGTGAAAGAGGAACTCCTTGTCGCGCTCGAGCGTGAAGCGCTGCTTTTTTCCGCGCCCGCCGGCACCTCCGGACAAGTGTATCTTTTCGCGCCGGAGCATCCCGGTTTGACCTTGCCAGAAGGCAGTGGCTGGCAAGTTGTTCCACTGGGGGATAAAACGCGTCCTGCCCCGGCCCCTTACCCTTTCAATAACATGACCCAGACCGCAACACCTGATGCGTAGGTTGAAGCTGAGATTCCCTCCCGAGGGAGAGGCGCGGAGTGCGGGTTACTTTCTCGTCTTGCTGGGCGCTGTCGCCTTGGCAGGAGTGCTGCATCAATTCAGATCGGCCATGGACGAGGTGGCTTATTGGGACCTGCGCATCGCCAGCATGGATCGGCGAGCGCAACGCAAGACCACGTCCCGCATCTGGTCAGCACAGGGCGGGCGCGAAATAAAAAACGAACTCAAAAAAGCCAATGCGGTGATGAGCGAGATCGATTTGCCATGGGAATCACTTTTTGATTCAGTCGAGCAGGCGGCGAGCCAGGAGGTGGCCTTGCTGTCGTTTCAACCGGATATTTTTGGCCGCACAGTCCGTATCGGGGGGGAAGCAAAGGATACGTCGGCCATGCTTGATTTTGTCAGTGCCCTGGAGCGCCAATCCGCTGTCAAGGATGCTTATCTGCTCAAGTATGAAGTCAAACGGGATGATCCCCAGCGGCCAGTGGTCTTTTTTCTGACGGCGTCATGGACTTGAACTCCATTAAAACGGTATGGCTGCGGGTGCGCTGGCAAACGGAGCGGCTTGGTCCTGCGGGAAAACTCGGCTTCGGGCTGCTTGTATTCTCCGCCGTATTTTTTCTGGTAGCCGTGTTGCCGAGACAGGAGGAATCGAAGGTGCTCATGGCTAAAGCCGAGGTGCTGGAAGCAAGGATAAGAATGGAGCCTTCCACCGAGAGCGGAAGGCCCAGGCGAAGACTGCAAGGCGACCAGGCATTGCCGGCGTTTTACGCATTTTTTCCGAAGCTGGATTCATCCCCGTTCTGGATTGGAGAACTGGTACGGATTGCAGGAGAACGGGGTGTGGAAATCAGCGGCACTGAATACCGCATGGTACGAGAGAAGGATCTGAAACTGGCGCGCTACGAAATGATGGTCCCGGTCCGCGGAAATTATTCCCAATTGCGGGGTTTCATTGCCGATGCCTTGCACGCGGTACCGGCAATGGCGCTGGTTGACGTTGCCATCCGGCGCGAAGGGGTACACGCGGAGCTGCTGGAAGCGAATATCAAATTCAATCTCTATCTGGGCGAAGGCAAGCATTGAAACCGACAGAGAAGGCGCGCAAGTTATGGCTGGCTGGAGCGCTGCTGGCCACGCTTCTCGCGGCCCAGTGGGTGAGCGGAGAAGAGGGCGAAGCAGGTCCGGAAGCGCTTCCGGAATCTGCTGAAGCGCGGAATTTCCGAAAGGAAGCATCTGCAGGCAGAAACGCCGCCGAAAATGAAGCTGCCGAAAATGAAGCCGGTGAGCTGGATCTCGAGCGGCTGGAGCGCAGAAAATTCAGCGCCCAGGCTGGTGACATTTTCGGACAGAGGTCATGGGTTCCACCGCCTCGCCCGGCCCCGCCAAGCCGGCCCTCTCCGCCGCCGATGCAATTCAGGTATCTGGGCAAGGTTGTCGAAGGGAATGAAACACGCGTGTTTCTCGCCCTGGGAGAACGCAATTATATCGTCAGACCCGGTGAGAGCATCAATAACCAGTATCGATTGGATGAGGTGAGCGACCACGGCATCACGTTCACCTATCTTCCCCTTAACGCCAGACAGATGCTTGCTACCGCGGGGGCGGCAAACATTCCATGAAAACTGGCAAACACGTTCTGCTTGCCCTGGTTCTTGCCGGAATTGCAGGATGCGCGACAAACAATGCGTTTGTGGAGGGCAAGCGGCTCTTAGCCGAGGGCAAGCTCGACACCGGACTTGCCAGTCTCGAACAGGCGGCGCGCGAAAATCCGGATAATCTTGAAATTCGTGCGGTGCTCGCGCGTCAGCGGGAAGCGGTAGCCGCGCGTTTCGTATTCGAGGGGGAAGCCGCCAGGTCTACAGGTGATCTGGAAGCGGCTGAACGGGGTTTTCGCCGGGCGCTTGAAATAAATCCACGTCATGAACGCGCACTCGCCGGGCTGGAGGCGATCAATATGGATCGACGCCATACAGCGGCAATAAAACGCGCGGAAGAATTGCTGGAGCGGGGGGAGTATGCGGTTGCTTCAAGCGAGGTCCGCTCCGTGCTGCAGGAAAATCCGATGCAGCGGGATGCGCGCAGGCTCATTCAGCGTATCACCGAGATGGAAGTGCAGGCTGCGCAAGCGGGCCCTGTCCTGAAAACCGCGTTCAAAAAACCTATCACGCTTGAGTTTCGCGACACGGGACTGA
The DNA here is from genome assembly GCF_059489795.1 of Nitrosospira sp. CT. Classification (NCBI taxonomy): domain Bacteria; kingdom Pseudomonadati; phylum Pseudomonadota; class Betaproteobacteria; order Nitrosomonadales; family Nitrosomonadaceae; genus Nitrosospira; species Nitrosospira sp. CT. Next base: position 20,318 of record NZ_JCAHZJ010000017.1, read on the forward strand.
AATCGGTATTCGAAATCCTGGCGCGCACCGGCGGCATCAACGTGGTCTTTGACAAGGACGTCAAGCAGGACAGCAAGACGACGATTTTCGTGCGCGAGACCAATATCGAGGATGTATTCAAGCTCCTGCTGGTGACGAACCAGCTCGCACACAAGGTGCTCAACGAAAATTCGGTGCTGATCTATCCGAATACTCCGGCCAAGCAGAAGGAATACCAGGAATTGATGGTGCGCAGTTTCTTTGTCACGAATACCGATGTGAAGCAGATGGTCGCGATGGTCAAGGGACTGGTCAAAACCAAGGACATGCATGTCGACGAAAAGCTGAACCTGTTCGTCATGAAAGACACGCCGGAGGCAATCCGGCTGGTCGAGCGCTTGGTTGCATTGAACGACCTTGCCGATCCCGAAGTCATGCTGGAAGTGGAGGTGCTGGAAATCGGGCGCAACAAACTGCTCAACCTGGGGCTGCAGTACCCGGACCAGCTTAACGTGAATTACCTTACCGCAGCGAGCGCTGCCGGCGCCGCTCCCTTCCCGCCCTTCCAGATCAGCCGCGCAGGCATTAACCGCAATGGTTCCAATCTCGACAATTTGATTGGATTCGTCGCCAATCCGGCGCTGGTTGTCAATTTGAAGCGGCAGGACGGGATTATCAATGTACTTGCCAATCCACGCATTCGTGTCAAGAACCGGGAAAAGGCAAAAATTCTCATTGGCGATAAGGTGCCTGTAGTCACGACAACTGCCGCCGCCAACGTTGGCGTGGCTTCGTCGGTCAGTTATCTGGACGTCGGGCTCAAGCTGGACGTGGAATCCACGGTCTCCCTGCAGGATGAGGTGTCGATGAAGGTCAGCCTTGAAGTCAGCAATATCGTAAAAGAAGTGGAGATAAATAACGGCATTGCCTATCAGGTGGGTACGCGCACGGCGTCGACCACGCTGGCATTGAGGGATGGCGAAACGCAGGTTCTGGCAGGATTGATCAGCGATGATGAGCGCGCCACGCTGTCCAAGGTCCCAGGTCTGGCTGAACTGCCGTGGGTTGGGAAGCTGTTTACGAATCGGAGCGTCACGCGCAACAAGACTGAAATCGCACTGCTGATCACGCCGCGCATCGTGCGCAATATTGCACGCCCTGCAAAAGCAGCCAGTGAAGTGCACTTCGGCACGGAGAACGCGATAGCGGCTTCGCCGCTGATGATCGGCAAGGTGGCGCCGCGGGCGCTGGCGATGGCTTCTTCCTCTCCAACCTCCGGTGCTGATGCCAACCGGCAGTGGCCATCTGCGCCTCCCAGGGAGGAACCCCGCCCGCCACCGCCGCCTCCTGCCGAGGGGACGCCGGTTGTGACACTGGCTGCGCCGGAGCAGGTCTCCGCAGGACAGGAATTTGCGGTGAGCGTGGCCGCCGCCGGCGTAGATGCGCTCCCGCCTGGCGAACTGGAGCTGAATTATGACCCTGCGGCGCTTGAGCCGGTGGACGAAGGTGATAAATCCGGAACACGTGTGTTGAAACTGAGCAAGGGTGGCGGCGCCGTGGATGTGCGATTCAGGATCCTCGCGCAAAAGCCTGTCACGACACAGATCAGTATCGGGAATGTCAGTTTCAAGGATGAAAGCGGGCCGCTTCCCGTTCCGGTGCCTTTGCCACCGGCTGTCAATGTGGACATTCGTTGAGTTGACATGAAGCGTATTTTTGGTGTGAGCACGGCGCTGGTAAAAAAAACAGGCGGACGAGGATTTACCCTGGTGGAACTGACCGTCGTCGTAGCCATTACAGCGGTGCTCGCTTCCGCCGCGATACCGTTATATGAACTCACGGTAAAGCGTGAAAAAGAACAGGAACTGCGGGTGGGATTACGTCAGATCCGCGAAGCGCTGGACGCATACAAGGGCGCAGTGAACGAAGGGAGGATTGCTCGGCAAGCCGATGAATCGGAGTATCCGCGCAAGCTGGAAGATCTGGTGAATGGCGTGCCGGATCTCAAGCATCCCGCCAAGCGCAAGATATATTTCCTGCGGCGGCTGCCAAGAGACCCGATGGCGGATGATCCTGCATTGCCTGATGCCGATACTTGGGGCAAGCGTTCCTACGAGAGCTCACCGGATAACCCGCAGGAGGGGAATGATGTTTTCGACGTGTATTCCCGTTCATCGCGGATCGGCTTGAACGGCATTGCCTACGATAAATGGTGATCAGGATGCACGAAACTGAATCCGGATTTACTTCCGGAAGTATGCAACAGAGCTCGTACCCCTCCGGTTTTACCCTGGTCGAGTTGCTGGTTGTCATGGCCATCATTGCCGTTCTTCTCACCATTGCCGCCCCGCGGTATTTCAACTCCGTGGAAAGATCAAAGGAAGCAGTATTGCGCCAGGACCTGAATGTCATGCGGGATGCCATCGACAAGTTCTACGGCGATACGGGGGACTATCCCCGCGATCTGGCAGAGCTGGTCGAGAAGCGGTACTTGCGCGCCATTCCGGTTGATCCCTTGACCGAAAGTTCCGAAACCTGGGTCATCCTCCCTCCCCCTGATTCAGCCGAAGGTCTCTACGATGTGCGTAGCGGCGCGGAGGAAGAGTCAAAGGATGGAACCTCTTACGCGGCCTGGTAGCGGTGTGATTGGACGGCAAGGAATACGGCGCGATATACGCGTAGGAGGCGCAGGGCAAAAGGGTTTTACCTATATCTGGATCCTGTTTGTGGTGGCGCTGACCAGCGTTGCGCTGGCGGGCGCCATGCAGGTATGGCGTACCGAGGTACGGCGGGAAAAAGAAAAAGAACTGATGTTTGCCGGAGAACAGTTCAGGCAGGCGATCGGCTCTTATCACGAAAATTCGCCCGGTATGCCGAAGCGTTATCCCGACTCGTTGGAAAAATTGCTTCTGGATAAGCGTTTTCCCACCATCAAACGGCATCTCCGGAAAATATTTTTCGATCCCATGACTGGCTCAAGCGAGTGGGGTCTGGTCACACAACCGAATGCCGGAATAATCGGCGTGTACAGCCTTTCAAAAGAGCCCCCGCTCAAGCGCGCGAATTTTCCGGAACGCTATGCGGATTTTGTGGAAGCGAAGGATTATCGCGACTGGAAGTTCATCTACTTACCCGGAGACTCCGCCAGTCCGCCCCAAGCGCAAGCTGCACCGGTCGACTTGCCAGCTGCTCCACCCCAATCTTCACCTGAGTGGCGGCCAGGAGATCTTCGGCCGCAGACAGAAGCTTCCGGTTCCCAGCCGCAACCCGAACCGGAAAGAAGCGTCCCATCACCGTCCTCGCCTTTCTCGCTCTCCCCGAGCCCATCGGATCAGGAGGATGCGAGGTCCCCGCAACCCGATTCCTCCCCACAATCCGATTCCTCCCCGCAGAGCGTTCAATATTAGAACTTCTGAATTTCAGGGCTGGAAGTTTCCGGGGAGTCTGTCCCCACTTATCTCTTCGCAGGGGCATATTTCATGGAACCTTGGGAAGGCCTCCCTGCATTTCCTCCTGTCGTCTGTATGGTCCTTTCTACCTACATCGGATTCATGAATCTGACACCTGATCTTAATGATTCAGTCATATCCTGCCATGAAAATACGCAATCGCGCGAATCGAAAAAAATAATATCGGGAAGATCGTTGCAGACCGAGAACGATATGAATAATCAGGGCATAAGGAATGATGGGGGGAGAGTTTACGCTGACAGAGCGGGAGGCGGAATACCTGTTCCGGATTATCGATTCATCGATCAATATATTCCGCCGTCATCAGTTTTTCTTGTGGGCGCAGGGTGAACTGCAGGGCCCTCTGCCCCATGGCATGCTCATATGCCTGTTTGATGAGGGCAATGGTCAGGCTGTGAATATCGAAAGATTCAGCCGCACGGATATGGACGAAATCCGGTTTTCAGAACTTTGCCGTCCCGATGGCGGGATTGTATTTCGCGCCATGTCCGCGTGGAGCGCGGGCAAAAACCAGCCGCTTCTGGTTTACCCAAATAATTCGCATACCCCCACCTACAAGCATTTTTCTCACGATCTCAGACATGAAAATCTGCAGCGTATCGCGGCGCACGGGATGTTCGACGCCAATGGCTGGACCACCTGCTTCTTTACCTTTACCCAGATTTCCGCGGCGTTGAGCGAGCGTCATGCTTATTTCCTCGAGTTGTTGATGCCGCATGCATATGGTGCTGGTGCGTATGCTGTTTCATGAACGCCATCACAAGCAGGGTGTCGTGCGGGAAAGAAGCAGAAAACTCATCACGGACCGTGAGACGGAAATTCTGCGTCATGTTCAGGCGGGAAAGAGCAATCATGAAATAGCCCAGCTACTTCATATCAGCCCGCTTACCGTCAAAAATCACATCCAGAAAATCCTGAAAAAGCTGGATGTCAATAACCGGGCTCATGCCGTAGCCAAGGCGATGGCGCTGAAGATCACGCTTTGAATCCCATGAGCCGATCTCCTCGACCCTAGAGTCCGCGCCCCCGATTCTTCACTGTATCCGCAGTGACTCCTACGGGTGTCCTGGCACCCATGAAAAGCGGGAAACAGCATTCCTGCTGCCCATATCCGTCACATCCGGTACGCGCGAATGGTGAGTTTCCGCCATGCAGACCAAAAGAATAGGCAGAAAGTACCACGAAAACAACGATTGTGTTTCACAGATGGTTAACGACGATCACATATAGTTGCCCACGTCCGGTAACAGGTACAAGCGTTCTAGCCGGTCAGGAACAAAGCCAAACCCGTTGCGAGGCGGAGACGGAAAGCTGCGGGTCTCCACTGCAAGCGGAGGTAGCCGGGTTGCTCCAGGACGGTGATCAGATGAGGCAAGGCTTCATGGATCAGTCAGCCGGATTTTTTTGGTGCAACACTAATTACCTACGGAGTATCCGCAATGAAGATGGATTTCAAACTTAAGACACTCGCAATCACAGCCATCATGGCAGCCTCGGCTCCTGCCCTTGCTGCTATCGAGGGCGGCGTCACCGGCAATGGCGAACTGCTGCTCAACGTCCGCTACTGCTTCCCTGCGGAGTCCTGGCCGGAACTCCGCAACCCCTTGGCTCGCTCGTTTTCTGCAACAGGTTTTTATTTGGCGAGAGTTTCGGAACTGCTATTTCCGCAATTCCGAATCTAGGAGGGCGTGGTCCTTCCTTGCGCATTAGTAGCCTCAGTTTCCGAGGCGACCCCCGCGCTTCCCTCCCCGCCGGTTTCCATCTCTGACCTGACCTCGGCCATCAGGTCATCCACTGTTTCACCCAGCTCTGCAAATGATTCCCGCCCCTTCTCGTACAAAAGGACACCGCCTTTGATTGTCGCTTTGGTAAGTGACCGGGAGGCGTTGGCCAGGAACGGACGTAGCACTGGCGCGAGCAGCGTGGCAGCAAGGCCAGCGGCCAAACCTGTGATTAAATTGCTCTTGAAGTTTTCGGAGGCCATGATCTCGCCTTTCCTTTCTCCTGTTTCGCAACTTATAGTTATTTCTAGACAGATTTTGCTTTTTTACAAGCCCTGCCATAAAACTTAATATCCGAAACACCTGCTCCTGAAGCAGCGGTCGAGATGAATGACTATCCTATCTTTGCATGTTCTACCAAGGAGATTCCCAAGGAATCGTGGATAGGGGTGTGGAGATTTTTTGATAAGGAAAGAATCCGGAATGGATTCCGAAGCCGAAAGGTGAGACTCTTTACAGTTGCTCGTGGTCATCTACTCACACTACCGCGGCCGGATATCAAAGTGGGTGAAGTGTAGGTGCTCAGGGTAACCTAACCCAGGAATTGCACGCGCCGCTTCCGGTAGCGGAATCAATGCGCTCTCCAAGGGTGTTACGGCATCACGGCAGGGGATGTTGGTCTGGTTGTCTCGTTCGTGGCCCCCCAGCGGACAGTGAATGTAGGGTGCTTGTATTCGCCAATAATCTCGATATTGCGGGTGCTGAGCGCAGCCAATATGCAGTGGCAGGTACTTCCACCGGCACCTCGGTATCCGTTCTCAACACTGGTGCTTCTCAACTCACGGTAAAAGTATAGAAGCCGGGTTCAAGAGCAGCCGGTTGCAAGTCAACTTTCACAGTATCACGGTGATTACTGTCTGGCTCAAGCGGAGGAATCCAGCGGCAGCAATCAGCCCCATGAATCAGCCCGATGCAACATCCGCAGGCCAGCAGTTTCTTCAAAATACAAACCCGCTTGCGCGGGTTGTGGCGTACAAAAAAACGGGAAGTTATTTTTTGTGTTTACGCATCCAGGCAAGAGAGGCCATCCCCAGGCCCAACAATGCTAGCGTCGCTGGTTCCGGAACTGTTCCCGGGTCCTCCTGCGGAGGGACAGCTTCACTGCCAACATACTTCAAGGAATCTTTTCCTGCTCCCTCTACTCCCTGGATATGAACCAGGGCGAGCGAGGCAGGTTTGTTATTGCCATTGCCATTAGCAGTGACCAGGGTAGTAAAATCACTTACCAGGACAGCCGATACCCCGTCTGCCGCGCTGACTGTCCACGTGCTGTATTCGCCGTCGGTAAACCGGAGCGCTGGATTCTTTTTGCTGGTGGGGTAGTCCAGGTCCAGGTAAAAAGCGTAACCCGCATCTACCCCCTTCGGATTTATATTGATCTTCTCCGGTGCCTGTTGAGTACCCGCGAAATTCCAAAATGAGCTGCTCTCAAGCAGAGGCGAGCCATCATAGGAGAACAAAAGGCCGGAAATAAACGCGTTATTCGCGATTGTCCCAAGGTTCCCTATAGAATTCTCGAATCTGAAATCCACGCTGTTGCCGTTCTGGGTCAGTGTCAGCGTGGCAACCGTGACATTGCTGCCGCCGGAACTGCCGGTGAGATACGTATTTATGTCTATGACGAGTGCAGAAGCCGCTAATGGAACTGTCATCAATACAGCGCCAGTGAGCGCGCCTGTGATAAGTCTATTCATGTTTCCCTCTTTTTTACTTATTTCTATGTTGTGGTTTCCACCACACAAGTGTGGTGGCATCAGCTATGGGAGCATAAACCGTGCCATAAAATAACTTTCGGATTTACATGAAATAATTTGCGGGATAAGCATCTGATGTAAGGGAGGCCGACACTGGTGTCGCTGATTCGGATCAGGGCTTGAGAAGAAGGAGTGAGGAAAGTAGGGCTGCGTGAAACAGGAGTGAGTAGCGAAAAAAGTTTCTTTCCGCTATTCCGCCACTCAGGCATCGGGATGCCAGCGGGATTTATTCCTGTTTTCCCAATAGTGCCCAATGCCTGGAATAAGGATTCATCGGAGCCCTGTACCCGGGATCAAAGGTTCAGAGGGAGCTAAAGACCATTCTGCCCGTTCTGTCTGAACAAAGCTGCATGCTTATATTTTTATGATGCGCAGTCCCGGTGGAATAACATTCCCCGTAACCTGGAAAGTGGCGCGGTCTTCGCGCCACGACCTTCATGAGAGGACAGGGTATTGACTCTGAATATCTTGAAAGCCGCCCAGAAACCGGTAGCGGGCGGTCTGGGAAGCCGGAGATCAGGTGGCAGTCCGCATTTCGCGGAGCCTGCGGCGGGGAAGTTTGCGAGTTTCGTCGTGATAAGCCGCAAAGACAGTGTGCATGTCTAATTCCGACCGGGATTTTCCGGCAGAACGAAGCTTTTTGTTAATACCTTTTTCCAGCCAGTGATCAAACTCATCCTGGGTGTAACCGTACAGATCAATGTATCTTCGTTTTTTCATATTCAGTATTTCTTTCGAGATGGAAAAACATGTCAACCAGAGAGGACTGTGATTTCAGAAAAGGAATCTCTGATAAAGCCTGCGGACCGCTTGTACGTCGAGACGCATTCTGACAATCCTCAGGTAAAAGATATGTTCGGTACCGCACCTTTGCCAAGGGGGCAAGCAAATGATTTCTCATGGACGAAGGCGGCATCGATCAGCTTACAAGCGCTCGCTTCGCGAGGCCGCAGATGCGGCTGGGCGCGGACGTGCGGCGGAAGCATCCGGGAGCAGATTTGCGTATCCTTCTTCATAGGTTGTTCGAATAAGCGCCCATGTTCTGCAGGGAAAGGCTTTCCATGGAGGCCAATCAAAGATTTTTGAGCTGCTGCTCCAGTTAACGGCAAGTCAGGTGCCAATCACGCCGCCATCATCTTTAGTGATGACCACCACAGCGGAGCGTGGCTTGGAAGGGGAACCGCCGGCCGTAGTGGGACCGTTTTGACCGCTGTCGGGCCAGGTCGAGTTCTGGGTAAAATGTGTTTCCCAATCCTCCCCGGGGTGCTGGATGCCGACGAACAGGGTTTTGCCGTCCGGGGAGCTTGTAACCCCGGTAACCTCGCAGTACTTCGGGGCAGTGAGGAATCTGCGCGTCTCGCCCGTGGAAGGATCCGCGCATAGCATGACATTGCCCCCGATGTTGGCCCAGTCGCCGGTGGCATCACCTGCCTGATCGGTCTGTATCCACAGGCGGCCGTCCTGGTCGAACCAGAGGCCGTCCGGAGCGCCATAATCGTCACCGTTTATATTGCCTCGATGGTGCGGCTGTGGGTCCAGTTTGTCACCGCATTCAACGAAAATGTCCCATTCGAAATCCATGGCGTCGACTTTGCCCATGTTTTCGCGCCAGCGGATGATGTGACCGTAACGGTTGTCCAGCCTGGGGTTTGCGGCATCTACGGGAGGACGCGCACTGCCGGCGGGCCTACTTCCGTCGATGCTGTTGCTGGACGGCGGGTTGCTTCCACGGCGGTTGTTGTTGGTAAGCGTCATATAGACTTCACGTGAGGCGGGGTGCGCTGCTATCCATTCCGGACGATCCATCATTGTGGCGCCTGCGCGATCCGCCGCCTGGCGTGCCTTGATCAATACTTCGGCTTGATCGGCAAAGCCATTTTCCGGCGTCAGCCCATTCTGGTTCCAGATCAGTGGGAGCCACTTCCCGCTGCCATCCGCATTGAACCTTGCCACGAAAAGCGTGCCGGAATCCAATAGATCGCGATTGGCCGCGCGGTTGCGGGGATTATATTTGTTGGCGCAGACAAACTTGTAAAGGTACTCGTTGCGCTCATCATCACCCATATATATGACGACCGTATTATCGGGATCCACGACGCAACTGGCATTTTCGTGCTTGAAACGTCCCAGCGCAGTGCGCTTCATCGGCGTGCTCCTTGGATCCCATGGATCGATTTCCACAACCCAGCCGAAGCGATGCGGCTCATTCGGGTTAAGGTCGGCACGGAAACGCGCATCCGTTTCGTGCCAGCGGTAACCGGCCCCGCCCTTGCCGATACCATAGCGCGCTTGCCCATTTAGAATCCGACGCTTCTGCTCCGGATCGTTTGCGCCGGCCACATCTCCCGTCTCATTGGAGAAATAGCCGTTCCAGTTTTCCTCGCACGTGAGATAAGTGCCCCAGGGGGTATGGCCGTTGGCGCAGTTGTTGAGTGTGCCGAGAACATTCATGCCGCCGGGGTCGGCGGCCGTTTTCATCAGATCATGCCCAGCGGCGGGTCCGCTGAGCTTGCAGAGGGAGTTGCCGGTAATGCGGCGGTTGAAGGCGGAAGTACGCTTGACCTCCCACATGCCGTTCTTTTTCCATACCTCGACCACGCTGATGCCGTGCGCGGCCTGCTGTGCGCGCACCATCTCGAGAGTGATCGAGGTGGTCGCGTAGCTGGATGCCGGAGTGATGTTATTGACCAGAGGAGGATCGACATACTCATGATTCGTCACCAGCAGGCCGCGGATACTGGCGACGCCGGGTGATCCGGATGATCCCATGGGAGGGAAGGGAAACAGATGCATCCCGTCCACATGGGCGCCGAAGGTATGCAACTGTATCGTCTCGGTCATTGCGCTCCCCGGATTCCAGTGCGGCGCCTGGGTAAGAGAGTCTCCCCAGGCGATCAGGACGCGTGCGGTATAGCCGGCGGGAACGGTAACGGCGTCATCCCCGGGTGAAAGATATAGATTGGCAGGCACTGAATCGAAACCGATGCCGTTCACAGGCGCCGGTGCTGCGTAAGCAAACTGCACCAGCCCATCGAGCAGGGGGCCGCCGAATGCGACAGCCGTAAGGCCCAGCGAACGTTGGAGGAAGGCCCGGCGGGAAAGCCTGCCGGCTTCGATCAGATCATGCAGTGATGCATTGCCGGACTCGTTGCTGCTGGTGCGATCGGGATTGTTCTTTCTATCAGCGTGGAGGGTGCTACTCATCATGTCTCCTTGTTTAAATGGGTTCAGCCGGCTTTATTCCCATGCTGGGAATTGATACGAGTCACTGTGCCTGGATGAGCTTCAGCAGCGAACCCATTATTACGGTCTTGTGTTACAGAATTTGTATTGGCATATTCAGTCAAAAAACTGAGCCGAACGTACCTGGACGGCTTGGTTGCGCGGCCAGTTCTGCAGATCAGGAGCGGAACCGGGGCTGCCTCGAAAGGGATTCTTGTTTACAGCGAGAGGCGATGCATGAAAGGAGGCTGTGCCTTATTCAATTCGTAGGGAGTGTGCCAGCAAAACGAAGAAAATGAATCCGACATAGCCGACCGATGAAGGAGGGTCAGGCGAACAGGATTAACTGATGAAATCACTGATGAGATGAATGGGGCTAACATTCATCGACGTTGCGCACATAGGGAGAGCGGGCGGTCCTGGCGGGCTCGAGTGAGGGAGTTTGGCTGCGCAGGTTGTTGCCACAGAACTTCTACTTCAGGCGCATGCAGTTGGCGTAATAGGTCACCGTGGCGGGCCAATCGCTGAAGATGCCCAGAATACCTACATCCCGGTTCAGGACGTCCAGTACTTTCATCACGTCCCCCTCGCGCCTTATGGCGGAATCGAAAGTCTGGTAATAAAAGCCGTTATCACCGTCTGCCAACAACCCGGAGCGCTCCAGGGTCCAGGTGATAATGTCGAGTCCTGCGGCCTTAGCCTGTATGGCATAGTTGGACGGAATGATATTGCCGCTCCCATCGACATTCAGTAGGGCGAATATGGGAGGAGCCACAATATTGATGCCCTCGGCCTTATAAGCGGCCAACTGCCCGGCATTGGGGAGATCCGCTACAGTGTTGGCATCGTCGAGATAAACTGCCTGCCTCCCGAAATCCGGTTCATTGGCGATCCAGTAGCGGATATCGCGGATATCGAAGGATTGAGGGTAGACATCGCGAGGTTTGATATCCGCAGCCTTGTACTCGTCGATCATCTGCTGTGCATAAACTTCCTGCGTGTAGTCGCCGACTTCGTCCCCCTCGCTGTCATAAGGCATCGCTACCTCCGCGCTCTTGAGTTCGGGGGCCATTTTTACGCCCAGCTTGTTGAAGAGTTCGATACTTTCCCGGTGGCTGAGCAGGGTTCCGCTGGTGAGGCCGGCGTACAAGTCGGTGCGCCATCCAGGAGTACCCTGCAGATATTCCCTAGCATTTCTTGCCTGTGGATTGAAGGCGTCCATCTTCCCTTTCAGGCTCTTGAATTCTTCCAGGGTGATGTCGCTCGTGCAGCACTGGGCGGAAGCTTCCTGAATCAGGTTTCCGGAAGCATCGAGCTGGGCAGGCATAAAAGGCCGCCTGCATTTTTCAGCCAGGGGTGTTTCCAGAATATTTGTGGTGGTGTGCAGACCGCATTGCGAATGGCGGCACACCAGTTCCTTGTCCCTGGTAAACGTTACATCGCACTCCAGAATGCCGGCACCCATGCGAGCGGCTGCCCTATAGGATTCCGCCGTATGTTCGGGAAACTGCAATGGAGCGCCCCGATGGCCGATGGAGAAGTATGTTTTTCTGAACGGGCCGGTACTGCAACGCGCGAGCTTGTTCTTGAGTTCGCCGGGCTCCATATCCTCGACAAGGAAAAAAGGACGAGGGCCGAGTTGAATATTGCCGCTGAAATTATCAGGAGAGGCGTCATAGAAGCGGGTTCTTTCCGTGCCGCCATTTTTTCCGTTGGCCAGGGCGGGTGCAATAACCAGTAAGACAAGGAAGAAAAATAAGATTGTCAGCACAGAATGGAAGGATGTTCGGCGGATCATGCCATTTCTCCTTTGTTCCGGGGACGGACTCAGCCGCGGGGTGAGTTGCGCAAACGTTAGCTGCCTTCCTTTTCATTTTGATGAGAGATTTGTTAAACCATGGATCATGGCCCCACATTCTTTTCCCACATGCAGTTCCATCGCAGTCACATGATCCGTTCGGATCACGGTTCATTACCAATGGCTGTAATCAGAGGCAGGGATAATCCCCCCGTGTTTATTGGGGTTAATTTGCATGCGTTTCCTGCCGTTTCTGCTCGCCTTTGTGTTGTCGACGTGGTCTTTTTCCAGTTATGCGTGGTGGAATGAGGACTGGACAAGCCGCAAGAAAATCACGCTGACAGGCCCATCAAGCGAGGTAACGGACGTACCCGTATTAATCCGCCTGCATACAGGCAACTTCGACTTTTTCTCGGCAAGCGATAATGGCGGTGATGTGCGGCTGGTCGCGGGAGATGACAAGACCGAGCTCAAGTTCCATTTTGAAAAATGGGATGTCGCAAACGAGTTGGCGCTCATCTGGGTGAAAGTACCCCGACTCTCGGCCCAAACCGAAATTTTCCTTTACTACGGTAATGAAAATGCGACATCGGCAGCCGACCCCAAAGGGACGTACGATGCCAGCAGCGCGATCTATCATTTTGCCGAATCGCAGGGAAGCCCTCAGGATAGCGGCGCCAGCAACCTGCACGCACAATCCTCTGCGCAGCATGTAGTGGCATCATTTTCGAATGGCGCTCCAAGGTTCGATGGCGCACAAAACCTGATTCTTCCCGGGGTAAGGCAGCAGGGGGTTACAGCTTCAGCGTATGGTCAAGCCTGCCTCCCTCAGTGGCACCATTTATCAGTCCGGTAACGTGACATCTCCCTGGATGACGGCCTGATCAGGGCGCAATCAGGGGGCGCGAGCGTGATTTCCGAGCAGTCTTTTGCTGTCGAGCGGTGGCATCACGTCGGTTTCACGATTTCTGATGCGCTACGCTGTATATAGATGGCAAGGCGGCTGGCGAAGCCCGGGATGCGGTATTGCCTGCGGGCAGCGTGACGCTGGGCGGAAGATTCAAGGGCGAGATGGACGAGGCGCAGGTGTCGGGGCTCGCGGGCAGCCGGATGGATTGCGGTTCAGGCCGCGCCTGCCCAGCAGCCCTGTTCGACTGGTAAATACTGCATCAAGGGAAAGCGCTATTGTCTGTTTGTGGCGTATCAAACCTTTTTCTGTTGACCTTGCCCCTCGGATTTGGAGAAGGGATAATATCGGTCTCTTCGCTATCCTGGTTGTATCCGTCAGCTTCAGCGTAAAATAAGATATGAGCGGCGTGCGTATATCTTTCAGGGTGGACTTCATCGGGTGGATTTCTTACTATGCTGTTGATGATCGATAATTACGATTCCTTCACTTATAACCTGGTCCAGTATTTTGGCGAACTGGGCGAGGAAGTGAAAGTGTTTCGCAATGATGAAATCACCCCTCAGGAAGTTGCGCAGTTAAAGCCTGAGCGCATCGTGATCTCCCCAGGCCCGTGCACGCCGAGCAAGGCTGGAATATCCATTCCCCTGATCGAGCGCTACAATGAGCAGATTCCCTTGCTGGGTGTCTGTCTCGGTCATCAGAGCATAGGGCAGGCCTTCGGCGGAAAAATAATTCATTCGGCACGGCCGATGCACGGCAAGACCTCCCTTATCTTTCATGATGGGGCAGGAGTGTTTCGTGGTTTGCCCAACCCGTTCACCGCAATCCGTTACCACTCTCTTGTCATTGAACGGGAAACTCTCCCCGACTGCCTGGAAATCACTGCCTGGACCGAAGATGGGGAAATCATGGGTGTGCGTCACAAGACCCTGCCCATCGAAGGTGTGCAGTTTCATCCGGAATCCATTCTGACCGAGCATGGGCACACATTGCTCGGGAATTTTCTGAACCAGTGAAAACTGAAGGAAGTGGCATGAATCCCAGTGAAAGGGTTGAAAGAGTTGCGGGGGCGGTATCAGTTAGTAGCAGGCCACTGTGAGTCCGCAGGAAGCATTGACACGCCTCATCGAGCACCGTGAAATTTTTCATGATGAAATGCTGTCGCTCATGCGACAGATCATGCGCGGAGAACTCTCCCCCACGCTGATTTCAGCGATTATCACCGGGTTGCGTGTGAAGAAGGAAACCGTGGGCGAGATCACTGCTGCGGCACAGGTAATGCGCGAATTTGCCGCCCACGTGGAAGTGCAGGATGACCGCCTCGTCGATACATGCGGAACAGGAGGGGATAGTGCCCATACTTTCAACATTTCCACCACCGCTGCGTTCGTCGCCGCGGCTGCCGGCGCACGGGTGGCGAAACATGGCGGACGCTCTGTTTCCAGCAAATCGGGAAGTGCCGATGTGCTCGAAGCACTGGGGGTCAATCTCGACCAGACACCGGCGCAAATAGCGGAGAACATAAATGAAATCGGTCTCGGTTTCATGTTTGCGCCCAATTTCCACAATGCCATGAAACATGCCGCCTCCGTACGGCGCGAACTGGGGGTGCGTACCCTGTTTAATATTCTCGGGCCGCTGACCAATCCCGCCGGAGCAAAAAATCAACTGCTGGGCGTATTCCATCCCGATCTCGTAGGCATCATCACACGCGTTTTGCATCGCCTGGGCAGCCGTCATGTGATGGTGGTTCATGGCAGCGCTAGCAACCAGGGTGGGCTGGATGAGATCACGATAGCTGGCGAGACGCTGGTAGGTGAACTCAGGCACGGCGAGATCCTGGAATATACCGTCAGGCCGGAAGATTTCGGCATGAAAGCGGCTCCCATTGAAACAATACAAGCGCATGACACCGCTCAGTCTGCGGAGATGCTGAGAGCGGTATTGAATAATCAGCCGGGGCCGCCGCGGGATATCGTATTGCTGAATGCAGGTGCGACGATTTATGTGGCAGGTGTCGCAGAGTCGCTTGCGCAAGGTGTAAAAAAAGCGCATGCCGTTATAGAAAGCGGTGCTGCGAGGGAAAAATTGCAGGAGCTGGTGGAATTCTCAAACCGGCAGAACCGCGGTGAGGTTTCTCTTGTTTGATCATGGCTAATATTCTTCAGGAGATTCTGGCGACAAAGCGACAGGAGATTGCGGCATTGAAAGCGCAAGGTTCTCTTGCCGTGCTTCTTCGCCAGGCGGAGGCGTTACCGCCGCCAAGGGATTTCGTTGGCGCGCTTCGCAAGAAGCTTGTCCTGGGATTGCCGGCCGTCATTGCGGAAATAAAGAAGGCCAGTCCCAGCAAGGGCGTGTTGCGCGAGCAGTTCGACCCCGCGGCTATCGCCGTAAGCTATGGCCAGCATGGCGCGGCCTGTCTGTCGATTCTGACAGACCAGCAATATTTCCGTGGCAGCGCGGAATATTTGAAGCAGGCCAGAAGCGCCTGCGATCTGCCGACCCTGCGCAAGGATTTTATGCTGGACGAATATCAGGTCGCCGAAGCACGGCTCATGGGGGCGGATTGCATCCTCATCATTGTCGCCGCCTTCCGCGATCCTTTCATTTCGGCCGGGGGCCACCGGCAGAAGGAAGAAGCGATAGCGGAAATGCGCAAGCTGGAATCGCTGGCTCATACGCTCGGGATGGCCGTGCTGGTCGAGGTTCATGATGGTGCGGAACTCGAACTGGCGCTGGAGCTGGCGTCTCCCCTGATCGGTATCAATAACCGCAACCTGCATACGTTTGAAACCCGCCTGGATACGACCCTGCATCTGCTTGACCGCATTCCGCCAGACCGCATGACCATCACCGAAAGCGGGGTGCTTACACCTGACGATGTTGCGCTGATGCGCGGGCACGGAGTAGGCATCTTCCTCGTAGGCGAAGCCTTCATGCGTGCTCATGATCCTGGAGCCGAGCTGGCGAGGTTGTTCGGATAGAGCAATTCATCAGTCGTCCGGGTTGCATCCGACCCGCAGGATTCCGAAGGTTCCCATGCTTTGTTGCAAAAAAGCAACACATATCCTTGTCCAGTTCCCAAACTCTCTTTATTTCCTTGCTAGGCGTTGTTACGTTAGGCACAATCTCTCAACCCTCTCATTTTCGGGAGGTCCAGGCAGCGGGAATAAACTCCCACCGAAATAGGGTCGGTGCGAGGCCCCACCGTTTCAACTTTAAAGGAGATTTTCCACATGAAAAAGAAACTGATTGCGCTGGCCGTTGCCGGTGCACTCGCGGCCCCGGTGGTTGCATCCGCTCAGGGGACAAACGTTACGCTTTTTGGTCGGGCACAAGCCGAATACAGTCTCGTTGATTTTGCCAGCCAGCCCAGCCAGGGGGCACTCCAGGACAATTCCCGCTCTTCCCGCTGGGGTCTGCAGGTTACAGAAGATCTGGGCAATGGCCTGAAAGCAAATGCTCGCCTGGAATTCGGGCTTAATACCGGCTCCGGTTCCGCCACCACGCCTCGTGAGCAGTGGGTAGGCCTCTCCCACAGCCATTGGGGTGATATCAGGTTTGGCCGTCTCCAGTCCCCCTTCAAGGACTTCGCCGGCGGTATGACAATCGATCCGTTCGCCTACACCACCCTGCAAGCGAATGGCGCCGGTGGAACCATGTCCGGTGCAGCTAATGGCATGGGTTCCGGTGCGAATACTTTCGTCAACAGCGCCATTCGTTATGACTCCGCAAGCATCGAAGGATTCACCTTCTCAGGTATCTTGATGCCCGGTGATGCCAATTCACTCAACCCACTTCAGAGTGGCAGCATCATTTCCGGTTTCCTTCCCGGCGGTCTGGGCAGCAATGGCAATACTGGTGGACGTAACGGCGAGTTCGATGGCCAAGCTGCGGCAAAATATCACGCGGACTTCATGGGCATGGGTATCGATATCTTCGGCGGCTACTCCCGGGATAATGCCAGCGGCATCCAGAAAAGCCTCGGCCTGAGAACTGAAGAAATATGGCGTGTCGGTGCTTCCTGGGCCTGGGAAAACTTCAAACTGAGCGGCCAGTATGAAGACGTCAACAATGCGCTTGGGGCTGCCACATGTAGCACCGCCGCCTCCCTGACCGCAAACCCGCTCGATTCCGGCCTGGTTTCCGGTCAGTGCAACTCCGCCATGAACTGGGGCGGAGACGGCAATCTCTGGTTTGCCAGCGCGCAATACAGATGGGGCAATACTACTCTTGTGGCGCAGGGCGGTATGACCAAGGCCCATGCTGGTGGCGTGAATGCCGCGGCTGCGCGCAAGGCTGACAGTTTCACTGTGGGCGCAATTCACAACCTGAGCAAGCGGACGAGCATTTTTGGGGGTTATCAGCACGTTTATCTTGATAACCCTAATGGGCCGGCAGCCAATAACCTTATTGCTACTGGCGCGGGCGCCCCTCTTATTGGAACTGTTGGATATACAGCACCTAACTATGTGAATGGCGGTGCTAACCGTTCGACCTTCACGATCGGTCTTCGCCACAACTTCTAATTGTTGTTCGGCAGAAAAAGGGGCGCTTCGGCGCCCTTTTTTTCCATCTTCGATTAAATGATAATTGCATTGGACCGCGACTTCTGACGAGCCTGGCTGACCAACTGTTGAGCAATTTTGCTGGAGTTGCGGCTCCTTTCCGCTCAGTAAAAGGGGCCGCAAATTATGGTTCTCTGTGCAGTTTAACCCTGGATGAGTTGTGAGTTTAGTTTGGGAAATATACGTGTTAACATGCTTACAGGATAAAGCGTTACAGCAGTCCGGTCAGGAAGAATGACAAGTAACTGTCAGATCGAAAGACAGGATGAAAGCAGGAGAAGGGAAAAGTACAGGTAGTTTCAGCGAGGCTTATCGCCTGATTGTCATATTCCGAGTGACGAACCCAGATTATTTTTTTCGAGATTTCGCAAAAACGAACCAGGATTGAAGTGTCCGAGTGCAACTTCAGCATCTGCAAAACAACAGGAAGAAATCAGGGTGATCCCAACCTGACATTAATAAGTTTACGGAAGTTTTTTGGAGGATTTACACATGGGAGTTCCTTTACGTCAACAGATAGCTGTCGGCACGTATCTGCTAAAGCAAAAGTTGAGAGGAGTAAAAAAATATCCTATGGTCTTGATGCTGGAGCCCCTGTTCCGGTGTAATCTGGCCTGTGCCGGTTGCGGTAAGATCGATTATCCCGACCACATCCTGGACAAGCGGATGTCATATGATGAATGCATGGAAGCGGTCGATGAGTGCGGGGCGCCCATGGTTTCCATCCCGGGTGGGGAGCCGTTGATACATAAGGAAATGCCGGAGATCGTCAGAGGCATCATTGCGCGCAGGAAATATGTTTATCTGTGCACCAATGCGCTTTTGTTGAAAAAGAAGATTGACGACTATACCCCATCTCCTTATTTGACTTTTTCCATTCATCTGGATGGCCTGAAGGAAAGGCATGACGCCTCTGTCTGTCAGGACGGAGTGTTCGACCGCGCGGTCGAGGCTATAAAACTGGCGGTTGCAAAGGGATTCAGGGTTACCGTCAATTGCACTTTGTTTCAGGGCGAAACGCCGGAAGATGTTGCGGAGTTTCTCGACTATGCCATGGACCTGGGGGTCGAGGGTGCGACGATCGCGCCCGGATTCAGTTATGAGCGTGCTCCCAGACAGGATATCTTCATTAAGGGGAAGGATACCAAGAATCTTTTCAGGGGTATTTTCAAGATAGGCAAGACCCGTAAATGGAAGCTGAATCACTCGTCACTTTATCTCGATTTTCTCGCGGGCAACCAGAACTATCAATGCACTCCCTGGGGAAATCCGACACGCAACATTTTCGGTTGGCAAAAGCCTTGCTATCTGCTTCCGGATGAAGGGTATGCATCCAGCTTCCAGGAGTTGCTGGATGATACTCCGTGGGATAAATACGGCAATAGCAGCAATCCGAAGTGCGCCCAATGCATGGCGCATTGCGGTTATGAAGCTACGGCCGTGGAAGATATGCTGCAGCATCCGCTGAAAGCGCTTGTCACATCCATCAGGGGGCCGAAAACAGCGGGACCGATGGTGGCGGAGCCTGCACCGAAATGGGCACGAGAGGAACTGAAAACCCCGGCGACGCTTGCAGGAATTCCGGTCAAGATAGAGCGATAACGTTGCCTGTTGCCGAAACGGCGACACTGAGTTGATCAGTAACCGTAAAAGTCAATGCGCCCTGGGTTTGACCGAGATAACTTTACCGGGAGCGGGTCCGATCGGATCATGGCTGGATCCGTCCGGTCTTATCAAATACTCGGCAAAACCGCTAAGCGGTTCGGGATGTGGATGTGATTATAGAAACGTCACGATGGGACTGTCGGATTTCGAAACATTGGAAACTATCAGTCCCCTCGACGCAAGACCCGCATGGTCGGATATCACAACGAATGTTGCCGGATGCAATCCCCTGTCAGTCACGTGCATGAACAAACTGCTATAAGATTATCAACATGAAGATCCTGAGCGCACTGAAGTCACTGCTGCAACTTCAAATAATTACACTGATGCTTCTGGCGGCATCTTCCTCCTGGAGCCAAACCCCGGAGCCGGGAACCCCGGAGCAAGTCGTCGAACAGTTGCAGGCAGCACTCATCAAGGCGATGCGTGAGGGGCCGGAACTCGGCTACGGGGGGCGCTACGAATTGCTGGGCCCCATCATCAATCAGACACATGATCTTGATTTCATTGCACGTACCTCGCTGGGAGCGAACTGGACGCAATTGAGTGCTGAACAGCAGCGTACCTTTACAGACACTTTTCGCAAGCTGAGCATAGCTACTTACGCAAGTCAGTTCAAGGAATACGACGGCGAGCGGTTTGAGTTTATCGAGCGTCAATCCATGCCCCGGGAGCAGGTAATGATACGCAGCAAATTGATTCAATCCGGCGGCGAACCAGTACGCTTTGACTACATGCTGCGGCAAGGAAAGGACGGGTGGCGTATCGTGAATATTCTGGCCGACGGCGTCAGCGATCTGGCACTGAAACGTGTCGAGTATAGGGCGATTCTTCAGCGCGATGGTTTTCCAAAGCTCGTCGACATGCTCAAGCAGAAGATCGAGCAGGCAGGAAAAGACTGAATACTGCAAATCTCACGACAAATCTTAAGTCAACTCATCCGGAATAAATCGGTGACATCCAGAGAACTGCATGGGCAAAAGGGACCGGTTTTGTAATAAGGGGCAGAAACCTTCGGCAAAACCTTGATCGTCATTTCCGTGAAAGCGGAAATTCATCGATTTCTATATTATTGCGTTGAAAAACCGGATACCCGCTTTCATGGGTATGACGGCATCTTGATGAACCCGAGGAAAAACCCCTACTTCAGGTTTCTCTTTTTGCATTCTGTCTCGCCGACGACCCGGGATTCTTTTTTACCTCGTTGCTAACCCCCGAAACCATCCTCTGAGCACGGATCGATTCTCCGACATTGCTTCCCTAGCATGACCACAACAAACAACGACTCGGAAAGCCGCATCTACCGTATTTTTGCAGCTTGGGCCACTGTTTGCTATCGTCATAGCGCCTGGGTTCTTTTTACAGCACTGCTGATTTCCGCAGGATGCAGCGTCTACGTCTGGCGCAATCTCGGCATGAATACCGACACAACCGACATGCTCTCCAAGGATCTGCCGTTTCGTGTCAATATAACCCACTACAACAAGACATTTCCGCAGGATGTCGACACGCTTCTGGTAGTGCTGGAAGCACCGACGCCTGAGCAGGTCCATCAGGCAACTGAACGTCTTGCCGCGCGCTTGAAAAAAGACACTCTCAATTTCGAGGATGTCTATCCACCGACAGCAGGCGACTTCTTCACACGCAATGGCCTGCTCTATGAAAGCGTTCCGGAACTGCAGCAGGTAACCGATCGCGTCGCTGCAGCACAGCCGTTAATGGCCCATATTGCCAGAAATCCTACGCTCGCGGCTTTCGTCGATGTGCTGACGGGCGCGATAGAGGAATTGCAGAAGGGCCGCGCCATGGAGCTCAGCCCGGTGCTGGGCGCAGTGAGCGACACGGTGGGAGCGAGACTGGAAGGAGCGCCGCGTGCGTTGTCGTGGCAAGCCCTCTTCAGCGGCGAATCGCAAAAAAGCAAATACCAGGAACTGATCATAGCCAAGCCGAAGCTCAATTATGATCAGATGTTTCCCGGAGAGCAGGCCATCAAGGCGCTATCCGCTGCGGCAGACGATGCCGGAATTACGGAGAACGGAGCAGTCCGCCTGCGTATTACCGGGGAGGTGGCGTTATCGCATGACGAGCTGAGCAGTTCGCTGCTCGGCATGCAATATGCAGGAATAATCACCTTCATCCTGGTTGTCGTGGTTCTTTATTTTGCGATGCGAGCGACTGGACTGATCATCAATGTCCTGGTCTGTCTCGCCATGGGTCTGGTTCTTACCGCGACATTTGCTACAGCCGTGGTGGGTCATGTCAACCTGATCTCAATTGCGTTTGCCGTGTTATACATTGGTCTGGGCGCCGACTTTGCAATCCACTTTCTGCTGCGTTATCGCGAAGTTCTGGAAAGCGGCAACCCATCTACCGAGGCCCTGCATGTGTCGGGCGGGGATGCAGGTGCTGCCCTTACCGCTTGCACCATCACTAACGCAATCGGCTTCTACGCGTTCATCCCTACGGATTACAGCGGCGTGGCGGAACTGGGCCTCATCTCCGGCACCGGCATGATTATCAGCCTTCTGGTAACCCTTACAATTGCACCAGCCCTGCTGCGCTACCTCCCGAAACGACAGCAAGCCGTGCCAGATACCCCTCCGAAAGCTTCGGTTGGCAAAGCGCTGGAGTTGTCCCTCAAATGGCACCGGGTAACCTATGCCCTCACGTTTGCCGCTTCAGTTGGCGCCCTTTTTTTGCTGCCTCAGGTACGGTTTGACTACAATCTCCTGAATCTGCAGGATCAGAAAGGCAAAGCGATACAGGCTTTTCGTGAACTCCTTGCGCACCCCGATCTTTCACCCTGGCATTCCATTGTCCTCGCAAAAGATCGGCAGGAAGCAGGGCGCCTGACGCTCGCGTTGAGCGAGCTTCCTGAAGTGGATAAGGTGGTCAGTCTCCTCGACTTCGTGCCGGCGGATCAGGAAGAAAAGCTGCAACTCATCGAGGAAATGGCGTTGACCGTGGGACCAATCGAGGGGGTGGGGCAGGATCGCCGCGTGGACAGTTCCATTCAGAAACAGCGCGAGGCGCTCGACGCATTGGCCGCCGCACTGGATAGTTTTATTGCCGCCCGCCCGGAGCATGCGGCAGTTCCGGCCGCACGCAAGCTCAGGTCATCCCTGAGTTCTCTGTTTGAACAGCTTGATACAGCCAGTTCTGCCGACCAGGTCGCCTTATTGCGGTCCCTGGAGGGAGATCTGCTGGTTACGTTGCCTGCGGCGCTGGAGAACCTGCGTACGGCGACGGAAGCCCAGCTGTTTGGCGAGCAGGATCTGCCGGCATCGTTGAGCAGCCGCTGGCATGCCCAGTCAGGCGAATATCGCCTGGCAATTTATCCATCAGAAGATCTGAACGACAATGATGCATTGCGGCGCTTCGTGCGAAGCGTGCAGAAAGTGGCGCCCGAAGTGACGGGAGCGCCCGTGGTGACCCTTGAAGCAGGCGAGGCGGTAGTGCACGCATTCGTACAGGCGTTTTTGCTTGCGCTCGTTGGAATTATCGTCGCCCTGCTGGTGTTGTTGCGCAGTGTAAAGTACATGCTGCTGGTCCTGCTCCCGCTGTTGCTGTCCAGCCTGTTCACCGCTGCGTTCACAGTCCTGTTGGATGTTCCGTTCAACTTTGCCAATATCATTGCTCTCCCGCTTTTGCTTGGCCTAGGGATCGATAGCAGTCTGCATATGGTGCACCGCAGCCTGAACAATGAACTGGTAAGCGAGATGCTGATCCATACCAGCACTGCGCGGGCGATTTTTTACAGCGCGCTGACTGCGCTGGTGGATTTCGCAAGCCTGATGTTCTCGTCGCACAGGGGCACTGCGAGTATGGGAATAATGCTTACCGTGGGGCTGGCTTTTACGCTTATCTGTACGCTGGTGATACTGCCCGCATTGCTGCGCGCGCCGGCCAAAGGGGCAAAGGCTCAATTTGTGCGTTAGTCCGGCAATAATTGTATACTTCGCACCTGTAGCGGTTTGTGGGCATTCCCCTTCCATGCGGATTCTGATTCTGACGGACAGATTAACAGGGACATAGCCTTCCCTTTACGGATGGTGGCAAATATGCGAACTTCCTTCCTGTTGTTGGCATGCATCTCACTGTTTACCGGTTGCGCGACGCTGCATAAGAACGATGCGGACATCGATACGATCGATCCGAATGAAAGAGCCAATCGACAGTTTTACAATTTTACCGACAAGGTGGACCGCGCCGTTCTGGCGCCGGTTGCGGATGCTTATATAAAGCATGTGCCCGACCCCCTGCAGCGCTCGATCGGCAATTTCTACGATAACCTTGCATATCCCAATGTTATTCTGAATGATTTCCTGCAAGGTAAAGTACGGCAGGGATTCCAGGACACCCTTCGTTTTGCGGTCAACTCGACCATCGGTCTGGGTGGGCTCTTCGACATGGCAGGCCCCATGGGGTTGCCACAGCATGATGAAGATTTCGGTCAGACACTCGGTGTGTGGGGTGTTGATGCCGGCTCCTACCTTTTTGTCCCTCTGATCGGCCCCAGCAGTTATCGCGATGCGCCCGGCATTCCGGTGAGCGTTTTCAGCAACCTTTTGTTTTATGCGGGTACTGTCGCCAGCAGTGCAGTTGTAGCTCCAATCACGGTTTTAAGTATCATCGACAGGCGGGCGCGGTTGTCCGGCCCCATGCGTATTCGGGACCAGGCCGCACTGGATCCTTATCTTTTTGTTCGCGAAGGTTTTTTACAGCAGCGCAAGCATTTGATCTATGATGGCGACCCGCCGCCGGAGAGCCTGGACGAATTCTCAGATGAGGGTTCCGTACAGAACGAGGCGACGTCCGAGCCGTTGTGAGATGAGATTTTAATCAAATCTCAACTGCTGCTTCCATATTCGTCCAGCGGACGCTGCATCTGCAATAAACATTCTTGCGTGAATCTCGACGATGTGGCGATTTCAGGGCCGAATCGAGTAAAATCATGCTTTTAATGGTTTTTATAATTACATTCACACCTGCAATGTGTTCTTCCTGAAACTTTAAAGAGGCGCTAGGTAAAAGTACATGAAAAAATTCGGAGGTATGGCGAGAGCTTCGTTGCAAGCTCAATCCTCGAGCTCAAACAATACTCCCGCGATGGACGAAAAAACGCTGAAAGCGGGGCTGAAAGCGGCACGCGATGCACTGCTGGCCCAGCAGAAGGAAGATGGTCACTGGTGCTTTCCATTGGAGGCCGATTGCACGATTCCCGCCGAGTATATACTGATGATGCACTTCATGGATGAAGTGGACCTGGACCTGGAGATCAGGATTGCCCGCTTTATTCGTGAAAAACAGGATGCCGCGCACGGAGGCTGGCCCCTCTACTACGGCGGTGAGTTCGACTTGAGCTGTTCGGTCAAGGCCTATTATGCCCTGAAGATTGCGGGTGACTCCCCCGACGCGCCCCACATGGTGCGTGCGCGTGCAGCAATTCTGAAGCATGGCGGCGCAGCGAGAGCAAACGTATTTACACGCCTGCTGCTTGCCATGTATGACCAGCTTCCCTGGCGGGGGGTGCCATTTGTGCCGGTGGAAATCATACTGTTCCCCAAGTGGTTCCCATTCCATACCAGCAAGGTCGCGTACTGGTCGCGGACAGTAATGGTTCCGCTGTCTATCCTTTGCAGCCTGAGGGCGCGCGCGGCGAATCCGCGCAAAGTCGCCATCCGTGAATTGTTCACGGTACCCCCGGAGGAGGAGCGGAATTATTTTCCGGTACGTACTGCGCTCAATCGCATGTTTCTGCTGATCGAGCGCACTCTCTCCCTGCTCGAACCATTCATACCCAAAGGGGTGCGCAGATTAGCACTGCGGCGGGCGGAAAGCTGGATCGTGGAAAGGCTGAACGGCGATTCAGGTCTGGGGGCGATCTTTCCTGCCATGGTGAATGCCAGCGAAGCTCTGGCATTGCTTGGATACGCGTATGATCATCCCGCACGGGTGCAATGCCGCAAGGCGCTGCACCTGCTGCTGGTGGATGAGGGCGAGCGTACCTGGTGCCAACCCTGCGTTTCTCCGGTATGGGATACCGTCCTGACCTGTCTCGCCTTTCAGGAGGATACGGAGGTCGATCAGAAGCCCATCCGGAAAGCGCTCGACTGGCTGGTTCCCTGCCAGGTGCTCGATGCTCCGGCGGACTGGCAGGAAGATCATCCCGAATTGCCGGGAGGTGGCTGGGCTTTCCAGTACACGAATCCTCACTATCCCGATCTCGACGACACGGCTGCGGTGGCCTGGGCGCTGTACCAGGCCGACCCCGAGGCTTATCAGGAAAGCATCAGCCGGGCGGCCGACTGGCTGGCAGGGATGCAGTCCAGCAATGGCGGGTTTGCGGCTTTCGACAGCAACAATACGTATTACTATCTCAACGAGATTCCGTTTGCCGATCATGGAGCGCTCCTTGATCCTCCGACCAGTGATGTTTCCGCCCGTTGTGCAGGTTTTCTCGCCTTGTACGGCCAGTCCAGGCATAAACAGGCGCTGGAACGGAGCCTGGCATACCTCTTCGATGAACAGGAGGCCAGTGGCGCCTGGTTCGGCCGCTGGGGCAGCAATTACATCTATGGAACGTGGTCCGTGCTGGAGGCCTTCCGTCTGGCCGGGATAGATACCGGCCATCCTGCCATCCGGCGTGCGGTGCACTGGCTCAAATCCGTGCAGCGGGAGGATGGCGGATGGGGGGAAAGTAACGACAGCTACCTTTCCCCCCAGCAGGCAGGCCAGTTTCATACCAGTACTTCTTTTCATACCGCATGGGCACTGCTCGCACTGATGGGAGTCGGCGAATGGCGCAGTCATGAGGTTCACCGGGGAATTGCCTATCTGTTGCGGGAACAGGGCAGCGACGGGCTTTGGCATGAGCCCTGGTTCACCGCTCCCGGCTTCCCGCGGGTTTTCTACCTCAAGTACTACGGGTATACGAAATATTTCCCGGTATGGGCATTGACCCGATTTCATGCATTGAACCGGAAGCCCCCTGCGTGACGGGGGTCGGCATCATTATCGCCATGCGGGTGGAGGCGCGTTGCATAACGCCATTGCGCCTCTTCTTCAATCAAAGGACAGATCTCGGGAATGGCGCTGCTATCTGGCTTTGTGGAGTGGGGGCAGAGGCAGCCGGCGCAGCCGCAACCGGACTGAGGACAGCAGGGGCCACTGCGCTGATGAGCTTCGGCTTTGCGGGCGCATTGCATTCCGGCCTGAATTCTGGAGGGCTGATGCTGCCTGAGTCGATCCATACGGGCGACTGTCTCCTGCCGGTTGATTTGGATTGGCGCGCTCGCTTGCAGCGATGCCTGCCCGATCACCTGAATGTGACAGGCGGAATCCTGGCTGCCAGCAGCAAGGTGCTTACCTCCACTTCTGCAAAACGCGACCTGGCCGAATCCACCGGCGCGAAGGCAGTAGATATGGAAAGCGGCGCAGTTGCCGAAGTTGCCACGAATGCCGGCTTGCCATTCATGGCGGTACGCGCTATTTCAGATCCCCTCGACTTCTCGCCCCCCGGTGTTCTGCTTGAGGCAGTACGGCCGGATGGAAGCCCTCACCTGGTTCGTCTGCTGGGGCTGTTACTGAAGCGCTCGCTGACCCTCGGCACACTGCTGCGGCTGGCATCGGACGCGCGTGCCGCGCGCTCTACCTTGTCGACGGTGGTACGTTATGCCGATGCGGAAATGCGTACCATTCGTTCGCCTGCATCCTCGCCTGGCAGATGTATCGCGAGGCAGCAAGGCGTTGGCTCTGATCGTTCTGGAGGTGTGTGATCAGCGTGCAAACTTCCCGCAGTGGATGTGCAATGCCTGCCGGTGCCCTGGAAATCCAATAATGTCTTGAGAATTCACCCTGTTAAAGAGTAAAATGTCGCCCTTTCGCATCAGGCGTAATGGAGAATAGCATGGCAGTCACAACCGATCAAAAAGCACAGGTGGTGCGCGATTATCAACGGGCTGCGGGAGATACGGGTTCTCCCGAAGTGCAGGTCGCGTTACTGACCGCCCGTATCAACGATCTGGCCGGTCATTTCAAAGCGCAT
Organism: Nitrosospira sp. CT; assembly: GCF_059489795.1. Classification (NCBI taxonomy): domain Bacteria; kingdom Pseudomonadati; phylum Pseudomonadota; class Betaproteobacteria; order Nitrosomonadales; family Nitrosomonadaceae; genus Nitrosospira; species Nitrosospira sp. CT. The sequence goes on from NZ_JCAHZJ010000017.1 coordinate 47,512, forward strand.
GTCAAGGATCATCACTCTCGCCGCGGTTTGCTGCGGATGGTAAGCCGTCGGCGCAAGCTGCTCGATTATTTGAAGCAGAACAGTGTGGAAAGCTACCGGGCGCTGATAGAACGGCTCGGCCTGCGTAAATAAAAGTAAATCCCCGATTGAGATAGCAGCGGAATAACCTATTGCTTCCTTGAGCACCAGAATGGATTCCGCTTGTATCGGTTGCGCGACCACAGCTATGGTGCCTGGAAGCGAAGCCGGGATGATTTAATCGAAAAGGGCAGTTAATTGAAAATCAAGAAAAGTGTTACGTACGGATCTCATCAACTAACATTCGAAACCGGAGAAATAGCAAGGCAGGCACATGCCGCCATTATGGTCAGCATGGGCGATACCGTCGTCCTGGTTACCGTGGTAGGTGCAAAAAGCGCCAAGCAGGGGCAGGATTTCTTTCCTCTGACGGTAGACTATCAGGAAAGGAGCTATGCGGCTGGCCGGATACCCGGCAGTTTTTTCAAACGTGAAGGCCGCCCCTCCGAAAAGGAAATTCTTACCTCCCGTCTGATCGATCGCCCGATCCGTCCCCTTTTTCCTGAAAATTTCTACAACGAAGTGCAGGTGGTAGCCACCGTCCTGTCTTCCGATAACGAAGTAGATGCCGATATTCCCGCTATGCTGGGCGCATCTGCCGCGCTGGTGCTCTCAGGCATCCCGTTCAACGGGCCTATTGGCGCCGCGCGGATTGGCTACATCAATGGCGAATATATATTGAATCCCGATACCAGCGCCCTGAAGCAGACACAACTGAATCTGGTCGTGGCTGGCACACGGCAGGCTGTGCTGATGGTGGAATCCGATGCGATGGAGTTGTCGGAGGATGTCATGCTGGGCGCCATTGTTTATGGTCATCAGCAAATGCAGATTGTCATCGACGCGATCAATGAACTGGCGGATGAGGCGGGCGTGACCGCATGGGATTGGGAACCGCCTGCAAGAGACCCTGCACTGGCCATTAAAATTGCGGAACTGGCGGAGAATGATCTGCGTGCCGCTTTCCGTCAGAAGCAGAAGCAGGTAAGGTCCGAGACCATAGACAGCATCTGGACAAAAGTCTTTACCGAACTCGGCGTCGAGAACGAGGAAGGCCCTGATGCCCAGGCGGTGAAGGAAGCTTGTTTTGCGCTGGAATCGAGAATCGTGCGCTCGCAGATTCTGGACGGCGAACCGCGCATCGATGGGCGCGATACTCGCACCGTCAGGCCAATAACGATCCGTACTGGCCTTCTGCCGCGGACCCATGGTTCGGCATTATTTACCCGCGGAGAAACCCAGGCCCTGGTAGTTGCAACGCTAGGGACCGGTCGCGATGAGCAGAAAATCGATGCTCTCCAGGGAGATTACTCCGAGCGTTTCATGCTTCACTATAACATGCCTCCCTATGCCACCGGAGAGACGGGACGGGTTGGAACACCCAAGCGACGTGAAATCGGGCACGGACGGCTGGCAAAACGGGCCCTGGTTGCAACTCTGCCTTCCCCGGAAGAGTTCGGCTATTCGCTTCGTGTGGTTTCTGAAATTACCGAATCCAATGGCTCCAGTTCCATGGCATCCGTTTGCGGCGGCTGCCTGGCATTGATGGATGCCGGCGTACCCCTGAAGGGGCATGTGGCCGGTATTGCCATGGGGCTCATCAAGGAAGGCAACCGGTTTGCCGTGCTCAGTGATATTCTGGGTGATGAAGATCACCTGGGCGACATGGATTTCAAGGTGGCGGGTACCGAAAATGGCATTACCGCCCTGCAGATGGATATCAAGATTCAGGGGATCACCAAAGAGATCCTGCATGCTGCCCTGGTACAGGCAAGGGAAGGGCGGATACATATTCTCGCAATCATGAAGGAGGCGTTGCCGGCCAGGCGCGAGGATATCTCGGAACATGCTCCCCGTATCATCAAGATTAGAATCAACCCCGAGAAAATACGTGACGTCATAGGAAAAGGGGGCGCAGTGATCCGTGCGCTTACTGAAGAGACGGGCACCACCATCGATATTACGGACGATGGCAATGTTATGATCGCATGTGTCACCGCCGAGGGTGGCGAGCTGGCGAGAAAGCGCATCGAAGACATCACGGCCGAGGTTGAAGTGGGGCGGGTATACGACGGAACAGTGCTGAAGCTTCTGGATTTTGGCGCCATTGTCAGCGTACTTCCGGGCAAGGACGGCCTGCTGCATATCTCGCAAATCGCCAATGAGCGCGTAAACAATGTTGGTGACCACCTCAAGGAAGGACAAGTGGTTCGGGTGAAGGTCCTGGAAGCTGACGACAAGGGAAGGTTGCGTCTCAGCATGAAAGCGGTTACCGCCGATGTGGCGGACAACGCGACCACCTGATGGCAGAACAGAGAGAAGAATTTTCCATAAGGAGCAGAACTGCGCCATTTTCTCGATGCAGTTCCTCGTCCTCTTATCCCTGCCCTATCTCCTGTCTCCCGTATCTTCCGTTTTTTGAAGTCAGCTCAGTTAGCTGACTTCCCGGAATAAGCCTCCTGTCGATGGAGCTTTTATTCCGGGAAGTCAATGAAGTACGTTGTTGCCTGCAGAACCTAAGTGAAAAGCAGGCAGATGTTTATTTCGCGACTTGCTTTTCCCTTATTTCATCCAAGGTCTTGCAGTCGATGCAGAGTGTGGCGGTGGGGCGGGCTTCAAGGCGCTTTAAACCGATTTCCACACCGCAGCTTTCGCAATAACCGTAATCTCCAGTATCTATTTTTGAGATCGTTTCATCTATCTTCTTGATCAGCTTGCGTTCACGGTCACGATTTCTTAATTCGAGCGCCATGTCCGACTCCTGGCTGGCGCGGTCGTTAGGATCAGCAAATATTGTGGCTTCGTCCTGCATAGTGTGAACCGTGCGATCGATATCCTGTCCCAATTCAAACTTGATGCCTTCCAGAATATTGCGGAAATGCATAAGCTGCTTGGAACTCATGTAGCTTTCTCCCTTCGAGGGTATGTAGGGAGTGGCTTGTTTATACATTTCTTGCGGCATAGTCAGTATTTCCTTTCCATTGCTGGGTGACGTGTAACAATGCAACTGCTATTTAAAAACAACCCATTATACAGATAACTCATCTCCGGTTCAGTTGATGCGCTCTGAGAGCAATACGGTTGGCAGAAACTTGTCAAGGTTTCGCCAGGAACGGAAATCCCACAGTTTAGCTTAAGAACCAGGCTCTCATCCTCCTGTTCATGACAAAACCTTAGCCTCTTCACGTTCAACTCCCTGTGGAACATATAGGGGGACACATGGGGCAGCACGAATTCTTGCAGAATTTTTAGTCCTTGAATACCCCCGCAAGAAATAAATACGTTATTTTGCTGCAAGCCTCTCCGAGAGAATTTCCTGTTCCCGATCGCTGCGGAATCAGCGGAATCGGCTCCCGTTCCTGTCAAACTGTGACATAATATTTTTTCCAGATTCAAGGAGAACTAACTGTGCAAGACAAAAAATCCAGGATTTCCGCAGTCATAGGATCGGTCCTTGTTACCGGCCTTGGTGCCTCTCCCATTGTTTTCGCGGGCGACAGTGAGGCGGACAGCAAGGCAAGCAATCCTTTCGTCATGCAGTCGTTAAACAAGCGTTATGTAGTGGCTTACGCCGACAGGGTGGATCCCAGCAAATATGGGGCGGGCGCAAAAGCGGCAGAGGGAAATTGCGGCATGTCGCTGGCGGACAAAAATAAAGACAATAAAGTGACCAAGGAAGAATTTATCAAGCATCACGAAGGCATCTTCGACAAGATTGACGCAAATAAGGATGGAGCCGTCGACCCAGCGGAAGCGGACAGCTTTGCAAAAAGCAGGTCCGGTGGCGGAACAGCAGCACCTCATGGGCAGATGAAGAAATAACTGGACATGCAACAGTTCCCACGCCTCGCCCGCGTGGGGCTGGGCTTCCGGCGGGAGCTCATTCCTGCGCTGAAAAGTGGTGTCCCCGACGCCATCGATTTTTTCGAGATCGCTCCCGAGAACTGGATCGACCTTGGCGGAGGCGCGGCACGGGATCTGCATTTTTTTACCGAGCGCTATCCTTTTGTCTGCCATGGCCTTTCCCTTTCAATCGGCGGTCCTGCTCCCCTGGATGAAGTGTTGTTGCAAAAGATTCGCCAATTCCTCGATCAGCACCGGGTACTTCTTTATACGGAACATCTTTCCTACTGCTCTGACGACGGTCACCTGTACGATCTGCTCCCGATCCCTTTTACGGAGGAAGCGGTAAAATATGTCGCTGAACGTGTTCGCCGTGCACAGGATATTCTCGAGCGGCGTATCGCATTGGAAAACGCATCGTTTTATGTCGCTTCGCCTATCACCGATATGAGTGAATTGGACTTTATCCAGGCTGTGTTGCTGGAGGCGGACTGTGATCTTCATCTCGATGTCAATAACGTTTACGTCAACAGCATTAACCACGACTACGATCCCGTGGACTTCATCCGTGCCCTGCCTTCCGGTCGCATCGTGTATATGCACATGGCCGGGCATCATAAGGAGGCGGAGAATCTGATCATCGACACTCACGGCGCCGATGTAATCGATCCGGTATGGTCGCTGCTGGATCAAACCTACGGCATGCATGGTGTTGCGCCGACTTTGCTCGAGCGTGACTTCAATATTCCTCCGCTCGACCAGTTGATGCAGGAAGTGCAACGCATCGCACTGATCCAGGCGCGGCATGCGCATTCAGGCGATGTCTGTTCAGCTTCCTGAATTTCAGCGCTTCCAGTACGCCTTTACTGCGCACCTTCGCAATCCCGGGGCAAAGCCTGTTCCATCTGGAATCGACGCGCGGCGAATGCGCATATACAGCAGACTGGTTTACGAGAATCTCGACGGCTTTCTCCTCAGATGCTTCCCGGTGACCCGAGATGTGCTGGGGTCGCGTCGATGGTCGAGGCTGGTGCGTGCCTTTCTCATTGCGCACCGTAGCCGTTCTCCCCTTTTTCATCAGATAGCCGGTGAGTTTATTGAATTTCTGGCGAATGAAGGCACCATCCCTCAAAACTACCCGGAGTTCCTCCTGGAGTTCGCGCACTACGAATGGATGGAACTGGCATTGTCCACATCAACGGGCATGCCTGATTGGAAGACGATCGATATCGCCGGTAACCTGCTTGAGGGACGACCTCTTTTGAATCCGGTGCTTGCCAACCTTTGCTATCACTGGCCAGTCCATCACATCCGTCCACGCACTCGCATCGCCCAGGCAAAAACTTACCTGTTGCTGTTTCGTGACGCGGATGACGAGATTCAATTTTCAGAAATCAACGCCTTTACTGCGCGTCTGATAGATCTGCTTGCGCTGGAAGAGCACACGGGGCATGCCGCTCTTGAAATCATCACGACTGAAAGCAGGCACCCCTCACCCGAAGTCGTGATGCAGGGCGGGTTGAAAATCATGACTGATCTTCAGGCTCGCGGCGCATTGCTGGGTGTTGCCAGAAAGTAAGTGCTTTTCGTTCGGCTCACACCAGACAGGACAGAATGTCCGCCTAATTTTTACCCTATTTGTGTAAGCTGCCGTGAAAACAGATTCATCGGATCTTGGAAAACTCTCCCATCTTACGCTGAACAGTTACAACGAAAGAGCCGAAGCGTTCTGGGAGGGTACCAAAGACCACGATGTCAGCCAAAATGTCGCTGCATTGCTGCGACACATCGAAAGTCCTCCGCCCTTCAAGATACTGGATCTGGGCTGTGGCCCCGGACGTGACCTGAAGTCTTTTGCCGATCTCGGTCATGTGGCGATCGGGCTGGAAGGGGCAACGCGGTTTGTCCAAATGGCACGCGACTATAGTGGCTGTGAGATATGGCAGCAGGACTTCCTCCGGCTCGATCTGCCTGAGGAATACTTTGATGGCATATTCGCGAATGCCTCCCTGTTTCATGTTCCGAGGAGTGAACTGCCGCGAGTGCTGAAAGAACTGCGGTCAACGCTGAAACCGGGCGGCGTGCTGTTCAGCTCCAATCCCCGCGGGAATAACGAGGAGGGCTGGAATCACGGGCGTTATTGCGTATATCACGATATTGACGGCTGGAGGCGCTATATGTCCGGCGCAGGTTTCGTCGAGCTTGCCCATTACTATCGCCCAGCAGGTCTTCCACACGAGCAGCAACCCTGGCTGGCCAGCGTATGGCGCAAGGCTGCAACAGAATGCCAGTAAACCCATAAGGCTCATTTCCCCGTAAGCATCGCAATTGAAGAAAGACGTCGTCGTAATAGGTGCTGGCGCAGCCGGCATGATGTGCGCAATGGAAGCGGGAAAGCGTGGACGGAGTGTGCTGCTGCTGGATCATGCCACCAAGCTGGCGGAAAAAATCCGCATCTCGGGAGGAGGCCGGTGTAATTTCACGAATCGTTACACTGCCCCGGAAAATTTTCTGTCGCAGAATCCGCATTTTTGCCGATCTGCGCTGGCACGCTTCACTCCTTGCCACTTCATAGAACTAGTGGAAAAGCATCGCATCCGTTATCACGAAAAAAAGCTGGGACAGCTATTCTGCGATGAGGCTTCGCGGCAAATCATTGACATGCTGCGCAATGAATGTGAGGCCGCTGGAGTCATCTTTCAAATGTCCTGCGGGGTAAGCCGCATAGACCGGGGTTTCGGCGATACTGGATTCGTATTGGAAACCAGCTGTGGCAAGGTGATGACAGATGCCCTGGTAGTCGCGACCGGAGGTCTTTCCATTCCGCAAATCGGCGCCAGTCCTTTCGGCTATCGCATCGCAGAGCAGTTCGGCATAAACGTTACGCCGCTACGTCCCGCCTTGGTACCGCTGACCTTTGCGCCGGAACAGTTGTCCGTTTTTTCAGGACTCTCGGGCATTGCACTCGACACAATAGTGAGCTGTAACGGCGCCCGTTTTCGAGAAAATCTGCTGATCACGCATCGGGGTCTGAGTGGTCCTGCAATCCTCCAGATTTCCTCATACTGGCGACCGGGAGATCCGATCCATATCAACCTGCTACCTGAGCTGGATGCACCTGGTTGGTTGCTCGATCGCAGGCACAGCGGCGCGCTGCTGTCCAATCTGTTGGCGCAGCATCTGCCTCGACGGTTTGCAGAAGCGTGGCTGAGCGCAATGAGGAGTACGCTTCCGGAAACGCCTGTAAACGAGTATGGCAACAAGAGCTTGAAGCAACTGGCCTCTCAATTGCATGCCTGGCAGGTTTTCCCGAACGGCACCGCAGGCTACAAAAAGGCGGAAGTAACACTGGGAGGCATCGATACTGCCGAGCTTTCTTCCAGAACGATGGAATCGAAAAAAGTATCCGGACTTTATTTCGTAGGGGAAGTCGTCGATGTCACGGGCCAACTGGGCGGCTTCAACTTCCAGTGGGCCTGGTCATCGGGTTATGCGGCAGGGCAATCAGTGTAACCGCAGCTTCTATCGGAAGTGCGGTATCTGTATCGCAAAGAGATAATCTTTCTTTCTTACGGGGATGATAGATTGTCTGAAGAATGGGAAGTTTTCAGTGACTTCTTAAAGCACGTAGCGGGCCAGATCCTCGCTTTGCGCCAGGTCGCTGAGTCGTTTATCCACATAGGCAGCATCAATGACAACTGCGTCTCCATGGTGTTTCTCGGCATTGAACGAAACATCCTCTAGCAGTTTTTCCATGGCGGTATAAAGACGCCGTGCTCCAATATTCTCTGTTTTTTCGTTGACTGCAAAAGCGATCTCCGCCAGACGCTTGACCGCATCAGGAGTAAATTCCAGCCTCACCCCTTCAGTTTCAAGCAGCGCCTCATATTGACGTGTCAAGCAGGCATCCGTATTGGTGAGGATTTGTACAAAATCGTCGGCGCTGAGGCTGGTGAGCTCAACCCGAATTGGAAACCGGCCCTGCATCTCGGGAATCAGATCGGAAGGCTTGGCGAGGTGAAATGCCCCGCTGGCGATAAACAGAATATGATCGGTCTTGATCATGCCATATTTGGTGGAAATCGTGGTCCCCTCCACCAGAGGCAGCAGGTCCCGCTGAACCCCCTGGCGCGACACATCCGCTCCCGAAGTCTCGGAACGGCTCGTGATCTTGTCGATTTCATCCAGGAACACGATACCGTTCTGCTCGACATTCTGTACTGCGCGCAGCTTCAATTCCTCATCATTAACCAGCTTCGAGGCTTCCTCATCGACAAGGAGCTTCATCGCTTCGCGGATTTTCAGCTTTCGCGTTCTTTTTCTTTCTGCACCCAGATTCTGGAACATGCCTTGAATCTGCGTCGTCAGCTCTTCCATTCCGGGGGGAGCAAAGATTTCCATGTGGGTATGCGGGGTCGCCAGCTCGATTTCGATCTCCTTATCGTTGAGCTCTCCCTCGCGCAGCTTCTTTCGAAATTTCTGGCGGGTAGCGCTTTCCGCCTCGATGGATTCCGTCTGCAGGCCCGTTTCTCTGGCAGCGGGCAATAGCACATCGAGTATGCGTTCCTCAGCATGGTCTTCCGCGCGTGCGTGCATCTTTTGCGTTTCACGCTCCCGCGACTGCTTGACTGCGGCTTCCACGAGATCACGGATGATCGAATCCACGTCACGTCCAACATACCCTACCTCGGTAAATTTGGTCGCCTCGACCTTGATGAACGGCGCATCTGCAAGTTTCGCGAGTCGACGCGCTATTTCCGTCTTGCCAACACCCGTCGGACCGATCATTAAAATATTCTTGGGCGTAATCTCCTGGCGTAGCGGATCCTGCACTTGCTGCCTGCGCCAACGATTCCTGAGCGCGATGGCAACCGAATGCTTGGCGGCATCCTGACCTATGATGTGCTTGTCAAGCTCGTGAACGATTTCCCGGGGAGTCAGTTGAGACATGGTCAGGTCAGTGATAAAGGCAAAAGGTGAGAGAAATCAAAGCCACAGTACGAACAATACAAAGCATAAGTTATACCGGAATAGAGGCGCAGTCCTGTCTTGTCCGGATTCATTTTCTCCGGCTGCTACTCCAGAACCTCGATTACGTGGTTCTGATTGGTGTAGATGCACAGATCCCCGGCTATGGTAAGTGCCTTCTTGACGATTTCCGGCGGTGTAAGATCGGTGTTTTCCAGAAGCGCGCGGGCCGCTGAATGCGCATAGGAACCACCGCTGCCGATTGCCGCCAGGCCGAACTCGGGTTCTATTACATCTCCCGCCCCGGTAATAATGAGGGTAGCGGCCGGATCGGCGACGACGAGCATGGCCTCGAGTCTGCGCAGAATCCGGTCAGTGCGCCAGTCTTTTGCCAGTTCCACCGCCGAGCGCATGAGGTGTCCCTGATGTTTTTCCAGCTTGCCTTCAAAACGTTCGAACAAAGTAAAGGCATCCGCCGTCCCTCCGGCAAATCCGGCCAGGAGCCTGTCATGGTACAGCCGCCGCACCTTGCGCGCGCTGGCTTTTGCTATCACCGCTCCCAGCGTCACCTGGCCGTCACCGCCCAGCGCGACGTGGTTCCCGCGCCGGGCGGAAAGTATGGTTGTGCCGTGGTATTCTGCCATGTCTAGCCCGGTAATTGGAGAGCGAAGATTATAACGCCGATTCACGAGAAGAATGCAAACAGTGTTTGCGCCAATCCGTAGTCCGGCTCATCCCTGCGGTTCAAGTCTCATTCTTCTTTCGTGCGCGCGGGTGTGTTGCATCATAGACCTTCGATAGATGCTGGAAGTCGAGATGGGTATATATCTGCGTGGTGCTGATGCTGGCATGCCCCAGCATCTCCTGCACCGCTCTCAGGTCGCCGCTGGATTGCAGCACATGTGATGCAAATGAATGCCGCAGCACGTGCGGGTGGATGCGCCCGCTGATTCCTTGCTTTACTGCCTGAATTTTCAGGCGCTGATCAATCGACCGGCGGCTGATGTTCCTTCCGTGCCGGGACAGGAATAGCGCCGTTGCCCCCGGCCTGGCGAGCGCATTTCGTTGTTTTATCCATTCTCCCACTACTTGCACGGCTTTGCTTCCTACTGGCACATCGCGGGTTTTATTCCCTTTGCCGGTAACGCGCACAATCCCGTCCCCCAGACTTAAATCCTCGGGCTTCAGGTTCACGAGCTCCGCGAGCCGCAATCCCGAAGAATAGCAGAGCTCGAACATGGCTTTATCGCGTAAGGTAATCAGATCGGGGGTGTCGAACTCCAGCAGCTTCAAGGCCTCATCAGGTGACAGGGTGCGAGGCAGGACCTTGGGTGACTTCGGCGCCCCTACCCCAGCGCAGGGATTACATGCATAACCATGATGCCGGGCCAGGTAATTATAGAATCCGCGCCATGCGGACAGCATTCTCGCCAGGCTCCTGCCGGAAAATCCGTTTGCATGCAACTGAGCTAGAAAACGCCGGATATGGTGGATTTGCAAATGCTGCAGTGCGATTCCCCGCGAGAGATTCACCAGTATATCGAGATCGTGGGCATAACTTTCGCAGGTGAGGGGCGACAGTCGCCGGGTCCCGGCGAGATAAGCGAGATAAGCGGAGGCAAGTTCGGTCTGTCCCTTTACGGACATCTTGCCGGAACCATTCGGACCGGTTAACGATTCCGGGTGTCGCCTCTTTCCCATTTCTCAGGCGGTGCGAAAACGTCTCAATGACGCGCTGGCAAGTTCACCGAGTCGCGCGAGGTAAACTGTTCCCATTTCCGGATAGAACCGTTGCGGTTCTTCACTGCCCATTACCAGTAATCCGATGGTTTGATCCCCATGCAATGCTGCCATTGCAAATGAACGCAAATGCTCGGCCTGTTCGCCGAACCAGCTTCTGATCTCATCCGGAACATGGGGTCCGCAATAAGGGTGCAGCAAATTTTCCGCCATCGCATGGATCTCGCTGCTGACGGGTACAAATTCCGGTGGCAGGGGTTCGTCAACACCGATATTCCAGATACGAAGCGCGCTGTGAGGCACCGAAAAGTTTTCACGCAGCGCAAAAGCGAGCCCATCCAGAAGATCAGGCAAACGTCTGAAGGTGAGGAGCGAGACTGCCAATTGGTGCATTTTTTCCGCGATAGCGTCATTCTCCTTGCCGAACAGGATCAATTCCTCCAGCTTATCCCGCAAAATCTGGTTTTTACCCCGCAATGCCAGGATTTGACGCTCGCTCAAGGAAATCGCCCTCCCGTCATGGGGATTAGGCACCTGAATGTCTGCCAGCATGCTGGCATATGCTTCAAAGAACTCCGGATGCGCACGCAGATACTCTGCTATCTCTTCGAAACTTGATTTCATGTCTTTTCTGTTTTTTAAAACTGCAACTCGATTTCTCCATCAAAAACGGTGATAGCAGGACCGGTCATCCAGACGGGTTGATTTTCCCCTTCCCACCGTATGAACAGATTTCCAGTGGAAAAACTCACCCTGACGGGCGATTCAAGGAGTCCTCGTTGAATTCCCGCAACCGCCGCCGCACAGGCCCCCGTGCCGCAAGCCAGGGTTTCACCCGCGCCCCGCTCGTAGACTCTCAGCCGGATATGATGAGGATCGATAACTTGCATATATCCGGCATTTACTCGCTGAGGAAAACGTGAATGCTTTTCGATAAGCGGACCCTCCGTCAAGACCGGCGCGTCATCCAGGTCCGATACTACCTGGACGGCGTGAGGATTGCCCATCGACACAACACTGATTTCCACCTCCTTGTCATCCAGGCGGAGTGGGTAAGTGGGCGCTCGCTGGTCGGCGATAAAAGGAATCTCACCGGGATCGAATTTCGGCACACCCATGTTGACCGTTACTTCCCCGTTCGCTTCAAGCTTTGGAATAACCACCCCGCTTAGCGTTTCAATCCGTACTTCCTTCTTGCCTGTCATACCATGATCATGCACGTAGCGAACGAAGCAGCGCGCCCCATTGCCGCATTGTTCCACTTCTCCCCCGTCGGCATTAAAAATGCGGTAGCGGAAATCAGCATCGCCTTCTGCCTTTTCGATCAGCAGAATCTGGTCGCAGCCTATTCCCAGGTGGCGGTCAGCAAGTCGCCGCAATTGTTCCGGTGAGAGCGAAATCTGCTGATTCATCGCGTCAATGACAACGAAATCGTTGCCGAGGCCATGCATTTTGGTGAACTTGAGTTTCATTCATCAAGAGTTGCAAGAACAGGAATTACAGCACGAGGTATGGAAACATCGGCATGCCAAGCCGTATTGTATTATCCATCTTCTTAATAAGCGCGTAATTTGGTATTCTACAGACCTTTTACGATTAAGCGGCTGGACAAAATGAGCGAATATCTTTTTACCTCCGAATCCGTGTCTGAAGGTCATCCCGATAAGGTGGCCGATCAAATTTCCGATGCCATCCTCGATGCCATCCTGGCTCAGGATCCTAATGCGCGGGTAGCCTGCGAAACTTTATGCAGTACCGGCCTGATCGTCATGTCGGGCGAAATCACTACACAGGCCAATGTAGACTACATGCAAGTCGCGCGCGCAGCAGTCAAGCGTATCGGTTACAACAGTTCCGATATCGGCTTTGACTACAATACCTGCGCGGTGCTGACTGCTTTCAACAAACAATCCCCCGATATCGCGCGCGGAGTCAACCGCACCAAGGAAGAGGAAATGGACCAGGGGGCGGGTGACCAGGGTCTCATGTTCGGCTACGCCTGCGACGAGACGCCGCAATTGATGCCCATGCCGATCTACTATGCCCACCGTCTGATGGAGCGCCAGGCGGAACTCCGAAAAGATGGACGCCTCCCGTGGCTGCGTCCGGATGCAAAGTCACAGGTTTCAGTACGCTACCTGAATGGCACCCCGCAGCGAATCGAGACCGTTGTCATTTCCACACAGCATCACCCGGATATCAGTCACACGGATTTGAGTGAAGCCATTATTGAGGAAGTCATCAAGCCCGTGCTTCCGAAAAAAATGTTGAATGGAGAAACCCGGTACCTTATCAACCCGACAGGACGTTTCGTGGTGGGCGGACCGATGGGAGATTGCGGACTGACCGGTCGGAAGATTATCGTGGACAGCTATGGGGGGACCGCGCACCATGGCGGTGGCGCCTTCTCCGGCAAGGATCCGTCCAAAGTGGACCGTTCCGCTGCTTATGCCGGACGATATGTGGCAAAGAATCTTGTCGCAGCCGGCATTGCCAGCAGATGCGAAGTACAGATGGCTTATGCGATCGGAGTTGCGCGCCCCGTTTCGCTGATGGTCGACACTTATGGAACCGGAAAAATTCCCGACGATAAAATCGTCAAACTGATCGAGCGGCACTTCGATCTGCGCCCGCGTGGCATCATCCACGGCCTCGATCTGCTGCGTCCCATCTACGAGAAGACTGCTGCTTATGGCCATTTTGGCCGGGATGAACCGGAATTCAGCTGGGAATCCACGGATAAGGCTGCACAATTGCGCGAGGAAGCGGGAATTGAACCCGCGGAAACCGAACCGGTCAGTCTTCAGGCTTAAGATCACATCACCCACCCTTCCAGACCGAGGAGCGCTGCAACGGGCATTGTCCCGCGAGGCTCGGCAAGGAAGGATCGCTACAACGGCGCTCGTTCATTTTCAGGAGAAAATCTTATGAACGCTGTGCTCAGTACTGCTTCCGCGTCCGCGGGCTTCACCGACTATAAAGTTGCCGATATGTCCCTGGCGGAATGGGGGCGCAAGGAAATCGCCATTGCCGAGACGGAGATGCCGGGTCTGATGGCGCTACGGGAAGAGCATGCCGGTGCCAAGCCTCTTGCAGGGGCACGCATTGCCGGTTCCCTGCACATGACCATTCAGACTGCGGTATTGATCGAAACGCTTACCAAGCTAGGCGCTCAAGTACGATGGGCTTCGTGCAACATTTTCTCGACTCAGGACCATGCCGCCGCCGCCATTGCAGCGGAAGGCATTCCCGTATTTGCCCATAAGGGCGAATCTCTGGAGGAGTATTGGGAATATACCCACCGTATTTTTGAATGGCAAGGGGATACCTCAGAGGGTAATGGCAGTCCCAATATGATTCTGGATGATGGCGGCGACGCCACCTTGCTCATTCTCCTTGGCAGCAGGGCGGAGGAAGATCCGTCTGTCATCGCCAGTCCTGCCAACGAAGAAGAGCAGGCCTTGTTTGCCGCCATTCGCAAGCGCCTGAGCGTCAGCCCGAACTGGTACTCCACCCGGCGCGCCAATATCAGAGGGGTGACGGAGGAAACCACTACCGGCGTCCATCGTCTGTATGAAATGCAAAAGAAAGGTGAGTTGCCGTTTCCGGCATTCAACGTGAATGATTCCGTCACCAAATCAAAATTCGACAATCTGTACGGGTGCCGCGAGTCTCTTGTTGACGGGATCAAACGGGCGACCGATGTCATGATTGCCGGAAAGATTGCCATAGTGTGTGGTTACGGTGATGTCGGCAAAGGTTGTGCTCAGTCCCTGCGCGGTCTTGGAGCCACCGTGTGGATAACGGAAATTGACCCCATTTGCGCACTGCAAGCGGCAATGGAAGGCTATCGCGTCGTCACCCTAGATGAAGCCTGCGATCAGGCGGACATTTTCGTGACTGCCACCGGCAATCTGCGAGTTATCACCCATGATCATATGGTGCGAATGAAAGACCAGGCAATCATATGTAATATTGGCCACTTCGATTCTGAAATCGATATTGCCTCGGTTCAGAAGTACCCATGGGAGAATATCAAGCCGCAGGTCGATCACGTCATTTTTCCTACTGGCCGCCGCATCATTGTGCTGGCAAAGGGACGGCTGGTGAATCTTGGCTGTGCAACAGGACACCCTTCTTTTGTCATGTCGACTTCATTCACCAATCAAGTTCTGGCACAAATGGAGCTTTGGCAGAATGGTGCCAGCTATCAGAAAAACGTCTACGTGTTACCCAAGCATCTGGATGAAAAAGTAGCGCGATTACATCTCAAAAAGCTGGGCGTCAAACTTACGAGACTGACGGAAGAACAGGCGAGCTACCTGAATATGGACATTGACGGACCGTACAAGCCGGCAATGTACCGTTATTGATTTTTTTCAGGTTTGGATTTTAGCGCGGTGAAGGAAAAAGGTGGTTAGACCACCGCCTTTTTACCCTTCCCGCACTTTTCCGCTTCGCCATGGAATCACAGAAAAAATTTGTTCCCACATTCAGCTTCGAATTTTTTCCGCCGCAGACTGTGGAAGGAATAGAGAAACTGCGCGCTACGCGCAGGCAACTTGCGCAACTCAAACCGAAATTCTTCTCGGTAACCTTCGGTGCGGGAGGATCGACACGCGATCGTACCCTGGAAACCGTGCTCGAAATTCAGGCAGAAGGCCTGGTCGCGGCACCCCATCTTTCCTGTATTGGTGCAACCCGGGAAAATATCCGCGCCATGCTGGAGCAATACCGCAGCAGCGGTATTCGCCATCTGATTGCGCTTCGGGGTGATCTGCCTTCGGGAATGGCGCAAGGAGGAGAATTTCGCTATGCCAACGAACTGGTAGCCTTTATTCGCCGCGAGTACGGTAACGCCTTTCATATCGATGTAGCATCCTACCCGGAGTACCATCCGCAAGCCAGAAATGCTCAGGAAGACTTGAAGAACTTCAAGCGCAAGATCGAGGCCGGCGCAGACTCGGCCATTACCCAGTATTTCTACAATGCGGACGCCTATTTTGACTTTGTCGATTCGTGCGAGGCGATGGGCATCAATATTCCGGTGGTTCCCGGCATCATGCCGATCAATAGATTTTCCCAGCTTGCCAGATTCTCGGATACCTGTGGGGCGGAAATACCACGGTGGATCAGAAAGCGGCTGGAAGGTTATGGAGATGATTCTGCTTCCATACGCGCCTTCGGCCTGGATGTCGTTACCGATCTGTGCTATCGACTACTGAATGCTGGTGCGCCCGGATTGCATTTCTACACGTTGAACTCAGCAGGACTAACGACAACCGTTTGGCAAAGATTGGGACTGTAGTTCACCCCATTTTCAGATCGAATGATCACGAGAAGCTATGAGCGAGCAACGAAGGTAGTGCGGAGAGCACGGTGATGGTGTGAGCGAAGACGGTGACTAGGTGGGGGACTGATCTGGAAATGGAGTAAATTGTAGTAGCATTGATGGAAATCTGGCGCGGTCCCATCCTCAATCCGGGATGGGGCCGCACTTCCTCCACCTATCCTGCAATCACGCTGCCTTGGCGGTCTTTTTACTTTCCACTGGCAACGGATGAGCGGCATAAGCCTGATGTGCTGCTGCTTCCGCTGCTCCGTGTTCGATTTTCATACCCATATCGGACAATACCGCTTCCAAAGCACCCAGGCACAGCATGACGTTTTCCATCCGGCTTGAATAGCCCATGAGGCCGAAACGCCAGATCTTGCCTGCAAAATCCCCGAGGCCCGCGCCGATTTCGAGACTGTAGTCAACGAGCAATCTGCGGCGCACCTCTTTCTCATCGATTCCGGAGGGCACGTGGACCGAATTAAGCTGCGGCAGACGAGAGTTTTCCTCCACGAGATATTCCATCCCGAGTGTTTCAAACCCTGCCTTGAGTGCTTCATGGTTACGCTGGTGACGGGCCCAGGAATGCTCCAGCCCTTCCTCATACAACATCAGCAGTGATTCGTGCAAGGCATAGAGCGCATTGGTAGGGGCGGTATGGTGGTAAGTGCGCGTGCTTCCCCAGTAGCCGAACAGGAGGTTCAGGTCCATGAACCAGCTTTGCACCTTGGTTTTGCGGCTTTTGACGAGATCAACCACCCGTTCCGAGAAGCTGATGGGCGACAGGCCGGGGGGGCATGACAGACATTTCTGGCTACCCGAGTAGATGGCATCAATCTTCCATTCGTCCACCTTTAGCGGAGAGCCGCCAAGGGAGGTGACCGTGTCGACGATAGTGAGGCAATTATGGCGATGGGCGATTTCGCAAAGTGTTCTGGCATCCGACAGGGCCCCGGTGGAGGTCTCCGCGTGAACGAAAGCGACAACCTTGGCGTCCGGATTCTGCTTCAAGGCATCTTCCACCTTCTGTGGATCAACCGGGGCACCCCACTTGTCTTCCACCACCACAGCGGTGCCTCCGCAACGCTGAACGTTCTCGATCATGCGTCCCCCAAACACTCCGTTGCGGCATACAATCACCTTGTCGCCAGGGCTCACCATATTGACGAAGCACATTTCCATGCCGACCGAGCCCGGGCCTGAAACCGGGAAGGTCAGGAGATTGGAAGTCTGAAAGGCATATCGCAGCAAGCTTTTCAACTCTTCCATCATGTCCGTGAATACGGGGTCAAGATGGCCCAGCGTGGGACGAGCCATTGCCGCGAGAACCCGGGGATGTGTGTCGGAAGGTCCCGGTCCCATCAGGATGCGTTGCGGTGGATAGAAGGTGCCAATGTTTTTAGTTGGGCCAAAATGTCTTGTCATGGTTGTTCCTGAGTTTGATGATGATCCATGGATTATGCATGGGAAGAATTCGATTTTATCAAGGGAGCGGGAGTTTGGCTATCCGCGAATTCCCTTCTGCACGAGCGTCCTCTAAACTGCCAGAGTATCCTCTATAAAGGGAGACAGCGGTAGACAAGGACGGGTGGATATCTATTTCCGGCCAGTAAAATCGAACCTGACGGGTTCTATTTTTTTTTGGACTCGTTGGCAGCCAGTTCACGCAATTCCCTGAGACGTGCTTCCACGCTCGACATCTGGTAGAAGTCGCCATCATCTGTTTTAAGCGCGATCTGCAACTGCTCGATTGCTGCAGGGTAATTACCCTGGCGTGAATAAACTTCCGCCAGTGCCTGATGTTGCAGCAGGATGTTCCCCAGCGCTTCATGGCTTTGCGCCTGCAATCTATAGAGGCGCACGTCATTCGGGTCGAACTGCAATTGCCGGTTGATGAAGTCGAGCGCATCCTGCGCACTGACTTTGCTCAGCAGCGCCTCGGCGTAATCGTAGGTTAATGCGCGATGCTGCGGGAATATCGATAGTGCGGCTTGATAGATATCCAACGCTTCGGCAGTCTGCCCGGCTGCGAGTTTGACACGGGCCGCCAGGGTTTCTATCATGGGACTGGAGGGAGTCATTCTGCGCTGAATCCGAATGGAAGTCCCGAGTTGATGATCCTGGAGGGTCTCCCCCGTGCCCTCGGGCTGTAAGCTGTCATACAGACGCACCAGTTCCTTGTCCGCGCGCTCGTACTCCCTGCTCCGCAGCAGGGCTGTTACGAGTCCGTACCGTTCCACCATCTCATTGGTGTATCGTTTTTCACGTAAAATCGATTCGAAATACTTCACTGCGTCGGCGGGTTTTTCTATGGAGGCTCGCAACTTGGCCCTCACCAATTGGAAATCCAGGCTGTCTGGTACCTGCCGGTAGGGCAAGCCATGCGTACGGCCTTCGATGTCAGCGATGCGTTCGAATGTAACGGGATGAGTACGCAGATATGAAGGAGCGCTGTTTTCAAGAAAGCGGGTTGCCCTCTGCATGCGCTCGAAAAAATCGGCCATACCTCGTGGATCAAGTCCTGCCCCCGTCAATATATTCAGGCCGATTCTGTCCGCCTCTTTTTCATGCTCCCGGGTGAAGTTCAATTGTTTCTGAATCTGGCCTGCCTGCGAGGCCACGAGAATAGCCTGACCCGCCTGGGGATTGGCGCGAGAAGCCAGGATAGCGAGCGCCATCGAGGCAAGAGAAGTCAGCATGCTGTACTTCTGCCCGGCGATCATGCGTGCCAGGTGCTTTTGCGTGACATGCGCGATTTCGTGTGCCATCACTCCTGCCAACTCGGACTCCGACTGCGCTGCGAGAATCAGGCCGCTATTGAATCCCATGAAACCTCCCGGTAATGCAAATGCATTGAGAGCCGGATCCTGGAGGGCAAAAAACTCGAACTCCTGCTCGGGACGCGCCTCACGGGAGCCTGAAATCAGACGACTACCGAGATGGGTGAGGTAGCCGTCAATTTCCGCGTCGTTCAGGTAGCTGGGGTCCGAACGGATCTCGGACATTATTTTCAGCCCGAGCTCCCGTTCTTCTCTTGGAGATATGGATACTTGAGATACATCGCCAAGGTCAGGCAGACCTTCGGCATGGACATTCACCGTGAATAGTGCCGGCAAAAAAAACATTATGTGGCGCAATTTCATGGTCGGTAAGATACTGCTTCCCACGTGAAGTTCCACGTGACAGGGGCGAGGGCGAAGTATACCGGGACGCAATGGAAGGAGCAGGAGCGGGCGGGGGCAGGAATCAGGGAGAGTGCAAGGGCAGATTCAATCCTCTGGATGAATGGGACTGGCTTATGCTGGTTTCAGCTATGTGACCGCCGATTTCTCTCTTGCTGAGTATAGAATCAGTCGTTTGTCATCCCGGTTCGCTGCACCAGCGGGCCACTCTCGATCTTCAAGCGAACCATCATGAGCAGAGAGTCTAGACGGCGGTTTCGTCCGTTTCGCCCGTGCGTATTCTTACGACTTGTTCGATATCAGTGACAAAAATCTTGCCATCGCCGATTTTTCCGGTGCGCGCGCTACTGATAATGGTCTCAATAACGCTGTCAACCTGTTTCGCGAGCACTACAATTTCGATCTTTATTTTGGGCAGAAAATCCACTACATATTCTGCACCCCGGTATAGCTCGGTATGGCCTTTTTGCCTTCCAAATCCTTTCACTTCGGTAACTGTCAGTCCGCTTATCCCGATTTCATTGAGCGCTTCGCATACCTCGTCCAGTTTGAAAGGTTTGATGATAGCCTCGATTTTTTTCATGAAGCATTCCTTTTATTCATCATGTTGATCATAAAGCCATAAGAGGCCTTTTCTTCGCGGCTTCCGTGTCCGCCGCATACCGCCATTTTAATCCGCTGACATGTCTTTTGCGCACTTCTTCCAGACCGTTCCTAAAACTGGTCCTGATATCGCGCTGTTATGGGATAACGCCAGTCCTTGCCGAATCCGCGGGAGGTCACGCGAATGCCAGGCGGAGACTGCCGCCGCTTGTATTCATTCAGCCGGATCAGATGTATGACGCGACGTACATCCCTTTCGTCATAGCCCATGCGTAGAATTTCCTCAAGCGCTGTATCATGTTCCACGTATTCTTCCAGAATAGCATCCAGAACTGCATAAGGCGGAAGGCTATCTTGGTCAGTCTGATCTGGACGCAATTCCGCTGAAGGGGCGCGGTTGAGAACGCGGTCCGGAATCACTTTTCCAGACCTGTTACGGTACTGGCATAACCTGTATACCATCGTTTTGGTGACATCTTTCAAGACGGCAAAGCCACCTGCCATATCTCCGTATAGAGTGGAGTAGCCCACCGCCGTTTCGGATTTATTGCCCGTGACGAGTACGATGGAGCCGGATTTATTGGATAGTGCCATCAGCAAAGTTCCGCGTATCCGGGCTTGCAGATTTTCCTCGGTAAGGTCCGGGACACCAGACTGGGGCAATGCGGCAAACTCTCTGGCAAGCGTATCCTTGAATTCTCCAAATACCGGTTCGATGGGAAGCTCGGTATAGCCCACTCCCAATGTTTGCACCATAGCGCGGGCGTCCAGCAAGCTTATGTCGGTGGTGAACTGTGAGGGCATCATCACTGCTTTTACTTTGTCCACACCCAGTGCGTCCACTGCAATCGTCATGGTGAGTGCCGAATCCACGCCGCCTGATAGTCCCAGCAATACGCCAGGAATACGGTTTTTTCCTATGTAGTCCTTTACTCCGAGACAAAGCGCTTTATAAACGTTCGCTTCCAGACTTTCAAGCGGTGCGATTTCTGTTGTTACGGGCGCGGCTCCCTTCAATTCGAGCACCCCGAGTGTTTCCACGAGCGCATCGAACTGATGAGTCACGTCGCCTCTGGCGTTCATGGCGAAAGATGCACCATCGAATATCAGTTCATCCTGGCCCCCGATAAGATTGGCATATACAATCGAGAGTCCCGTTTCATCGATGCGTTTCCGAACCAGATCGTAGCGCAATGCCTGTTTGTTCATGTGATAAGGGGAAGCATTCAGCACCAGCAGCGCTTCCGCACCAGCTTCTCTTGCACGTGTAGCCGGACCTTCCTGCCAGATGTCCTGGCAAATGCTGATGCCGAATCTGATTCCATCCAGCTCGAACACGCAGGGGTGCGAGCCGGGTTCGAAGTAACGTCGCTCATCGAACACGGTATCGTTGGGCAAAAGATTCTTCAGGTACGTAGCGATGATTTTACCGTTGCATATTACCGACGCAGCGTTGTACAGTTTATCCGCGGCGAGATGGGGATGTCCGACTACAACGGTGACATCGCTTATCCTGCCAGCCAACTCTGTAAGCGCCTTCTGGCATGCATGCCGGAAGCCGTCGCGCAATAACAGGTCCTCGGGGGGATATCCGGACAAGGCGAGTTCGGGGGTTACGACCAGTCTGGCTCCCGCATTTTTTGCCTGATTGGCATAATCGAGGATCTTTCGGGTATTGCCGCTAAGGTCGCCGACTGTACAATTGATCTGAGCAATGGCGAGCTTCATTTGGACGGTCAATTGAGCTGTTCTGTCTTTATGCTTACATGATACCAGAACGAGCTCCGGGCACGTGTCCCACCCGGGAAAAGCGGCCCGGAATTGGCAAATTGGAAATAAAAGTAACGGATTCTCTCGAGCATATATCTATTCCCGCATGGAATGCACTGGCGGGCGATGACCCGTTCCTGCGGCATGAATTTTTTTCAGCGTTGCATGAAGCTGGATGCGCTTCAAAAAGAACGGGATGGTTACCCCGGTTTATTACTCTCTGGGAGGGAGGCATTTTGCAGGGTGCGATGCCACTGTATCTCAAGAACCACTCCTATGGAGAGTATGTGTTCGACTGGGCGTGGGCAAACGCTTATGAACGCGCCGGATATGATTATTACCCCAAGCTCCTGAGTGCCATACCGTTTAGTCCCGTCAGCGGAAAGCGGTTGCTTGCTCAGACTTCCGAACAGCGCGCATTGCTCGTTTCAGCCGCTCTTGCGATGGCGCGAAACGGAAACGCCGGCGCAGGCATGTCGTCGTTACATTGCCTGTTTCCCCTGGAGCATGAGGCGCGGGAAATGGAGAGAGCAGGGATGATGTTGCGATGCGGCGTCCAGTTTCACTGGAAGAACCGGCCGGGAGGAGGTTATGAAAATTTCGAGGATTTTCTGGAAGGAATGAGTTACAGCAAACGCAAGAAGATCCGGCAGGAACGGCGCAAGGTACAGGACCTGGGTATCCACTTCGAATGGCTGTCAGGAAATGATGTGGACGAGGAGCGCTGGAACTTCTTTATCGATTGCTACAACAATACATACCGCGAGCACCACTCCAGACCCTACCTGAATCTGGAATTCTTCATCCGGCTCGGCAAAAGCATGCCGGAAAACATCCTGTTGATTCTGGCGCTGCAAAACAGACAGCCGATCGGCGTTGCTTTCAATATCCATAACTCGCACACGTTGTATGGACGTTACTGGGGCGCGAGGGAATTCGTGCCGGGACTGCATTTCGAAACCTGCTATTATCAAGCCATCCAGTACTGCATCATAAATGGCCTCTCTTTATTTGAGGGCGGCGCGCAGGGCGAGCATAAGCTTGCCCGCGGATTCCTGCCGGTGCGAACCTGGTCGGCCCATTGGCTGGCTCATCCTGAATTTGCTGCTGCAATAGGAAGTTACCTGGAGCGGGAAACGCGGGACATTGATCGCTACATCCAAGCTCTGGAGGATAGCGTCCCATTCAGAAAAGATGCGAGGGATTAATGTAAGGATAATGCGGGCAGGTGCGGAAGGAAGCAGATATATTCTGCAATGGATTGCATCTTTACCCCGTTCAGATGCAAAATTGTCCTTTGAAAATAACGTTTTCCTGAACAGGTTAGCTAAAATCAGCGTTGATGAAATACTGCAGTAACTGTGGCATGCCTGTGCAATTGCGTATCCCTGAAGGCGACACGCTGCCGCGTCATGTTTGTTCCACTTGCAGTATTATTCACTACGAGAACCCGAAGATTGTGGTGGGTTGTATTCCGGAATGGGAGGATAAGATACTGCTCTGCCGGCGCGCGATTGAACCGCGGCACGGCTTATGGACATTGCCCGGCGGCTTCATGGAAAATTCCGAGTCGCTGGTTCAGGGAGCCGAGCGTGAGACTCGGGAAGAGGCAAACGCGCGGGTGGAGATGGGCGAACTATATTCGATTTATAGCTTGCCGCATATCAACCAGGTGCACGTGCTGTTTCGGGCGCGACTCCTGGATCTTGACTTCAAACCAGGAGTCGAGAGTCTCGACGTCAAACTTTTTCAGGAGGCGGAAATTCCCTGGGACACACTCGCATTCCGCGTGATACGCGAACCGCTGAACCGTTATTTCGAGGAACGGCGTCGCGGGCAACTCGGGTTTCATTTGGGAACCATAGAAGACGTTCCCAAATGATCTGCTAAATGATCTGCTGCTTCTGGAATTGCCGTTTTATTTTCCATTATTTTCAATCATTCAGCTTTAACTCCTGGCAGAATAGTTCGGACTGCGGAACACTGCATCACCTGACCCACATTCTGGACAATCAAATCGTGATCATGAGCCAGAAGCAAGAAGCGGCGCAGGCAGCGGCAGGAGAGGCTGCAGAAAGCCCCTCCGGAAAGAAAAAGCGGAGCCTAATCGAGGGAAACCAGTGTCGAACGCGAGAGGGGAGGATTGTCGGCGAAGTAGCGTTTGATACCCGCGAGTATAGCGGAGGCGAGCTTGTCCTGATAGCCATGGTCTCTCAGCTTCCTTTCCTCATCCGGGTTGCTGATGAATGCCGTCTCGACCAGGATCGAGGGAATGTCGGGAGACTTGAGGACGGCAAAGCCTGCCTGTTCGACTTCCGCCTTGTGCAGATGGTTGATGTTGCCTATCTTGGAGAGGACTGCTTTGCCGAGTTTGAGACTGTCATTGATCGTTGCTGTCTGGGACAGATCCAGCAAAGTCTGCTTGAGAATGGGGTCTTGGATATTGAGGTTGACGCCGCCGACCAGGTCTGCCTCGTTTTCTTTTTTTGCCAGCCATCCCGCAGCCGCCGAAGTGGCGCCCCGTTCTGAAAGAGCAAACACCGACGAGCCACGGGCATGCGGTTTGTTAAAAGCATCCGCGTGCACCGATACGAATAAATCCGCATTCAGTTTGCGGGCTTTTACCAGCCGCTGCGACAGTGAAATATAATAATCTCCATCACGGGTGAGGGCCGCCCGCATATTCGGCTCCCTGTCTATCTTTTCTTTCAGCTTCCTGGCGATGGCCAGAGTGATGTTCTTCTCCCTGGTACCGCGTCGGCTTATTGCGCCCGGATCCTCCCCACCATGCCCGGGATCAATAACGACAGTGGCGAGACGGATCATTTCCGGCGTGTTTTTTCTTGCCGCTTCACTGCTCCGTGCAGTCTCGATTTCGGTCCTTGAACTGACATTGCTGCCAATGTTTGGCTCGTCCCGCAGTATGTATCCTGCTTTGTCCTTGTTGTTCAGAAAGGCCATCAGCGGATCAGGGGGGATAGCAGGGTAGATGTCCAGGACAAGTCGATGTCCGTAGGTTCCAACGGGTTGAATGACAAATGCCTGCGGTTCGACTTCGGTTTTCAGGTCAAGTACCAGCCGCAATATGTCTGGTTTGAAGCGGCCGAAGCGCACGGCGTGAATGTGGGGGTCCGCGGGATCTATCTTGTCTATCAGCTTTTTCAGTTCCGGTGTCAGTGAGACATCCTCAAGGTCAACGACGACGCGATCCGGATCTTTTACCGTAGTGAGGGTGTAGCGAATGGCGGAAGCGGATTCAAGCGTAAGACGGGTGTATTCCTCGGATGGCCAGATACGGGCGGAACTGATGCGTATCTTTTCTTCAGCACAGACAGAGCTGGCAGATGACGATAACAGGAGCGCCGTGATTGACAGGCATGCCCCAGCTGCCAGGCGGTTTCGAATAGAGGAGAAACGGATTGAGTTCAAGGGTTGTGAGACTGAAGGAGCAGGCTGTGGGCGCCACCCCTTCAACGCAGCGTATTGTTCCTCGATGAGATTTGCCATCGTTTCACGCACAGTTTGCCGGCCTCCGTGTCCGCCTGAATTTCAACATCACGCCCCCCTTCTGTAACCTTGAATATAAATTTCAAATCGGCTTGGGGCAATAGTCCGTCTGCCTTTTCCGGCCATTCCACGAGACAGATCGAGTCTGCATTGAAGTAATCCCGAAAGCCCGCTTCTTCCCATTCATTGGGGTTATTGAAACGATAGAAATCAAAATGATACAAGTATAACCTAGAAATTTTATAAAGTTCAATCAAATTATAGGTGGGACTTTTCACTTTTCCAAGATAACCAAGCCCGCGTAATATGCCGCGCATAAATGTAGTTTTGCCTGCTCCCAGTTCGCCTTGCAGGAATACAACAAGGCCCGGGCGCAATGCCGGAGCTATTGCAGTTCCGAGTGCCAGGGTAGCGGTTTCATCGGCGAGATGGCAGGTCTGGTGAAGGGCTATCAAGGTGATGAATGGCGGCAGAGCCGGTATGATGTGAATATCAGAGCCCGGCAGGATATGAATATGCGTAAAGACTCATCCACCGAACTATCCCCGGAACCTTTGCAAGATCTTCCTGACTCTACTGTCGATCTTCCGCAACTCGCCAGATTCATCAAGGAATGGGGGAAGAAGCTCGGTTTTCAGAAGGTTTCCATTGCCGATGCAAGTGCGGACATGAGGCAGGCGGAGACAGGCCTGTTCGAATGGCTGGACCAGGGTTGTCACGGGGAGATGGATTATATGGCACGGCACGGCACCCGGCGTACTCGTCCTGCCGAACTCGTTCCCGGGACGCTGCGAGTGATCTCCGTGCGCATGAATTATACACCGGTCGCAAAGGACAGCTGGCAGGTCATCCAGGATGGCACTAGCGCGTTCATATCGCGCTATGCTCTGGGTCGGGATTACCATAAGGTACTGCGCGGACGCTTGCAAAAACTTGCGGAAAAAATCGAAGCGGAAACAGGACACCTGAATTACCGTGTATTCAGCGACAGCGCGCCGGTAATGGAAGTTGAATGGGCGCAAAAATCGGGCCTTGGCTGGCGCGGAAAGCATACTCTGCTGCTTTCCCGTGACGCGGGATCCCTGTTCTTTCTGGGCGAATTGTTTACGGATCTGCCACTGCCCCTGGACAACCCCATAGGCAATTACTGCGGGAGTTGCACGAGGTGCATCGATATCTGCCCGACGCAAGCGATCATGGCGCCCTATCGAGTGGATGCGCGACGTTGCATTTCTTATCTTACTATCGAACATAAGGGCAGTATTCCCGAACCCTTGCGGCCTTTGATCGGTAATCGGGTATATGGTTGCGATGATTGCCAGCTCGTCTGCCCCTGGAATAAATTTGCGGCAATTACCAATGAAGATGATTTTTCCGTGCGAAACGGCCTGGATAGCGCGTCTCTGATCGAATTGTTCGAGTGGAGCAGAGAGGAGTTTGAGGCACGGCTTGCCGGAAGTCCGATTCGGCGCATCGGACATGAGCAATGGCTGCGTAACCTGGCTGTCGGCCTGGGGAATGCGCCATTCTCCCAGCCTGTCATTCAGGCATTGCGGGCGCGCCTGGATGACGCTTCGTCTCTGATACGCGAACACGTACGCTGGGCGTTGCATCAGCAGGAGCGCCCTCTGTCGCTTTTTATCGAAGATGCGTCGATCCCGAAAAAATAATTTGCGTTTTGTACGGAACTTAACATACTGTGCCGTAAGGGTGTACTAAAGTCCAATTCGCTCCCGCTCCTCAAGTTGATAGAATGCGCGACATGTTCGAGCGTATGGATGAACCGGAGGAATGTTGCAACGGCTGAATCGAGAAGCTTGGGTCGTCGGCCACCGATATTGCGGGTATTCTTCCAAACCCCGGCCTTGCTGAAATACGGTACGATGCAGAGTTATATTGCTGTTTGCGGGCACATGAATACTGTCTTGACAGGTGTATTGACTTATAGCATCTTTATTTTACATTAAGGTCAATAATCCTCTCCGACTCAGGCATTTTCTAATCAACAAAAAAGGAAATTCAGTGAACGCCCTTCGTATCCGTACCGTGACATGGTTCTCTTGTTTTGCTGTTGTACTTCCCCTTTTTTCCCTTGGGGGTTGCAAAACATATCCATCCCTGAATCCAGATGAGAAACCCATTGCACACGATTACCTGATCGGTCCGGGAGATAATGTCGATATCATTGTCTGGCGTAACCCTGAAGTTTCCATGGCAGTGCCCGTTCGACCCGATGGCAAGATTACCACCCCCCTGGTAGAGGATCTGCCGGCAAGCGGAAAGACCTCGACGCAGCTTGCGCGAGATATCGAGGAGGCATTGTCGAAGTACATCCAGCAGCCGGTCGTCACCGTTGTGGTGACAGAATTTATAGGCCCATACTCCGAGCAGATCCGGGTGATAGGGGAAGCAGCCGAGCCTCAGGCATTGCCCTATCGGGAGGAAATGACGCTGATGGATGTCCTGATTGCGGTAGGTGGTATTACTGACTTTGCCGCAGGTAATCGCGCCAGGATAGTACGTAACGTGGACGGGAAGCAGCATCAGTTCAGCGTGCGGTTGGACGATCTGATCCGGGATGGGGATGTGACGGCCAACGTACCCATGAAGCAGGGAGATGTACTTGTCATACCGGAAAGTTATTTCTGATCTGTGAAATTCCACTGTGACGACTTAATCCTCCTGTAACGGCATTCCGATAAGGTATAAGGTTTTCATTACCGGATAAGTTGAAATGAAAAAAATCATTCCAGGAACAGGGATAGAAATAGCGTCTTATTCCACCCGGACTTCTATTCCTCCCTCGGCTACCATGAGACAAGACATCCGCCCTATTCGATAAGCTCTCCATCTATTTTTCACCACTCCATGAAGCAGCGAGACGTAATACCCGGGATAACGAGAATCCTGGTTAGAAACTATTCCAAGACAACGGGAGTGCGTTCACCCTCCCCATCATTGACCGCATTTCTAAGGACCGTTTGACAATATGGAGGAGTTGACAACCCAGCTGCTGGTTTATCTGAAAGGGGTATGGAAGTATCGCTGGATCGCTGTGGCTGTAGCCTGGACCGTCGCAGTCGCCGGTTGGATCATTGTCTATAAACTCCCCGATGATTACCAGGCTTCCGCCAGAATCTATGTCGACACGCAAAATGTGTTGAAGCCCCTGTTGCAGGGCATGACAGTGTCGCCTGATCTGCAGCAGCAAGTTTCCATCATGAGCCGTACTCTGATCAGTCGCCCGAACGTGGAAAGAGTCATTCGCATGGTGGATCTCGATATCAAGACAAAAGACAGCAAGGATCAGGACAGGCTCGTGAAGGAGCTCATGGATAAGATCAAGCTGGGGACCACGGGGCGAGATAATCTTTTTACTATTGCCTACAGTAATCAGAACCCTAAACTTGCCAAAGACATTGTCCAATCTTTACTGACGCTTTTTGTTGAAGGAGGGCTTGGAAACAAGACCCAGGATTCTTCATCGGCTATTCGCTTCATTGATGAGCAGATTAAATCTTATGAGGAGAAGTTGATTACAGGGGAAAATAATCTCAAGGCATTCAAACAGAAGAACATCGGAATGATGCCGCAACAAGGCAACGATTATTATTCACAACTGTCCCAGGCGATAGAAGATCTCAATAAAACCAAGCTGGAACTGCGCGAGGCGCAGCAGGCGAGGGACGCGATCAAACGTCAGATCACGGGTGATGAACCGGTTCTCCTCGTGGATCAGGGGGAGGAGGGGGCAGCCTCATCGATAGTTAATGTGGAACTCGATTCTCGAATCCAAGCGTTGAGCAAGAACCTTGATGCGCTCAGAATGAACTATACAGAGTTGCACCCGGATATTATTGCAGCGAAACGCCTCATTGCCCAGCTTGAGGAGCGCAAGATCGAAGAGTCTAAGCTGACGAGGAATAGCTCGGATCCGGGCAGAAACTATAGCCCGATGCTGCAGCAACTCAATGTAGCGCTGGCGGATGCGGAAGCCGACGTAGCATCCATGAACGCTCGGGTAGAAGAGTACACTGCCCGCTACGAGCGCCTGAAGTCCTTGAGCAACGCTGTGCCACAGGTTGAAGCCGAGCTTGCCC
Source organism: Nitrosospira sp. CT (assembly GCF_059489795.1). Taxonomy (NCBI): domain Bacteria; kingdom Pseudomonadati; phylum Pseudomonadota; class Betaproteobacteria; order Nitrosomonadales; family Nitrosomonadaceae; genus Nitrosospira; species Nitrosospira sp. CT. The sequence continues at coordinate 76,638 of NZ_JCAHZJ010000017.1, forward strand.
AGCTCAACCGCGATTACCAGGTAAACAAGGCGAATTACGAGAAACTTCTTGAGCGGCGGGAATCGGCCAAAATCTCGGGAGATCTGGGTTCCACCACAGATCTGGTGTCATTCCGTGTCATTGATCCCCCGACAGTTTCTGATAGACCCGTTGGCCCGGACCGTGGGAAATTTTTTTCCATTGTTTTCCTCGGCTCTTTGCTCGCAGGGATTGGTATAGCCTTCGTTATCAGTCAGGTTCGGCCCACCTTCCACAGCCAGATCAGTCTGCGGGAAATTTCGGGCAAGCCGATACTGGGTTCAATTCCGATGATCTGGACAGATGCGGAAAAGGTAAAGCGCAGAAAGCGTCTCTATGCGTTCGGGTTATCCCTGCTCTCCCTGTTAGGCTTGTACGGGGCTCTTATGCTGAAGATGGCGTGATTCGTACTCTGAAAGCCATCGAGTCGGTGCTGGAAGTTTTGATGACGGAAACCTGTTCCGGCGCAAGGTCCTCATATCTCTGATTGTTGCCTTAAAATCTATTTTGATGAAGTTTGTATGGCTCCAGCCCAATTTTTTTCATTAATACTTCAGGCCGGCGACTGAATCAATTCCAGAATTCAGCAGTGTGGCAGAATCATTTAATTAATATCTCTTTAACCACCATTCCTGTCACAATTCCCCGGTTAGGTGCAGTAATTCTATAAAACCAGAGCGCAGGGGATCTCGGAACAGAACGGGAGAGCATGTGAGCATAATTGAAAAGGCTGTAGGCAAATTGGAAAAAGGGGTACTGGCGAGCGCACAAGTACCTCCATCGGTTTCGGTAAATCCTGATCAGAAGCTCAGTAGCGGTGTTACCGAGACAAAAGAGGTTGAACAAAAAGTTCCACCAAATACGTTTATCACACAAAATCGGGTAAACCTTGACCTGGTCAAAATGCGTCAGTATGGTATCGTCACCCCCGATCAGGGAAGAACCCAAATAGCGGAGCAGTTTCGCGTGATCAAGCGGCCGTTGCTGACCAATGCCTTCAATAAAGGGCCGGGCATGATCAAGAATGGCAATCTCATCATGGTTACCAGCGCACTTGCTGGCGAAGGAAAAAGTTTTTGCACTGTCAACCTCGCAATGAGCATTGCGATGGAAATGGACCGCACAGTTTTGCTGGTTGACGCGGACGTTGCGCGGCCCTCGATCCCAAAAATCCTGGGTGTAGGAACAGAAAGGGGCTTGCTGGATATTCTCGTGGATGAAGATCTTAGCCTGTCGGATGTCCTGATCAAGACTGATATCGAGAAACTCACGCTCCTTACCGCAGGAAGGCGGCATTCACACTCCACAGAACTTCTCGCGAGTCGGAATATGGGTGAGTTATTGAAGGAGCTTGCAGAGCGTTATGCTGATCGTGTCGTTATTTTTGATTCCCCGCCCTTATTGCTGACAAGCGAGGCGCGTGTACTGGCAACCCAGATGGGGCAGATTGTCCTGGTAGTCGAGGCGGAAACCACCTCTCAGCAGGCCGTCAGAGAAACACTGCGACAAATTGAGTCGTGTGACGTCGTGAACCTGATCTACAACAAGACTAGAATATTCTCTGGCGGCGAATACTACGGCTACTATTACCATGAAAGTGCCTGAGATTAAGCGTTCGGGGGACTCATTATTCCAGTTCGCTCTCTCGACGGCCTTGGCTCTGCTGCTATTTTCTTCTTTTCTGCCATCTTCCTGTGCGGCGGAATGGACTGTTGTTCCCCGTATGAGCTTGAGAGAAACCTATACTGATAATCTGAGATTGGGCTCGGGGGGGAGTGATTTTATCACTCAAATTAATCCAGGTATTTTACTGACCGGCATAGGGCCGCGATTCAAGCTGAATACAAATTATACGATGAACAACCTCATCTATGCGGAACACTCCAATCTGACGAGGATCAGGCATCAGTTGAATGCCAGGGGAACTGCCGAGCTGATGGAAGATTTTTTTTTCGTGGATGGGATGGCCGCAATCTCCCAGCAGAATATCTCGTTGTCCGGTCCTCAGGCAATCGATAATGTGAATGTCACAGGCAACAGGGCTGATGTCAGAACATTTAATGTCAGTCCCTACATCCGCCACCGTTTCAAGAATTTTGCTTCAACTGAATTACGCTATGCCCACAACATAGTCAGTTCAAACGCAAACTTGCTTCGAAACAGCCAGGCCGACAGCTTTTCTGCTCGCGTGAATAGCGGCACCGATTTCGGCAAGTTTCACTGGGGTTTGAGCTACAGTAACACCATGATTCATTTCGACCAAACGGGTCGAACAGTAGAACTGGAGCGTTCTATCGGCAGTCTTCGTTACATGTTTACCCCAAGGTTCGGGCTGACAGCGACAGGTGGTTACGAAAGGAACAGTTTTCTATCAATCCGGGGAAGTCCTTCCAGCCCTACCTGGACGGCAGGTTTTGAATGGATGCCAAGCGAAAGAACAAACATAGTGGCGAACGCCGGAAAAAGATTCTTCGGAGATACTTATTTTGCCCAAGCCCGCCATCGGACCCGCCTCACAACATGGAATTTCAGCTATACCCAAGATATTACTACCTTCAACCAGCAGTCCATGCTTGGTGGCACGGGCATTACGGACTCGCTAAACCAGCTGATTGGAGCGCAATTTCCCAATCTTCCTCCGGAAACTATTCAACAAAATACCGACATCTTACTAGGTCCCAATTTCTCTGGTTCTTTTCTAAGTCCTACCAATTTTTTTACAAACCGGCTCTTTCTGCAGAAACGGCTGCAGGCGTCTGTTGCCTTGAATGGGGTCAGAAATACACTTGTGTTGACGGGGTTCGATATGACACGTCAGGCCTACTCACCAGATGATGTAGACACCGACTTGATCGGAGCAGCAAATGCAGCCTTACTGAGGCACACGCGCCAAACTGGAGGAAATGCGCTATGGAGTTACAGGTTTTCCCAGCTTACAAGAGCTAATCTCAGTTTCGCATACACGCGATTCAGTTTTCTTGGTACGGGTAGAGAAGACGACCTCCGACTTGTCCGAGTGGGGGTGTCGAGACAATTTCCACAGATATTGCCCAATTTGAATGGCGCGATTGAATACCGGCGCAATGAGAGAGATTCCAATCAGGCAGGACATTATCGTGAGAATGCAGTAATAGCCTCTGTGAACATGAGTTTCTAGCAGAATAGAATAAGAAGTGTATACATCATTCTATGGCTTCAAAGCCAAGCCATTTCAGCTGAGTCCGGATCCAAATTTCTTTTTCGGCAGCAAAGGACATAACCGCGCAATGGCCTACCTTGAATATGGGTTGGCGCAAGCGGAGGGATTCATTGTCGTTACGGGAGAAGTGGGCGCGGGGAAAACCACGCTGGTCCGTAATCTGTTTCGACAACTGGAGCCGGAAAAGATCGTTGCTGCTCAAATTGTCAATACCAGCCTGGATTCTGATGACACATTGAGGATGGTCGCGGCGGCGTTTGGGTTGCCGTTGACGCAGGGGAACCCGGGGAAGACACCTGTGCTCATCGCACTCGAAAAATTCTTTCGACAGTGCGAGCAGCAGGGTAAGCGCGCGCTTTTAGTGGTGGACGAGGCGCAAAATCTCTCCCCCCATACTGTGGAAGAACTGAGGATGCTTTCCAATTTTCAGGGAGATAACAAGTCTCTGTTGCAAACATTTCTTCTCGGGCAGCCAGAGTTCAGGAAAACCCTCCTTGGTAATGATATGCGGCAGTTACGGCAAAGAATCACTGCAACCTATCACCTTGGCCCCATGGACCTGGCGGAAACGAAATCCTATATTGAGCACAGATTGAAGACTGTGGGCTGGAGCGGAAATCCCGGGTTTGATGAGGATGCTTTTGACGCCATATATCACTATACCGGGGGTATTCCAAGGAGGATCAATGCGTTGTGCGATCGCCTCCTGTTGATGGGCTATCTCGAAAAGCTGCAGCATTTCGGAGTATCTGAAGTGAACGAGGTGATCCGGGATATCCAGCAGGAGTTTGATGCGGTTGAAGTCGAGACCGAACCATTCTCGGGAGATAAAACTTCCTCCTTGAAGGAAGAGCAGTTCGTTACCGACCTCGAGGAGATGAGCAACCGGGTTGCCAAGCTGGAGGAAACTGTTGTTTCCCTGATGGGCCTGCTCAAACAGGTACTCTCGCTGGCTGACGTGAACAAGCGGCTCCGCTAGAGGCACATCTGCCCTATGCGCCCCCTATGCACGATCCAACATAGTCGATCAAGAAATGCCGATGAGCATGAGGGCGAGATTACGAGGATGCGGCGCGTTCGGCACAGTTATTGCTATTCGAGTTATACGAGATTTTTCAAATGAATCCTGACCTCATTCGAAATGCAATGACGATCGACGTGGAGGATTATTTCCAGGTTTCCGCCTTTGCAGCTCATATTCCGAGAGATTCATGGAATTCCATCTCCTGCCGTGTAGAAAATAATATCGATCGCATTCTTTCATTGCTGGACGAGAGAGGGGTAAAAGCAACGTTCTTTACCCTGGGCTGGATTGCGGAGCGTTATCCCGCTATGGTGAGGCGGCTGGTTGCAGAGGGCCATGAGGTTGCGAGTCACGGGTGGGGTCATCAGCGGGTTTGGGAGCTGGACGCTGACGAATTCAGAGAGGATATCGTCCGCAGCAAGGCACTCCTGGAAGATATTGCCGGGCAACCCGTACTCGGTTATCGGGCGCCGAGTTTCTCCATAGGACGTCAGAATGAATGGGCTCTGGATCTGCTCGGAGATGCGGGCTACCGTTACAGTTCCAGCATCTATCCGATCCGCCATGATCACTATGGAGTTCCCGATGCTCCGCGGTTCGCCTATTACCCCCGCAGCAACATGCTGCTGGAAATCCCGATTACAACGATACGAGTGTTCCAGAGAAATCTCCCAGCGGGTGGCGGAGGCTACTTCCGGTTATGGCCTTACCCTGTCTCCCGCTGGTTTCTGCAGAGGTTGAATCGTTTCGAGGAGCGTCCTGCAATCTTCTATTTCCATCCATGGGAAATAGACCATCAGCAACCACGCCAGAAGGGGATTAGCATGAAAACGCGCTTTCGCCACTATCACAACCTCCATCGGATGGAAGACCGGCTCAGAGCGTTAGTTCGCGACTTCAGATGGGATCGGATGGATAGAATTTTTCTGGAAGATGCATGAGTTCCCCAGCGTATTCAGTTGCAAATGTGAATTTTGAGTCTCCGCACCCAACTGACGCTTTGTCGGTAAACCTGCTTTCCGGGGGGAAAGTTAAGCGATGGGATGATTTCGTATCGTGCTGTCGGGAAGCGACCTTCTTTCACCGGGCAGGTTGGCAAACTGTCATTGAACGCGCTTTTGGTCATAAAACCTGGTTCCTTTACGCCGAATCCGGAGGGGAAATTCAGGGAGTGCTTCCCCTGGTGGAGATCAATAGCCGCTTGTTTGGTCATTCACTGAGCTCTCTGCCCTTCTGCGTATATGGGGGAATTGCTGCCAATTCGCAAGCTGCCCGGTATGCGCTTGACCAGTCCGCCCAGAAGCTGGCCCAGGAGTTGCAGGTAGACTATCTCGAATACAGGAATCTGAAACCACATCACCCTGACTGGCATGGAAAGGACCTTTATGTCACCTTTCGCAAGGAGATAGCGTCCGAAGTTGAACAGAACATGAGCGCCATTCCACGCAAGCAGCGGGCAATGGTGCGAAAAGGTATCAAGGCAGAACTGGAAAGTGTCGTTGATCAGGATATAGAACGCTTTTTTTCAGCTTATTCGACCAGCGTGCATCGCCTTGGTACCCCGGTTTTTTCGAGGAAGTATTTCCGTCTGCTCAAAGAAGTGTTTGCGGAAGATTGCGAACTGATGATAATCGTAAAGGATAACCGCACCATCTCCGCGGTGATGAGCTTTTATTTTCGGGACGAAGTCTTGCCCTACTATGGAGGCGGTACCGGGGAAGCGCGCGAGGTGGCGGGAAATGATTTCATGTATTGGGAACTGATGCGCCGAGCGTGCGAAAAGGGGTACAAGGTTTTTGATTTCGGCCGCAGCAAACGCGGATCAGGCTCTTTCGATTTCAAGAAGAACTGGGGATTTGAACCGCAGCCCTTGCACTATGAGTATCAACTCTATCAGGCAAAGGAAGTACCGGATCATAATCCCCTCAATCCCAAGTATCAGCTCTTCATCAAAGCCTGGCAGAAACTGCCACTGGGGCTGGCAAACCTCATTGGTCCGCACATCGTAAGAAATCTGGGCTAGATTCATGCGGGAATTGCTTTATCTGGTTCATCGAATTCCTTATCCCCCGAATAAGGGAGACAAGATCCGGTCCTATCATCTGCTGGAACACCTGGCACAACACCATCGCGTCCATCTCGGTACCTTTATCGATGATGAAGGAGACCGGAAATATATCGAGAAAGTAAGAAACCTCTGCGGGGAAACCTGTTTCGTCAATCTTCATCCAGGGATGGCCAGGGTGCGAAGCCTCTCAGGACTGCTTTGCAGGAAACCCCTTACTCTTCCCTACTATTGGAATTCGAGGTTGCAAGCATGGGTAAATCGCGTCCTTGACACGAGACCCATTGAGAATATCCTGATCTTTTCTTCCGGAATGGCGCAATATGTAAGCCGTGTTAGCCATATCCGCCGGATTATCGATTTTGTCGATATCGATTCGGACAAGTGGATGCAATATTCGAGGTCAGCAGGCTGGCCGATGAACTGGATGTACCGAAGAGAATCCCGACTGCTGCTGGGCTATGAAAAAGAGGTCGCACGCACGTTCGACAGCGCCACTTTCGTCTCCGAGACAGAAGCGGGCCTGTTCCATCAATTGCTACCCGAAGCTGCGGCAAAAGTGACCCATTTCAATAATGGCGTCGATGCCAATTATTTCTCGCCGCAAAATATCTATCTCAATCCTTATCCTCAGGGGAAGCACATTCTTGTTTTTACTGGCGCAATGGATTATCGGGCCAATATTGACGCAGTCGCCTGGTTTGCACGATCTGTTTTTCCGGCGATCCGTGCGAAACTGCCGGAAGTCGAGTTCTATATCGTCGGGACGCGTCCGTCCAGTGCCGTAGCGGCTCTCGCAGCATTTCCCGGCATCAGGGTAACAGGATCTGTGCCCGATGTGCGGCCCTATTTGGCGCACGCCTCGCTGGTGGTCGCGCCATTGCGCATTGCGCGTGGAATACAAAACAAGATCCTGGAGGCAATGGCCATGGAGAAAATCGTGATAGCCTCTCCGTCAGCTGCGGAAGGCATTCACGCACGAAGGGAGGAGGAACTGGTGGTTGCTCTTGATGAACAAGACTTTGCCCGTCGAGTTATCTCCTTTCTCCAGAACAGCGCGCATCCTGGAATTTGTCGAGCTGCCAGGATGCGCGTGCTGGAAGACTACAGCTGGAAAAACGGCTTGGGACGTATCGACAGACTCCTGTCACAACCTCAGGCAGTTTAGGCAGAATTCCTTGTACTACTATTGCCCGAGAGAATTTCGAGTGGAACGATGCATATGAATACCCCAGTCCGCCAAGATGTCGCCCCCGGACCCTCATTGACACTGGAGCATGAGGGGTCGAAAGCAGGCGCTCTGCTTGCGCTCGGTGTCATTGTGGCGATTCTCATTGCTTATCATGAAACCACCTGGTCCATGATTTCCATTTGGAGCAGATCGGATACGTTTGCTCATGGGTTTCTGATCTTTCCGTTCAGCGCTTACCTGATCTGGGGGCAGCGCAAGCATCTCGGCACCCTTTTTGCTCGCCCCAACCCCAAAGTTCTTTTCGTGCTTGCGATTCTCGGTTTCAGCTGGCTTCTGGGAACACTGGCGAGTGTCCAGGTATTTACGCAATTCATGGTGATAGCGATGATTTCCGCCGCAGTCTGGGCAATCCTGGGAAATCAGATAGCATGGGCACTGGCCTTTCCATTAGCCTACCTCCTGCTCGCCGTACCTTTTGGCGACGCATTCATACCGCCGCTGATAAACTTTACTGCGGACTTTACCGTAACAGCGCTTCAGGTGACAGGAATTCCTGTCTATCGCGAAGGCAGTTTTTTTACCATTCCCAGCGGCAACTGGTCCGTGGTTGAAGCCTGCAGCGGTCTGCGCTACCTGATTGCATCCTTTACGCTGGGAACCCTCTACGCATACCTGACCTATCGGAGCCTCACCCGTCGGTTGATATTTATTGCCCTGTCTCTGATCGTGCCGATTCTTGCCAACGGTATCCGCGCCTATCTGATTGTAATGACCGGCCACCTAAGCGATATGCAGCTCGCTGTGGGCATCGACCACCTGATTTACGGATGGATATTCTTTGGCTTTGTGATGTTGATACTATTCTGGATCGGATCTTTCTGGCGTGAAGATGAGAACAGGTTTGATAGCGCCCGCTTCACAGCGCAGGTCTCGACGGGAAATAACCGCAATCCAGAGGGCGATTCCACTTTAAGGACAACAATCACCGCGGGCGCGGTTTTATCCATAGCCGTCATCTGGCCGATATACGCGGAGTGGCTGGAAAGGAAGGTTTCCTACGGTACGGAAGAAGTGGAAATCCATGTCTTAGATGCCTCCGGCAAATGGCAAGCTAGTCCCGAACTCCTTTCAGACTGGAAACCAATATATACGGGTTCGACTGCGCAGTTCCTGGGAAATTACCGGAATAACGGACGATCGGTGGATCTTTACATCAGTTATTACCGTGACCAGAAGCAGGGTATTGAATTGATCAATTCCGAAAATGTTCTTGTGCCAGAAAAGGGATCAAAATGGCATGACGCCGGTGAAGATATGCGTACGATTTCCCTTGATTCGCAGGAAGAAATCGTCAAACAGAACCGATTGCACTCTCCTTCAATATCACTGCTTGCATGGAGGTGGTATTGGATAGGGGGTGAGGAAACCGCAAATCCGTATTGGGCCAAGCTTATGCTGGCTAGAAACAAGCTGCTGGGGAGAGGTGACGATGCGGTTGAGATCATCGTGGCAACACGATACGAAGATAGCGTCGATGAAGCGGCCTCAGTGCTCCAGGATTTTATTACGGATACTGCGCCCGCAATAACGGGTGCGCTTCGAAATGCAGCAAATCGCTAGCAACCGGCTACGCCTGAATCCGGCGGAACACGTCAAGCAGCCCCCTCTCATTGTTCACGTGATTTATCATCTGGGGGTGGGAGGACTGGAAAATGGCGTGGTCAATCTCATCAATCATATTCCGGCGGATCGCTACCGGCATGCCATAGTTTGCCTGAAGGGGTATTCGGACTTCAGGAGCAGGATTGTCAGCGAGGACGTGGAGGTTATCGCGTTAAACAAGCGCGATGGACACGATTTCAAGCTTTATATCGATCTTTTCAGGGCACTCAGGCGCTTGAAGCCCGATATCGTACATACGCGTAATCTGGCCGCCATGGAAGGCCAGGTGATTGCAGCCCTTGCGGGAGCACGGGCAAGGGTGCATGGCGAACATGGGCGGGATATGTTCGATCTGCATGGCAAAAACTGCAAATATAATTTGTTGAGAAAAGCCATTCGTCCGTTTGTAGACCACTTCATTACTGTCAGCAGGGATCTCGAAAGCTGGCTTGTCGATACGGTACGGGCAGCGCCGCATCGCATCAATCAAATTTACAATGGCGTAGACAGCCGACGCTTTTATCCGCGTAAAAGCACACGCTGGGAGAACAATATGGTTCAGGGAGCGGTCGCGGGATTTTTCAGGGAAGATACATTTGTCATTGGCAGCGTTGGACGCATGGCAGAGGTGAAGAATTACCTCGGCCTGATAGAAGCATTTTTACTTTTGCTGAAGGAAATGCCAGCTGCTCACGAAAGGCTTCGGTTATTGATTGTCGGGGCGGGAAGTACCCGGCAGCGGTGTATTGAAAAGGTACGTGAAGCGGGAGTCGAAGGACTTGCCTGGTTTCCTGGTGAACGGGACGATATCCCTGAGCTCATGCGCAGCATGGATCTGTTTGTGCTTCCTTCGCTCGGAGAGGGCATTTCCAATACCATTCTCGAAGCTATGTCGACAGGTTTGCCTGTCGTCGCGAGCCGGGTGGGAGGAAATGCGGAACTGGTTGAGGAAGGCATGACAGGAATGCTGGTCCCGCCAGGATCGGCAACTGCGCTGGCAGGAGCCATGCAGGAATATTACAGAAATCCGGAGCTGTTGGGAGAACACGGCCGCGCCGCCCGAAGGCAGGTCGAGACAAGGTTCAGTATAGAAGCCATGATGTCCGGATATCTTGAAGTCTATGACAAAGTGTTACGTCGGGCATAACAGGCGGAAGGAAAAATAACATGTGCGGAATTGTGGGTCTGTTCGATACTCGCGGCAAAAGGCCAATCGACCGGCAACTGCTTCTGGGAATGAATCAGGTTCAGGTACACCGCGGTCCGGATGAAGGAGAAGTTCACATCGAACCGGGGCTGGGTTTTGGGCATCGCCGTCTTTCGATTATGGATGTTTCCAGTGGCCAGCAGCCGCTTTTCAATGAAGATGGTAGCGTGGTGGTGGTTTTCAACGGCGAAATCTATAACTTCGAGATGCTTGCCAAAGAACTTTCCAGCCGGGGTCACACCTTCCGGACACATTGTGATACCGAGGTCATTGTTCATGCCTGGGAAGAGTGGGGTGAACGCTGCGTGAATCGCTTCCGCGGCATGTTCGCCTTCGCCTTGTGGGACCGGAATCAGGAGACCCTGTTTCTCGCGCGAGACCGGCTTGGCATCAAGCCGCTCTACTACAGCCTGCTTGATGATGGCACCTTCGTTTTTGCATCAGAACTCAAGGGAATTCTTGCCCATCCTGGCTTTATCCGGGATATGGACGTTCATGCCATTGAAGATTATTTTGCCTATGGGTATGTGCCGGAACCAAAAACCATATTCAAGCAAGCATATAAGCTTCCACCAGCGCACACTCTGAAGATCAGCCGGGCAAGAACCGTATCTCAGCCTCAATCCTACTGGGATGTTCCGTTTACGATGCATCCTCCCCTGAGTCTGGAGGAAGCTCGGGAAGAGCTGATTGCTCGGCTGCGTGAGTCGGTGAGCGTACATCTGATGACCGAAGTGCCCTTGGGGGCTTTTCTGTCCGGGGGCGTGGATTCGAGCGCGGTGGTGGCAATGATGGCGGGTCTCATGAATGATCCCGTCAATACCTGCTCCATTTCTTTTGGCGATCCTGCTTTCAACGAATCTCAATATGCGCAAAAGGTGGCGGACCACTATCATACGCATCATCAGGTAGGTCAGGTTGACCAGGACGATTTTGACCTGATAGACCGGTTGGCTTCACTGTATGACGAGCCCTTCGCGGATAGTTCGGCCATGCCTACCTACCGGGTTTGTCAACTGGCCAGGAAGCGGGTCACTGTTGTTTTATCAGGGGATGGGGGTGATGAAAATCTTGCGGGCTATCGTCGTTACCGCTGGCACCTCTATGAGGAGAGAATGCGATCCGCTCTGCCGTTGGGGCTTCGCAAACCCCTGTTCGGCCTGCTCGGGAACCTGTATCCCAAAGCGGATTGGGCGCCGAAAGTTTTGCGTGCAAAATCCACCCTTGAAGCTCTCGCGAGAGATTCCGTGGAAGGCTATTTTCACAGTGTTTCGATCATGAAAGACGGCATGAGGCGCCGGTTGTTCAGCGAATCCTTCAAGCGTGAGCTTCAGGGGTATGGAGCAGTGGAGATCCTGCGCAGGCATGCGGATAAATGTCCGGTGGCAGATCCTCTTTCCCGTGTTCAATACCTGGATATGAAAACATACCTGGTGGGGGATATTCTTACCAAGGTAGATCGTGCAAGCATGGCGCATTCCCTGGAAGTACGCGTGCCTCTGCTGGATCACGAGCTGGTCGAATGGATATCGGGGCTTCCCGCATCCATCAAACTGCGCGGGCATGAAGGCAAATATGTATTCAAGAAAGCTCTGGAACCCTACCTGTCAGACGACATTCTTTATCGCGACAAGATGGGATTCTCGGTTCCGCTCGCAAGCTGGTTTCGCGGCCCCCTGCGCCAGCGGATAAATGATGCGCTGCTCGGACCCGTTCTGGCGGATACGGGGTTCTTCAGTCGTGCATTTCTAAGAGAAATGTTGGACCAGCACCAGTCGGGGCGGCGCGACTATAGCGCTTCCCTATGGTCGTTGTTGATGTTTGAATCGTTTCTGCGCCACGTGCTTAATGCTGAGCAAGTGCACGCTTCCAGGGAAGGGCTGAGGCTGGTTCATTTTGCGTGAGCAGGTTGGCGGAACCGAGATTTGCGGGCAGATCGGGGCAGAAGGAGAAACCCTGTGACAGGCAAGCGTTCCTATTCTCTCGCCCGATGGCTCATCCTGGTCTGCTTGTTCGATATTCGATAGCTGTTAAATTCCGCGAGTGGTCCGATGCTGGATGTATTCCTTACTGTTGACGTCGAGGTATGGTGCAATGGCTGGGAGGACCTCGACGCCAAATTCCCGGGAGCGTTCCGGAGATATATCTATGGTCCTACCCGTAAAGGGGATTATGGCCTGCCGTACCAGTTGCGCCAGTTGCGGGACTACGGATTGACCGGGGTATTTTTTGTTGAACCCCTGTTCTCGACGCGGTTTGGCACTGAACCGCTGGTGGAAATTCTTGGCCTCATTCGGGAAGAAGGTCATGAGATACAGCTGCATCTCCATACCGAATGGGTAGATGAATCAAACCAGCCATTGCTCGACAATGTGAGCCGCAAAAGACAGTATCTGCGCTATTTTTCACTGGAAGAACAAACAATCCTGATACAGGCAGGAGTGCAGTTGATCGAGTCAGCAGGAGCGCCGCGTGTAAACGCGTTTCGTGCGGGAGGTTTTGGCTTCAACCGGGATACATTGCGCGCATTGAATGCAAACCACATTACGTTCGATAGCAGTTACAACGCGAGCATGCTCGGACAGGATAGCGATGTTAGTCCTGAAATGCCGCTGGTGGAGCCTATCGAATGCGAAGGGGTGTACGAATATCCGATGACCGTTTTTGACGGGGGCTTGGGCGGATTGCGGCATGCCCAGTTGACTGCATGTTCATATCAGGAGATGGAGGGCCTTCTCTGGCAGTCGCTGGAGTCCGGACGGAAAGCTTTTGTTATCCTGTCGCACAATTTCGAATTGCTCAACCCGGCGATGGACCGTCCGGACGAAATTGTAATAGAGCGTTTTCATAAACTTTGCTCTTTCCTTGACCGGCATCGGGATTGTTTTCGCGTACGTGGTTTTCATGGCCTGATGCCTGTGTCTGTTCCCCTGCAACCCGCTCCACTTACTTCCCCAGTTTGGAAAACAGGATTCAGAATCCTCGAACAGGGTTTGCTCAGGAGGCTTCGTTGAATCAGATATGGCACTGTCAACAGGTGCCGATAAAGATCCAACTCGGTGACAAGACCTTGCTAGCCCCAAGGTTATGGTTGCAAGTGCGGGAAGTGGGACTTGACGATGAAGCACCTCCTGTAGCTGAGCCGACAGCGCCCGCTGATCCTTTACAAGTAGGAAGCCAAGGCTTCCTGCTACGGTCGCTGCGCATTGCTCGATCGCAACCCGTGTTACGGCGGCAGGGGACCTATTTGTGTTATGTACCTGCCCAGTATCCCCGCTATTACATCGATATGCAGCAGTCGTTCGCGGAATACAAAGGGAAGTTTTCCTCCAAGACACGCTCGACTATCAGCCGCAAAATACGGAAGTACACAGAGCATTGCGGTGGCAGCCTCTCTTGGAGAGTCTACAGGTCTCCTGGCGAAATGACCGAATTCTTTCGGCTGGCCCGCACTGTATCCAGGACAACCTACCAGGAAAGATTGCTTGATGCGGGGCTGCCTGATTCCGAAGAATTCTGCAAGGAAATGGAACGGCTGGCTCAACAGGATCGCGTTCGCGCGTTCCTTCTTTTCCATCAGGATAGGGCCGTCTCATATCTTTACTGCCCGATATCAAATGGAATCGTACTCTACGCATATCTCGGATATGATCCAGATTATATGAATTTTTCTGTAGGCACTGTTCTGCAATGGTTTGCCCTGGAGTATCTGTTCGAAGAAAAAATTTTCCGCTTTTTTGATTTCACCGAGGGGCAGTCAGAGCATAAAAAGCTGTTTGCCACTGGCAGTGTTCAGTGTGCCAATGTTTTTTTTGTCCGGGACACCCTGCACAACATGTGCCTGCTCCAGATGCAAAGAGCAGTCGACAGTCTCAGTAAATTTACAGGTGATAGGTTGGAACGACTAGGTATCAAGGCGTCCCTAAAACGACTGATACGATCAGGAAGGTAAGTTTTTGTAACCGGACATGTCCTTTCATATACTCAAGCGTTTATAAAAAATATCGCGAATATCAGCCTTGCTCATAATGACAGAAGAATATTCATCTCCAACGAAACGGGCCTTCTTCCGAGCAAAGTGGGTAGGACTCGTGTCGAGCATGCCCTATTCGGTGATCTGAAGTTGGCGTTATAAATCGAAGTTATTCAGATTATGATAAGAAACGTTGTAAAAAAAATTATAGACATGGAGTGGTTCGCTCGCATAATGGAAGTGCTGGATCACCGATCTGACAACCGTATGACCGAGCTTGGAATGTTGAGCCAGGCATTTGAATTCATCAAGATCAATGAAGTTCACGGTGATTACCTCGAATTTGGGTTATGGAAAGGAAAGACATTCGGGTACGCGCACAGGATGAAGCATCGTTATCGCAGGCACGACATGAAATTATGGGGTTTTGACTCCTTTCAGGGTTTGCCTGATACGGGAGCTCATGCCGATAACATCTGGTATAAAGGGCAGTTTACCTGCAGTCGTCCCGAATTCGAGTCGATTCTAAAATCACGGGGAGTTCACTCTTGCGAGTACGAGCTGGTTGAAGGTTTTTACAGCGAGAGCCTAAATGACGCTGCGCATCAGCGGCTCAGGGGACGCAAAGCTGCAATCGTTTATATCGATTGCGATCTTTATGATTCCACGGTCGAGGTACTCGATTTTATCCAGTCGTACCTTGTAAATGGCTCCATCGTCTGTTTCGACGACTTTTATAACTATAAAGCCGATCCGGAACAGGGCGAGCAGAAAGCCCTTTCGGATTTTTTGCAGAAGGAAAGGGACATATCCTTCATTCCTTACATGGCATACGCGCCCTTGGGAAAATCATTCATTTGCCGCCGGAAATGATTTCGCATTCCTCGGCGACGTACCGGATGATTTGGTAAACCTGCGTCATGTTCGAATTCGATAAATACGAAAAGCAGTTGCACGAGGATCGCGAGCTGGCTCCTCAATCGTCTTACAAAGCGGTTCGCGATATCGAAAAAATGTCGCTGCTTATGTGGGGTGAGCATTGTGTGGAATGCGCAGCTCCGAGTTGTTTTACGAGTTGCGATCTTTATCAAAGCCGGCCCGATACGCGGTGCCGCCGCCTGACATACGGGATGTATCGCAATCCTCGTTTTCCATCAGCGCGTGGCTATGGCGCGGAGATTTCATTCAAGAAATGGGGCAAAATCGAGGCTCGAGGCAATACTTTGCTGCTGCCGTCCGCTATAACCCTGTGGACTGAACGCATAGTCGGTTTGTCGGCACCGCTGCTCAACGCTGTTGGTGCCTTTGTCCACCGAGTCACAGGTGACGCTCGCTGGTCCTACCTGGAGCAAGCGCTTCTCGAACGCTTCGGCCGCTGGCTGCATCGAAAGAATGATCCAAATTCCAGGCAGCAGCCGGATCTCTTCCTGCTGGAAGTCTACAACCCAGCGGATATTTCGGTACGGATTCAATTGAGCATGTCAGTTGCAAGCGGAGTGAGCAAGCTTTCTTCGGGCCAGCTTCCTCCTCCGTTCCGGGCTTCGGTGATATTGCCGACCGGCTATTCGCGGCATGAGTTCCAGCGCGAGCAATTCTCGAGAATTACGGAATGCGGACTTCCGTTTGACATCGCCATTATCCCCGATGGGGAAGGCTCTGCACGCCTCGTGTTTCTCACTGCTGATTTTGTTGTTCGCTCTGAAACGGTAAAAGTAGAGAGTTCCAGTCAACCAAAAATCAAGTGCGTAGTGTGGGATCTCGACAATACCATGTGGGATGGGATATTGCTGGAGAATGAAGAGGTTGGTTTGCGGTCAAAGGTGCCCGAGTTGCTGCGCTTCTTCAACGAACGGGGAATCCTGCTCAGTATCGCAAGCAAGAATGACGAACCTAGTGCGTGGCGGCGGCTGAAAGAGTTAAGCATAGCGGATTACTTTCTGTATCCCCAGATCAACTGGCTTCCCAAGAGCGAAAATATCAAGGCAATAGCGGAGCAACTCAATATAGGACTCGATACCTTTGCTTTCATCGACGACAATCCATTCGAACTGGAAGAAGTATCACGGGCCTTGAAGGGTGTCACCTGCGTGAACGCAGAGAAAATCGCCGATCTTTTCTCGAATCCGCGCTATCAGGGGTCCACCAATGAGGATGCGAGGAAGCGCAGCCAGTTTTATCGCGAAGAATTCGTGCGCAGGAAAAGTGCGACCCAGTTTGGTTCAGATTATCTCGGATTCCTGGCAGCATGCGAAATAAAGCTCTTCGTCGATCTTTATACGGAGGACGATCTGGAGCGTGTGTCCGAACTCGTGCAGCGCACGAATCAACTGAATTTCTCGGGGCGCAAGTATCAGAGGAGCGAGATCCTGCCTATTCTGGCGAACCAGGAAATAGAAAAATATGTATTGCGTTGCACGGATAACTACGGTTCTTATGGTGTCGTTGGATTTTGCATCGTCCGGGTCGAGGAGAGCGAGATACGCGTCGAAGACTTCATGCTATCCTGCCGGGTGCAAGGGAGATTCATCGAGCAGGCTTTCTTCAATTATCTGGTGAACAAGCCGCGTACGCAAAAGCCACAGAGTTTGTGGGTTAATTTCAAACCCACGGGGCGCAATATTCCTGCACAGCAAGTGCTTGAAAGCCTGAATTTTATCCCATCCTCACCGGGTAACGGGTTGCGGGTCGATCTCAACACGCAGTCGCTTGATTGTAACTTCATCTCCGTGCAATCCTCGCTTCAAAATGATAGCGATGCACAGGCCCATCTCGCCACTGCGGCTCATTAAGAATCTACGCTCCTCAACTTTGCCAGACGTGAGCAGTTCGCTCCGGAATGGGGGCGGGGCAGGGAGTTCAAGCTGAGCGGTTGTCCGCAGGAGTGATTCCACTGATCCTCCTCGCTCGAGACAATAGCTGGGTAAGCCATTGCCATATCGGGTTCTGCACAAACGCCATTGCTACGACTATGCCTACATACACCACGGCGTATCGGAGCAACAACTCACCTGGACCCGCAAGCTGTGCACGGTCACTGCTAAGCAGAAACTGCATTGCGGAAAAAACCCGCCCGTACTTGATGATAACCTGCTCCAAGCCGAGATAAAGGGCAAGGTATGAGAGAATTCCTGACACAAGCATCCATGTCATCGCTCCCATCCAATGGGTGGAAGTCTGCATCAACGCCAAAGCAGCTTTCGTTCCAGCGAAATTTATTAATGCGACGGCCAGAGTGATCAGGAGAAACGACCCGACACTGCCATTGCCGGCTATCAGCTCGACCAGGTTGTCGGTGGCAGCTGCCTCTACCACGAAGTAGTATGAAAACGGAATAAGTAGGCAGGCGCCAATTGTCCATCCTAACAATGAACATCTATTACCCGGCAAGACGCGCCATGCGGCGATTATTCCGCCAACAGTGGCTGCTACTGTCCAGCAGCTGAATAGTGCCAGAAAGCGGCCGAGCATTTCCCATTCCCAAGGCCAATCCAGAACCGGAGACCCGACAATGTCATGAATACTCTCGATTGGTACCGCAAACCGAAGGAGTAGCCACGCGACCAGTCCATGTATTAGAGCAAGGAGCGGCAAGCTGAGCAGATAAAGCTCACCTCGGGCTAACAATCGTACAATCAACACCGGAAAACCCATCATCCAGTAAATTGAACCGGCAAGCAATATTGATGACAGAAAGGGATGGCGTTCGTCAATCAGTTCGCGGACGTTATAAGGCATCAGATTCGAGCGCGTAACGAGCCAAACGGCCACTGCCAATATTCCAATCCCCGTCCCCAGTACGACGAGCGCTCGCCACGATTGCTGTCGAGCGCTATCCCCTCCGGTGCTATTAATCTCTGCAGGTTCAATTCCCCACCCCTTGGGGCGAAGGCTGGCTGAAAGCCAGCGGATTGTAAAGAGTGTGCTGATATCCTGCTGCTTGCGGCGGGGTGCTAGATTCGCGTTCATCGCGTTCAGCACGCGCGGTGGCGACGCTATAGTCTTACGGTCAGTATGAGACAGAAGCGGGTACACATATCGAATTATGGCGAAACCAATACTACCTCCCAATACCTCAAGTACCCAATCTGTTACGTCCACATTCTTGCCGGGTATGAACAACTGTCCTGCTTCAATACCGAATGCCGCGAGACCGATCGCGGCTATCACCGCCGCACCTGCATATCGTCTCCACACGTAATCCTGGATCGGCATTACTGCCAATGCCAATAGCGCGCCCAAAGGCAAGAAGAATCCTGTCTTATGCATCAATTCGGTCGCTGCGCGGTATTCTGTACCAAAGTAATATACTTCGAAGGGTACTTTGCGAGCGCCTTGCAAACGCTCCGCTAGGAACTCCTGATCCCACCGAAAATCAAACGGGTAGAGAAATATCGCGGCTAGCACAAATAACCACACCAACGCTAACAAAAGCCACATCCATGAAGGATGGAATAGAGGCTGCATTTCTTTCCTTACGCCGATCCTGGACACTCGTCCCGTTAGCGAAATCCCTATCGCCGCGCCGATTGCTGCGGTTAATATATCGGTCATATCGCTTACCCGGCTATATACGAAAAGCTGCAGAAACTCGAGCACTGCTGCGGTTCCGACCAATGACAACCAGGTGCGCATCCAACTCTGCGGAAACGCGAGGTACCACAAGAATGCGGCAGGCATCCATACTATTGTATCCACGACCAAGGCGAATATTGCTTCCACGGGATCTGCAAAAGCAAAAGAAAAAGGAAGTAATATCACCCGCCCTTCACGCCACTTGTGCAAAATCTCAATCGGGCTGATAGTAAGATCCAAGGGCAACAGACTGTAGCCGAACAATATGAATAGGTACGAATAAAGTAATCGTTTCCATATGTCCAGCGGGGCGTGAGCACTGCGCCAGCTGATAAACCAGGCTAACAGCCGTGGCCCGAATGCTATCCATGCTGCTATGCCCAGCCCTGCTCCGATGGTTTGCGCGACGATATCGTTCAGTGAGGATGTGCGTGGAAAGAACAATTGGGTAAACTCAATCGCGACGCTTAATCCCAGGCAAATGGCAAGCACACCACACACAACCACCGTGGCTGTAATCACCCTGTGTGTATGCATCCCTAATGCGCCAGTCAGTAAAAATGCAAGAGGAATAAACAGAGCGATATTAACTAGCCAGTCTGTGCGTGAGCTGAAGGAAAGACTCATACTACTGATGTCGCGGAATGTAGCCCACGCCTCAGCCAGCGGTCGGTATCGAAACTCCAGCGGTACCAAGCTCCCGTAAACCACGAAAAACAAGTAGATAAGCGCGTACAAAACCAATTGGCTGCGGCTGATGTGAAAGGAACCTGAGCGCCTTTCCGTTGGAGAATTCAACACTTCAGTTCCCATATCGGCTAATCAACGATGCGATCGAGCACAAGCACAAAGTGATCCGGACTATATTCATTAAGGCCCTTCCGGTTTAATTTCTAGTATTGGCAGCCAACCAGATTGCTTCCCGTGAATGCGCTGTTTATGGGCGATTCTGCGAAAAAAATATTTGAATCAACAAATTGGGGATACCCTGAGCTTAATCCGCGATGGATCAGCCTGATGCCCGCTCCTTTCGCTAAGACCGTGTTGTGGAAAACACTGACCGATCGAGGCGTGTCATTGTGAGGCTGGATGCGAACCGCATCACCCAAATGATTTACAAACCGTTATTGTACAGAGCAATGTTACCTTCACCCTGGAACAATGATTCGTGCGGATTCTGATAAAAGAAATTGCCCTCGATGTCCAGATCGCGAATGACAATATAACCGGAATTGAGGATGCTGATGGTGCTGTAGTCCGGTCGCGCCAGGAAGATCGGTCGGTTTTTTTCGTTGGACCCGCTAATCGTGACGCGCGCATCCGGCGTTCCATGAAGATGGTGGACTGGTAACCCCTCCTTATAATCCCCTGGCGCGAGTTGCAGGTGGTCGCCCGGCTTGAGTCCCTTCAGTAGCACTCGATAATTGGAGGGCGTTCCCCTGTACGTCGTGTATGCAGAAGCAAATGCACATCCAGAAACGATGTGGGCAAGCATGCTCGCAAGCAGTAAAAAAAGGATGCGTCCTGGTCCATCGCTTTTGTTACAACTGTCCTGCCCCCAATGCATAAGGCAATGTGACGATATATGCCGGCCTCGCCGCACGAGATTGCAAATGCTTGCCTTTTCAGCTATAGTAAATGCAACTCTGTTGCAAATACACAAATCCATTGATTAATCTTCAGAAAAAAGCCGAAGAGATGATCCGTCACTGCGGGGAGCGTATCACCCCCGGACGGATTCATATCCTTGCCATGCTACTGTCGGAACGCCGGGCTGTCACGCATCACGAAATTGAAGAGCGATTGAAGGGAGAACACCGCTTTGATCGGGTCACGCTCTATCGTGTGCTGGAGTGGCTGAATGAGAAAGGTTTTGTGCATCGGCTGGTGAGTGCGGATAGAGTCTGGCGTTTTCGTGCCAACATTCATGAATATTCCCAGCCACATGCTCACTTTGAATGCTTGCGTTGCACAAAGGTAGTCTGTCTCGATGACTTCGAGACTGCGCATGAATTTGAGCTGCCGGCAGGTTACCGCTCGCGGGAAGTTGAGCTGACTGTTAAAGGCTTGTGTGCCGAATGTACCTGATCGATAAATCGTTTCTGGGTGCAGTAAAGGCGCCGGATGAATAGCGGTTGGTTGATAATGTTGCGTAAGCAGTTATTTTTGGTTCTGGTGCTCGCGCTCACGCTGGCATGGGTGCCCGTCCTTCAGGCGGTGCATGCGTTGACTCACGTCGGGGAAATCACCTCCAGCCTCATCGTTTCAGAGCTGGAAACGATGGAGAGTGCCGCAATCGAAAGTGTAATTCCTCCTGGGGCTGACGAGGCGGAGGGCGAGGCTGACAATGACCGGCTTTGTCTCGACTGCCTTGCGCTGACAGGTTTCAGCATTATTTTCTCTATCCTTGTAATTGTATTTTCGAGTCAGACAAGACGTCAGGCGCGTCTTTATCGAAAATCACAGCCTCTTTTCTTCAATTCTTATACCCCTTACTCCACGCGCGGTCCCCCCGCGCAAGCTTGACGCACATAGGGTACACAAGATCACTGAGGGCCACTGGGCGGTATTCCGCAAGGAGATTCTGATCGAGATCGTCAGGTGTGTACGATCGATCGGGCAGATATCCAGTAATCCAGTAAATCGATATTTATCCAGGGTGATCAGCATCCGACCATATCTGCCGCCCCTTTGCGGCGGTAAAGTCGCGTCACTCTGATTACCCGTTTCCCTGCCAGATTTAAGCAATCAACATGAGTTGTACAAATTGTGATTTTGTGTGCGGACCTGTTCTCCGTGCACATGGAGGACCGAGGTCATACGCTGCATTGGCGATGGCAACGCTGCTCGCGCTCGATGCAGCCTCCGTCCAAGCTCAAAAAGCGGAAAAAATTGAGGTACTCAATCCCGTAGTTGTTACCGCAACCCCTTTTGAGGACCGCACTGAGCTGGATATAGCCCAGCCCGTTTCTATATTGAAGGGGGATGATTTGCGGAGGAAACGCGAAGCCAGCCTGGGGGATACCCTTTCCCATGAACTGGGTGTGACATCGAGTTTTTTCGGACCGGGCGCCGGGCGTCCCATTATTCGCGGCCTAGATGGGCCACGCGTCAGAGTGCTGGAGAACGGCATCGGTACGCTCGATATCTCTTCAATCAGTCCGGACCACGCTGTTACTGCCGAATCTCTCAATGCATCGCAGATAGAAATCCTGCGGGGCCCATCAACCCTGCTCTACGGCAGCGGTGCGTCGGGTGGCGTGGTCAACGTCGTGAACGGTCGTATTCCAAAACAACTGTTCAAGTCGATAAAAGGCAATATCGAAGCGCGTGGGAATACCGCTACCGAGGAGCGCGCCGGTGCCTTCAATGCAAGCGGAAGTATCGGGCAGGCGTCATGGAGCGTGGGAGGGTTCAAGCGCAAAACCGACGATTACCATATTCCGGGGCGCGCAAATGAGAGTGATCCCGGCGGCCGGAAAGGAATTGTCGAGAACAGCGCCATCAATTCCGGCGGCTTG
Source organism: Nitrosospira sp. CT (assembly GCF_059489795.1). NCBI lineage: Bacteria > Pseudomonadati > Pseudomonadota > Betaproteobacteria > Nitrosomonadales > Nitrosomonadaceae > Nitrosospira > Nitrosospira sp. CT. Next base: position 99,071 of record NZ_JCAHZJ010000017.1, read on the forward strand.
TCAGGGGGTGGCTCGTATGTCGGGGAAAGAGGCTTTGTAGGCGGCTCGATCTCCCGAATGGACAACGAATATGGTATCCCCGGACCGGAAGGCTCGAAGATCGATCTCAAACAGACGCGCTATGATCTGGCGGGGGAGTTGGACAAACCCATGGCCGGTTTCGAGAAGCTCAAGGTGCGCATGGGTTACAACGACTATAAGCACAGCGAAATCGAAAGCACTGGTGAGGTTGCGACCCGTTTCAAGAACCAGGGACTGGAGAGCCGCGCCGAACTCTCGCATTCTGCTGTGGCAAACTGGAAAGGCGTATTCGGCGTGCAGTTTCGTGATCGACATTTTTCTGCCTTGGGCGAGGAGACCGTGGTACCCGTTACCAATTCGCATTCGATAGGCGTGTTCCTGGTGGAAGAACGCAATTGGAATAGATGGCGCCTGGAACTTGGCGGTCGTGGCGAGTACGCCGCCCAGAATCCCAAAGATAGCCATCCCTCACGTTCCTTTGGTCTCTACAATGTCTCCGCCGGGGTTTTATGGAAATTCCTGGATGGCTACGGATTGTCGCTGACCGGGGTTCGTGGTCAGCGGGCGCCCTCGACAGAGGAACTGTATATTCATGGCGCGCACCATGGAACCGCCACCTTCCAGAGCGGAAGTAATGGATTGAGAAGCGAGACCACAAACAATGTCGATCTGGCATTGCGCAAGACCAGTGGTATGGTGACGTGGAAGATCAATATATTCCATAACTGGATCGGCAATTATATTTTCGTCCGAAGTGCAGACACGAATGGAGACGGTGTAGCTGATCGGGTGGATCAGGAAGGAACACTGGACCCCGCGGGCGAGTTTCTGGTACAGAACTTTGCACAAGGTGGGGCCCGATTTTACGGCGCCGAAGCAGAAACCGTTCTCACGTTGAAGCCGAACGAAATCGACCTGCGCCTGTTCGCAGATTACGTACGGGGAAAACTCAATAACGGAGGCAACGTGCCGCGCATCACGCCGTTACGCTTCGGCCTGGAATTCAATCACAGAACCGGCCCCTGGACATCGAATATAAGTGCAACCCGCGTGATGCGCCAGAATGATCTGGCGGCACTGGAGACAAGCACGCCCGGGTATACGATGGTGAACATGGAGGTAAGTTACCGCATCAAGAAGACGCGCTCCAACGGCATTCGAATCTTCCTCCAGGGCAGAAACCTGCTTGATGAAGAAATGCGCGTGCACACCTCTTTCCTGAAGAACTTCGCGCCATTGCCGGGCAGGGCGCTCGTCGCTGGCCTGAGAGGGGAGTTTTAGCAGGCAGGGCAGTTTCGACGGCGGCCAGACTTGGCTCAGGGCACTAGTGCTGTGGCATGTAGGGGGCGTTCGCACGCGGTCTCTGGCCCCTACACTCAAGCTCTCCTGTTAACCCTGAGCAGAATGTGGCAAACTTCGCAGTTACGTCGTAATCAGGCTATATCGATCCGTGTCCTCGTACGAACTCTTCATCGGTTTGCGTTACACCCGCGCCAAGCGCCGCAATCACTTCATCTCGTTCATTTCTCTCATTTCCTTGCTCGGTATTACGCTTGGGATGACAGCGCTCATTACCGTTATGTCGGTTATGAACGGATTTCAGAAAGAAGTCCGCTCGCGCATCCTTGGTGTCGCGTCTCATATCCAGGTGAGCGGGGTGGACGGCACGCTGACGGATTGGCGGAGAGTTGCGGAAGAAGCGCAGAGGCATCCCGAGGTGGAGGCTGCTGCACCCTACATCGGCGCCCAGGGAATGATTTCGTTCGATCAGTCCGTGAGCGGCGTGGCCGTGCGAGGCATCCTGCCTGAAATGGAAGATCATGTGGCGGATCTCGGACGGATGATGATAGACGGCAGACTGGAAAACCTCGCACCGGGAGAGTTTGGCATGGTCATCGGCCGCGAGCTGGCCCGCGCGCTGGGGGTTTTTACGGGTGACAAGGTCGTATTGATTTCGCCGCAGGGACAGGTGACGCCCGCGGGAATCATTCCGCGCCTCAAACAGTTCACCATTACCGGTGTATTCGAGGCGGGACATTTCGAATACGACTCCGGGCTGGTGCTCATCCATCTGGCAGATGCACAAAAGCTGTATCGCATGGAAAATCAGGTGTCAGGCGTTCGCCTCAAGTTGCATGATCTTTTCAAGGCGCCACAAGTCGCGCAGGAGCTCGTGCCGCTGATTTCCACCGACGTCTATATCACCGACTGGACGCGCCAGCACGCCAATTATTTTCGTGCCATACAAATCGAGAAACGCATGCTGGCACTCATTCTCGCGCTGATCATTGCAGTCGCTGCGTTTAATATCGTCTCCACGCTGGTGATGGCCGTGACGGACAAGCAATCGGATATTGCGATATTGCGCACGCTGGGTGCAAGTCCACGCAGTATCATGAAAATCTTTATCGTGCAGGGAACCTGGATCGGAGTGGTTGGTACCACATTGGGCGTGATCGGCGGCGTGTTGCTTGCCTACAACGTAGAGGCAGTCATTGCAATGATAGAACGCCTGTTCAGCGTGCAGTTCCTGTCCAGGGAAGTCTACTATATCAGCGAAATCCCCTCCGACCTGCAACTCGATGACGTGATCGCCGTCGCTGTCGTTTCCTTCGTGCTGACGCTGCTGGCAACGCTCTATCCGAGCTATCGCGCATCGAAGATCAATCCTGCCGAGGCGCTGCGGTATGAGTGACAATATCATTTCCTGCCGCAGTCTGCGAAAGAGCTATTATCAAGGCCAGATTGAAGTGCCGGTCCTGATGGGAATAGACCTGCAGGTGGGGAAGGGAGATACCGTCGCTATCGTCGGCGCATCAGGCTCGGGAAAGAGCACGTTGCTGCACCTGCTTGGGGGCCTCGATGTTCCTACGGGGGGCGAAATTCGCATCATGGGACAGGAAATTGCTGGCATCGGTGAAGCAGAGAGATGCGAGTTGCGTAACCGGTCACTCGGTTTCGTTTATCAGTTTCATCATCTGCTGCCTGAGTTTACCGCGTTGGAAAACGTGGCCATGCCGCTTTTGATCCGTCGGACGGCCAAGGCCAAAGCCTACGACAGCGCTCGCGGGGTTCTGAAGCAGGTCGGTCTGGGACATCGGCTGACACACACTCCTGGAGAGCTTTCGGGAGGCGAGCGCCAGCGGGCCGCCGTGGCGCGTGCACTGGTGACCCGGCCAGCGTGCGTGCTTGCGGATGAGCCTACGGGCAATCTCGACCGGCGCACCGCGGGAGAAGTGTTCGATCTGATGCTCGAACTCAATCATGATGCCGGCGCGAGCCTTGTCATTGTCACACATGATCCCGATCTCGCCAAAAAAGCCGGGCGAACCCTGCACCTGGAGGATGGTATCCTGACTAGCTGAGGCGCAGGGAGTGGCGCCCGTGCAGGTTGTCCCTCTCCAGCTTCCATGAGCCCTATCAGCTCCATTCCGGTATCAGCTGAATGGCCGTAGCGGCTTTGCTCTATCCGCTATCTTCATCCATTCCACCCATACTCTGCTCATTCTTCTGTCTGCGTCGTTTTGCGCGCTTGCGCCATTCATAAATCGCGAACAAACGCCACCCGGCGCGCACTGCAAAATAGCCCGTTGAAGAAAGTAACAGAGCCAGCAGCAACATCCCGACCAGCAAAGGCTTGCCGAGTGATACGACCCAGTCGATCAGGGCAGGCCCCCACTCGCTGATACTTTTATCCATGAGGTGCAATCCCACCTCGGGCATGCCGTTCGACGTGCCTCCCGTTACAAAAGCGCCGATTTCGTAGGCAGCCACATAGATCGGCAGAATGGTAAAGGGATTCGAATAAAGCGTCGTTATGACTGCTACGGGAAGGTTGACCTTGAAGGCAACGGCGAATAATGCGGCAAAAAAGAATTGCACAGGATTGCTCCCGGGGATAAGGCCGGTGAACAATCCGACGGCAAAGCCGCCAGCGACTGACCTCCGATGCAGATGCCAGAGATTGTGATGCTGCAGTCGCTCTCCAAAAAGTGCAACAAACCGGTTGTGCCGGATGGTTTCATGGGAAGGCAGGTATTTTTTGAAAAATTTTCGAAACACAGGGGTGGCATGAAATATATACAGGGACAGGAGCCAAGGAACTTCGATAAATCCTCCGGTTCGCCCAGCGACAGGGTTCCTTGATACAAACATACACCAGTTGGTCAGCCTAAGCTACGGGCATATGAAATTCTGCGTGCGATGAAAAGGCATTTGTGAAGGGGACGCTGCCACTGGCCTTGTCTGTTTTCTCAGACTTCTCCGACGATTTTTATCCCGGATAGCAGTCGTCCGTATGTTCTACTAATGGCAGGAAATCGCTGATGCGAATTTGTATTCTGGCATTTGTGGCCGGAGTAGTGTTGCTGCAACAGCAGCCGGTGCTGCCGGCGCTTGCAGGTGCATGGGTTCTTTTCCCCGGCATGGTGTGCGGGATTCTGCTATTTCGCTGCCGCCCTCCTGTTTTTGCTCGCATCAGCAAGATGTTTGGGGTTTGCCTTTTCCTGGGAGCCGGTTTTTTCTGGGCGGCTGCTTTTGCGCAATGGCGCTTGAGCGACGTGTTTCCGCACGAATGGGAAGGGAAGGATATACAGATAATTGGCGTAGTCGCAGAGTTGCCGCAAACCGGCGAGAACAGTGTTCGCTTTACTTTCGATGTGGAGCAGGTCTTGACGGAAAGCGCAATCGTGCCAGCGCGCATTTCTCTTTCCTGGTATAAAGAGCGTGGAAGTGGCTTTACGCCAAGGCCTTCAACACCTTCTCTCAATGTTGGGGAACGCTGGCGGCTTACTGTACGGCTCAAGCGCCCCCATGGAACCGCCAATCCGCATGCTTCCGACTTCGAACAGTGGGCGCTGGAGCGCAACATTCGAGCCACAGGCTATGTGCGCAAGGATGACGAAAATAGACGCCTGGAGCAAGTGGTGGGGCGTCCCGCTTATCATGTCGAGCGTTTGCGTCAGGATATCCGCGATAATTTCATTGCCACGCTGCCCGGCCATGCTCATGCCGGTATCCTGGTTGCGCTGGCGATAGGGGATCAGCGGGCGATTCCGCATGAGCAGTGGCAGATATTCACGCGGACCGGAATAAACCATCTCGTCAGCATATCTGGTCTTCATATCACCATGCTGTCTGGCCTTGTATTTACGATGGCATACTGGCTGTGGTGCAGAAGCTATCATTTCACGCTGCGGCTGCCAGCCAGGAAAGCCGCAGTCATAGCCGGGCTGGTGGCAGCGTTCGGTTATACGCTGCTGGCCGGTTTTGCGATCCCGGCACAACGCACGCTCTATATGCTTGCCGCGGTGGCCGTTACCCTATGGCTCGGCCGTTCCATTGCAATGACTACCATCCTGACATGGGCATTGCTTGCAGTCGTAGCTCTCGATCCGTGGGCAGTGCTTTCACCCGGCTTCTGGTTATCTTTTGGCGCCATGGCGGTCATCATGCTGGTATCTGTCGGCCGCGTCGGCAGACCGCACTGGCTGAGTAGTTGGGCAACGGTGCAGTGGGCTATAACCCTGGGCTTGATACCTCTTTTATTGGCGATGTTTCAGCAGATATCGCTGGTTTCCCCAATCGCCAATGCGGTGGCGATTCCACTGGTGAGTCTTGTCGTGGTGCCGCTAACTCTGCTGGCAACCTTGCCGCCCCTCGATTTTCTGTTGATACCGGCGCATACAGCGCTGGACGGTTGCATGATCGTGATGCAATGGCTGAGCGATGCACCTCAGGCCGTCTGGAGTCAGCAAGCTCCTCCTTTCTGGGCAGTAGCCGTGGGGGCGGCAGGCATTTTCTGGACGCTGCTGCCTGGGAAGTGGGGTTGGCGGCTCGGCCTCGGTACCGGTTTCCCTGCTCGCTGGCTCGGTCTCATCGCCCTGTTGCCGATGTTTCTGCTGCCTCTCCCAAGACCGGAGCAGGGAGAGCTGTGGCTGACCGTGCTGGATGTCGGTCAAGGACTGGCGGTACTGGCGCGGACGGAAAAGCACGCACTGCTCTATGATACTGGCCCGGCCTTCACGTCCGAGGCCGATAGCGGGAGCCGCACCATCGTTCCTTTTCTCCGCGGGGAAGGGATAAGGCATCTTGATGCAATGATCGTCACACACGCCGATTCGGATCACAGCGGCGGAGGGCTGTCCGTGCTGCAAGCGGTACCCGTGGAATGGCTCGTCTCATCGTTGCGCGACGATCATCCCATGCAACAGGCCGCTCTCAACAGACGTCGGTGCAAGGCGGGACAGTCATGGGAATGGGATGGCGTTCGCTTCGACATGCTTCATCCGATGGAAGAGAGCTACAATGACTTCCGCCTCAAGAGCAATGCCTTGAGTTGCGTGTTGAAAATTACCACCCGGCATGGCAGCGTGCTTCTGCCGGCGGATATCGAGAAAAAATCCGAATATCAATTGCTCAAACGTTATGGGGAGGCGCTCTCCTCAACGGTATTGATCGCTCCTCATCATGGAAGCAAAACTTCTTCCACCGAGGAGTTCGTGCGCAAGGTGAACCCGTGGCTGGTAGTATTTACCGTAGGTTACCGCAACCGTTTTGGCCATCCGAAGGAGGAAGTCGCGGAGCGGTATCGATCGGCGGGAAGCAGATTGTTGCGCAGCGACACCGATGGCGCCATATTGCTGCGCTTTGCCGGTAATGACCTTGCCGTGGAGCGATGGCGCGTGCGGCGGATGCGTTATTGGCACGATTCAACAACGTTTTAACCGGAAATAAAGATAAAGCAGTTATGAAAGGACACGAGGACCCGGTTGAAAAAGGCTGCTCCCATACTCACCACACCCGTTCCATGAACGCTTTCTCCCTCATTTCTGGAAAAGGGAACGAACCTTTACGGCTCCAGTCCCCGGGTTCAATCTTCTCCCCGGCAGAAATCGATCTGCTCCGGGGCGCGCAGGCTTTTTGCGAGCCGCTCTATATGGATAAAAGCCTGCCTAACGGTGAATTGCTCTCTTCGCATGTAGATGGAGTCGCGGCGATTCTCGCCGGGTTGCGGGTGGACAGCGATACGCTGGCAGCAGGAGTGCTTCATGCAGTTCCGGGGTATCTGGAGGGGTATGAAGAAGAATTGGCAACCGCTTTTGGTCCGACGGTCGTTCATCTCGTGGAAGGTGTGAGGCGCGTCAGCCGAATCCAGGTGTTGCGACCAGCAAGCAGCACGGACAATATCGGGAACGGCAGCGCGCAGATTGAAGTATTGAGGAAGATGCTGCTCGCGATGGCGGAGGACATCCGGGTCGTGATCATCGCCCTGGCCGACCGGTTGCAGACGATGCGTTACGTCGTTGCCAGCAATATTGCCGGAAGATGGGAGGCCGCTGAGGTCACCCTGAACATTTTCGCGCCTCTCGCCAATCGACTGGGGCTGTGGCAAGTGAAGTGGGAGCTGGAGGATTTGTCGTTTCGGATCACTGAACCCGAACGCTATAAAAAAATCGCCACGTTACTGGAGGAGACCCGCCGCAGCAGGGAGCAGTATATCGCGCTGGTGGTTGACAAGTTGCAAAACGAACTGCATCAGGCCGGGATCAAGGCTCAAGTCACAGGACGTCCCAAGCACATTTACAGTATTTACAGAAAAATGAATCGCAAGGGGGTGGACTTCAAGGAAATCCAGGATACCCGTGCCGTTCGCATTCTCGTGGACGAAGTCAGGGATTGCTACGCGGCATTGGGGTTGGTGCACAATCTGTGGGTGCCGATCCCCAAGGAGTTCGATGACTATATTGCCAAGCCGAAAGGCAATGATTACCGATCACTGCATACTGCGGTAATCGGTCCGGAAGACAAAGTGGTCGAGGTTCAGATCCGGACCCATGAGATGCACCGTCATTCGGAGATGGGGGTCGCTGCGCATTGGCGCTACAAGGAAGGTGCAAAGCGAGACGCGCGGTATGAGGAAAAGATCGCCTGGTTGAGGCAGATACTGGAGTGGAAAAATGATGTGGAGGACGCGGGAGAACTGGCTGAGCATTTCAAGGTTGCACTGTTTGAAGATTCGGTCTATGTACTGACGCCGCAAGGGAAGGTGATCGCACTGCCCAAGGGAGCCACTCCCGTGGATTTTGCATACCATGTGCATAGCGAGCTGGGGCACCGTTGCCGGGGTGCCAAGGTGGATGGCATCATGGTGCCCCTCGATTACCCGCTGCAAAATGCGCAAAGGGTGGAGATCATTTCGATCAAGCAGGGAGGGCCCAGCCGCGACTGGCTCAACCCTGCCCTGGGTTATATCAGGAGCCAGCGCGCCCGGACGAAAGTCAGGCAGTGGTTCAGCAGTGAAATGCGTACTGCTTCCCTCACACAAGCCCGGGCTTTGGTGGAAAAGGAACTGCAGCGCCACGGCATGACTGCGATGAGCTTGGATAAGCTGGCAGTCGAGTTCAAATTTGCCAGACTTGATTCCTTTCTTGCAGCCATTGCAAGGGGGGATATCAACGCGCGCCAGCTATCGGCATTCTTGAACGGAGAGACCGAACCTGGCCTGTCCGTTCCCGAAACGCCAGTCATCAAAAAACAGACCCTCACCTCGGAACTCCAGGGAGACGTACTCGTCGTCGGGGTCGATAAGCTGCTTACCGTACTGGCAAAGTGCTGCAAGCCTGTACCCCCTGATCCCATCATCGGTTTTGTCACCCGCGGGCGGGGAATTACCATCCACAGGGCGGGTTGCGCCAATGTCTCTCGCTTGTCAGGAGAAAGCGTGGCGCGCCTCGTCAGTACGCAATGGGATTTATCCAAAGATGCGAGTTACGCCGTGGAGGTGGAGATTCGGGCGCAGGATCGTCAAGGATTGCTGAACGACATTTCGAGCGTTCTGTCGCGCGAAAAAATTGATGTCGTCGCTACCCGCGCCCATAGCCGCGACCTGAATGCGACCCTGCAGTTCGTGATCAGGATTGGCAACGTGGATCAATTGCGGCGTGTTCTCGGGTTGATAGCAGGCGTCCCAGGAGTCATATCGGCATTGCGGAAATGAGCGTAATTCAGCAAAGCTGTCAGCCCTCTGATACCCCGCCCATGACTGAGCAGTGTCCAACCCGTTTAAGCTTCATTTCGGACTCCTCTTCTGTTGACTGTAATCGAGCTACAGTGTGGAAATTACAGTAGAAACCCGAGTTGCAAATTGATGCTTGACGGCAAATTCGGCGGTAAAGCCTGGCATCTTCGTCATGCTCATCATTCCTCCATGCAGGTGTGGACGCGAGACAGACAATGTATTTATAGACGGCCACGCAACAAAAGCAAGCGTGTATAAAAGTCGTTCGGAGGTGTTACCGGCCCGAATGCAGTCCTCTCCCATCGGCAGCTTGCAACCGGAACATTTATCTTTTCCTATAGTCGAGGCCGAAAATTCCCATACTCCCCTACCTTTTATAATCCCTCATTCTCTTCCTTGACTTTGGCTTTTTTTTTAACTACAGTGGGTAAAAGTGGGTAGAAGTGGGAGACGATTTTCTGCAGTTTTCCTCCGTAAAGTAAAGAAAGGGAGCAATGTTTCGCGGTGGGACACCTGTCAGTCTGGATAACAAGGGTAGACTCGCCGTGCCTACAAGATACCGGGAGACGCTCATATCCCTTTGCGCCGGTCATCTGATTGTCACTGCCGACCCATCCAAGTGTTTGTTGATTTATCCTCAGCCCGTATGGGAGCCCATAGAGCAAAAGCTCAACAGTCTTTCCAGCTTTAATCCACAAATCCGCAGTTTGCAGCGGCTTCTCGTTGGCAATGCCTGCGATGTGGAGATGGATGGTGCCGGTCGCATTCTTGTGCCTCCCTCTCTGCGGGCATTTGCGGGCTTGAACAAAGAGGTGGTTCTGGTGGGACAAGGTGCGAAATTCGAGCTGTGGGACAGCGAAAAATGGAACCTGCAGATGGAGAACGCGCTCGTGTTCAGAGACGGCATTCCCGAAGAACTCGAAGGTTTTTCACTGTAATTTTGTGGCTGAGGTAGGGAAGCACACCACTGTTCTGCTACAGGAGGCGGTGGAAGCGCTGGCACTCAAGCCGGATGGGATATATGTGGATGGGACATTTGGTCGGGGCGGACACAGTCGGCTGATACTGGAGCGCTTGGGGAAGAGCGGAAGACTGATCGCGTTCGATAGGGATCCGGCCGCTTGTGCGGTTGGGCGGAATTTTGGAGACGAACGCTTCTGCATGGTTCACAGCAGTTATTCCAGGTTGCAGGAGGTGCTGCGGCAGTTGAATGTCGGTCAGGTCGATGGGGTATTACTGGATCTGGGCGTGTCGTCACCCCAACTCGAGGACGCCGCACGCGGCTTCAGTTTCAGCATGGAGGGACCGCTCGATATGCGCATGGATACAACAGAGGGGCAGACAGCAGGTCAGTGGTTGGCTTCGGCGTCGGAAGTCCAGTTGGAAGAGGTGATAAAAGAATATGGCGAAGAGCGGTTTGCTAAGCAGATTGCAAGAGCGATTGTTAAGGCTAGAGCGCGACAACCTCTCGTCACTACCGGTCAACTTGCCGCGATCGTGGCAGCGGCCATACCCGCGCGCTCGCGTGAGCCAAAACAGAATCCGGCGACGCGTACCTTTCAGGCCATCCGGATTTACCTCAATCAGGAGCTTGAGAGGCTGTCGCTTGCCTTACCGCAGTGTGTCGAGATGCTGAAGACGGGTGGCCGGCTGGTCATCATCAGTTTTCACTCGCTGGAAGATAGAATAGTGAAGCGTTTCATACGTGAAGGAGCGAATCCCGACAAACTGCCGAAGCACTTGCCGCTGCGCGCCGACGAGGTGCGGCGTTTCAGCAGAGCAAATCTGCAGAGGGTCGGGAAGGCGGTGCGGCCCGGCGTGGCGGAGATCGAATGCAATCCTCGTGCCCGCAGCGCGATAATGCGCGTGGCGGAGCGGATAAACACCACTTAGGGGAATCTCGTTGCGCGTTTTTGGTTGATGAGAGGTCGATGTGATCAGAATAAATATTTTGTTGACCTTAATTCTCGTCGCTTGCGCGCTGGGTGTTGTGACTTCACAGCACAAGGCGCGCAAGCTGTTTGTGGAACTGGAAAAGGAGCAGCAGCTGGCGCGGCAGCTGGCGGAGGAATGGGGGCAGTTGCAGCTTGAGCAAAGCACCTGGGCGACGCATGCCCGTATTGAAAAAATTGCCACGGAGCAGCTGCAGATGCGCCTGCCGGACCCCAAGCTTATCCAGACCATACCCCTGAGTCATCCCGTGGGGGAACCTGTCGATTCGACCGACTCCAAGGAAGCATCGAAATCATGAAAGCCAATCAAAAGCCGCTTGTTATCCTGCCCGCGAAGCGCTCACGCCTCCTGGTGGGTTTATTGTTGCTTGGATTCGCTGGCCTGGCAGGACGCGCTGCTTATCTGCAAGGAATGCACAACGGGTTTTTGCAGCAGAAGGGCGAATCGCGTTATGGCCGTGTGCTTGAAATGAACGCAAACCGGGGAATGATCACCGATCGTTACGGCAAGCCCCTGGCGATAAGCACTCCCGTGGAATCCGTATGGCTGAGCCCGCAGGATATGGTTGCCACTCCCCAGCAGTTAAGCAGGCTCGCGGCTCTGATGGATATGGATGAGGATGAGCTTAACAAGCGCCTGGATGGTCTGACAGGAGTTTCCCAGGGTTCCCGAGCAGCGTCCAGGCGTGATTTCGTATACCTGAAGCGGCATTTGTCGCCACCCGTGGCGGCCGGCATCGTCGAACTGAAAATCCCCGGCATATTTCTCAAGCGCGAGTACCGGCGCTACTACCCTGCGGGAGACCTGACTTCGCACGTCCTCGGGTTCACCGATCTGGACGACAGGGGGCAGGAGGGTATTGAGCTGGCCTGGCAGGATGAGCTTGCCGGAAAACCGGGAAGCCGTCGAGTCATCAAGGACCGCAAAGGCCATATCATCGAGGACGTCGAAAGCATCCGCGCACCGAAGCCGGGACAGAACATGGCGCTGTCGATAGACAGCAAAATACAATACCTCGCCTACCGTGAATTGAAGCAGGCGGTGGAAACTCACAAGGCCAAGGCCGGCGGCCTGGTGGTGCTCGATGTGAAGACTGGCGAAGTCCTGGCCCTGGTGAATCTCCCGACCTACAACCCGAACAACCGCTCCAACAGGAATAGTGCGCAGTCGCGTAACAGGGCTGTCACCGATATGTTCGAGCCGGGTTCCACACTCAAGCCGTTTACGGTGGCGGCAGCGCTGGAAGCAGGGAGAATCACCCCCGACACTGTATTTCAAACCGCGCCGGGTTCATTCTCCATAGGTAAGGCGACCATACGCGATGCGCACAGGACAGAGGCCTTGACTGTCACCCAGGTGATCCAGAAATCCAGCAACGTCGGTTCAGCAAAGATCGCGCTGTCGCTTCCGCCGCAGGCACTGTGGGAAATGCTGAATGGAGCAGGATTCGGAGAGTTGCCTGGCTCCGGCTTTCCGGGTGAGGTGAGCGGCAAGCTGCGGCCTTATAAAACCTGGCGTCCTATCGAGCAGGCGACCATGTCGTATGGTCACGGCATTGCGGTGAGCCTGATGCAGCTTGCTCGCGCTTATATGATTTTTGCTGCGGAAGGTGAAATAAAACCGGTATCGCTGCTGAAGCTCGACGCGGCTCCCGTCAGCAAGCGCGCGATTTCACGCGACACAGCGCTGGCCGTGAGCCGTATGCTCGAGATGGTGGTGCAACCAGGCGGTACCGCTACGCGGGCGCAGGTCAACGGGTATCGGGTGGCGGGGAAGACTGGAACCGCGCACAAGCTGGAAGGCAGAGGCTATGCAAAAAACCGCTATCTTTCGACCTTTGTCGGTTATGCGCCCGTCTCGAATCCGAGATATGTCATTGCAGTGATGCTGGACGAGCCGTCAGCTGGACAATATTACGGAGGGACGGTGGCGGCGCCGGTTTTCAGCCGGGTGATGCACGGCATCCTGCACATGCAGAATGTGCCGCACGATGCGCCGGGCGGCACTACGACGTCCCTGACAGCCGCTCCGCCTAAGGACAACAAGGGTGATGTATGAGTCCCAGGTCGGGGAGGAAGATATCGGAATGTCCCGGCGGCTCCGAAGCCGGCTTTGATTTCCATGCGCTTGACCGGCTCGGGGCCAGGAGGGAGCATCTTGCGGTTGACAGCCGCACCGTGAAGCCGGGGGATACTTTTCTGGCCTATCCCGGAGAAAAGACGGATGGACGTAAATTCATTCCGCAAGCGATAGAGCGGGGTGCCCGCGCAGTAGTGTGGGAATGCGACAGCTTTGCGTGGGATCCGCAATGGAAAACACCTAATCTGCCCGTCTCGGATTTGAAATCCAGGGCGGGATTCATCGCAGACTATTTGTATGACCATCCCTCACAAAAGCTATGGCTGATCGGAGTGACGGGAACGAACGGCAAAACCTCCTGCAGCCACTGGATTGTCCAGGCGATGGCTGCACTGGATCGTAAAGCCGCGGTCATCGGGACGCTGGGAGCCGGTTTTCCCGGAGAAATGGAATTTTCTGCAAATACCACCCCCGATTCAGTGTTATTGCAAGCTAAAATAGCTAATTTTTTGCGGCGGGGCGCGGAATGCGTGGCAATGGAAGTCTCGTCGCATGGGATTGTGCAAGGACGGATAAACGGAGCAACGTTTGCAGTTGCCATGCTTACCAATCTTTCGCGCGATCACCTCGATTATCACGGCACCATGGAAGTGTACGCAGCTGCCAAGGCGCGATTATTTCATTGGAGCGGGCTCAAGTATGCCGTGCTGAACCTCGACGATGTTTTTGGCATGCAGCTTCTGCACGATCTGGAAGGAACTGGAATCGGCATGATCGGCTATGGGTTTACCGATACAGCAATCGCACCCCCCAATCCTGGCTCATTCAGGAGGGTATGGGGTCGCAATCTCAGGGCAAGCATGGCGGGACTGGAATTCGACATTGAATTTGAAGCGGAATGTCTGAAATTTAAAACGGAAGTGCTGGGCAGCTTCAACGCTTCCAACTTATTAGGAGTGCTCGCTAGCCTGCTTGCAAGCGGTATTGCTTTCCCAGAAGCGGTCCGAGCCTTGCAAAAAATCCGGCCTGTAGCAGGGCGCATGCAGCAGATAGGTGGGGAGGGAGATGAACCCCTCATCGTTGTGGATTACGCCCATACCCCGGACGCCATGGAAAAGGTATTGACCACGCTGCGGGAAGCGGTGGATGCCGGTTTCCCTGGCGGCAAGCCGGAGACGGGATCAGGAAGGCTTGTCTGCGTATTCGGCTGCGGGGGCGAGCGCGATCAAGGCAAGCGTCCCCTGATGGGGGAAGTGGCGACCCGATTGGCTGACGAAGCCATCATCACCAGTGACAATCCACGAAGCGAGGATCCGGATTCCATTATTCGGGACATCGCCGTTGGAGCTGCCGCCAATCATCGCATCGAGAAGGATCGGACCGGTGCGATTCATCGCGCGATACAGGGCGCACATAAGGGCGATGTCATATTGATCGCAGGTAAGGGGCACGAAACCTGGCAGGAGGCAGGTGGTAAAAAGTTTCCTTTCAGCGATGCAGAGGTCGCGAGAAGAGCATTGATGACGGAGAAGACGCAGGCGCGAATATGATGAGTTTGCAGGAGGCGGCTCAGGTTCTGTCCGCAACCTTTGCCGGAGCCCAGCATGATCGACCGGCTGCGGGAAAGATCGATTTCACAGGGGTGAGCACGGATAGCCGCGCACTTGCGCGGGGTGATCTGTTTGTTGCTTTGGTTGGCCCCAACTTCGATGGTCACGATTTTATCGTCCAGGCACGGGACAGGGGCGCAACGGCGGCCCTGGTGCAGCAGGACAGGCTGACCGGGAATCAGGAATACGGGATTCCCCTGATACAGGTGCAGAATACACGGCTGGCATTAGGACAACTGGCGGCGTACTGGCGCGAGCGCTTCACCATACCGCTGGTCGCAGTAACGGGAAGTAATGGCAAGACGACCGTAAAGGAGATGATCGCCTCCATTTTAAGGCGCGCCGTGGAGCAGCCAGCGGGGGGGGTGGAGACGGACGCTCCGGATGCCGTGTTGGCAACCCAGGGCAATCTCAACAACGATATAGGCATGCCGCTCACGCTTTTGCGATTGCGTGAGCGGCATCACTATGCCGTCATAGAGATGGGCATGAACCATCCGGGCGAAATCTCATACCTTACCCGCCTTGCAAAGCCTTCGGTGGCGCTCATCACCAATGCCGGGGATGCGCACATTCAGGGACTTGGGTCAGTTGAAGCAGTAGCCCGCGCAAAGGGTGAGATCTTCGAAGGACTCAGCCGGCAGGGAATAGCGGTTATCAATGCAGATGACCCGCACAATGGGCTGTGGCGTGAATGTGCGGGTGGCAGGCAGATAATCGATTTTGGTCTGAAGAGCAAGGCAAAAGTGAGCGCAGGCTACAAACTGGCTTTTTCCGGCGCGCAAATAACACTGATTTTACCTCAAGGGGTCGAGGAGGTGACTCTGCAGGTGCCGGGCGAACATAACGTGCGAAATGCGCTGGCAGCTGCGGCTGCGGCCGTGGCCGTCGGTGTGTCTCCGAAGGCGATCGCGTCCGGATTGAGCGCATTTGGCGGAGTGAAAGGAAGAATGCAAAGAAAATGCGGTGTACGCGGCGCAACGCTGATCGATGATTGTTACAACGCCAATCCCGACTCGGTACGGGCGGCCCTGGCGGTGCTTGCAAGGGCGGAAGGTAAAAAAGTTCTGGTGCTGGGGGATATGGGAGAACTGGGCGACAAAGGAAGAGAGTTTCATGAACAGATCGGTGACGAAGCGAGAATTGCGGGGATAGATGAACTCATGGCTTTGGGAGATTTGAGTGCGTACGCGGCGGAAAAATTCGGCAGCGGAGCCCGCCATTTCAGAAGAATGGAGGATCTGTTGGCCGATATAGAAACGCTGCCCGGGCCGGACGTCACCCTGCTGATCAAAGGATCGCGTTTCATGCAGATGGAGCGAGTCGTAAAGCGTCTGGAATCCGGGTTATGAGTTTACGGATCGTGAATCAGGTTATGGACGTCATGGTCGTCTTCGGAGATTCTGGTAAATCCCGGAATATTTCACACGGATGCCTGTCATGCTGCTAGAGCTTGCTCAATGGCTTGCCAGCGACATCCGCCTGTTCAATGTGTTCAGTTACATTACATTGCGTACCGTTCTGGCCGCGCTCACCGCGCTGGTAATCTCGTTTATTGTAGGCCCGACGATGATACGGAAACTTACCGCCTACAAGATCGGGCAGGCGGTGCGCGATGACGGCCCCCAGACACATCTGGTCAAGGCAGGTACGCCCACCATGGGCGGAGCGCTGATACTCGTCTCTATCGCCATTACCACCTTGCTCTGGGCGGATCTCAGCAATCGCTACGTGTGGATTGTCCTGATTACAACCCTGGGTTTCGGCATGATCGGTTGGGTGGATGATTATCGCAAGGTGGTATATCGCAATCCGAAAGGACTTTCTGCAAGGGCGAAGCTTTTCTGGCAATCGGCCATTGCGATCCTGGTGGCGCTCTACCTGGTGCTGACGGCCGAACTGCCTGCGCAGACAACCCTGATCGTTCCCTTCTTCAAACAGGTGGCCGTTCCGCTTGGTGTGACAGGCTTCG
Source organism: Nitrosospira sp. CT (assembly GCF_059489795.1). NCBI lineage: Bacteria > Pseudomonadati > Pseudomonadota > Betaproteobacteria > Nitrosomonadales > Nitrosomonadaceae > Nitrosospira > Nitrosospira sp. CT. The sequence goes on from NZ_JCAHZJ010000017.1 coordinate 115,725, forward strand.
TGGTGCTTGCCTATTTCGTCATCGTCGGTACCAGCAATGCGGTAAACCTGACCGACGGGCTGGATGGCCTCGCTATCATGCCTACCGTAATGATCAGCAGCGCCCTGGCGATTTTTTCCTATGTAGCCGGTCATGCGGTATTCGCAAAATATCTTGGTATTCCTCATATCCCCCAGGCCGGCGAACTCGCGGTTTTCTGTGGCGCTCTGGCGGGTGCAGGGCTTGCTTTTCTGTGGTTTAACGCTTATCCGGCGGAAGTCTTCATGGGAGATGTCGGAGCGCTTGCCCTGGGCGCGGCACTTGGAATCGTGACAGTGATAGTGCGACAGGAAATCGTTATGCTTATCATGGGAGGCGTGTTTGTAGTGGAAACCCTGTCGGTCATGTTGCAGGTGGCTTCGTTCAAGCTGATCGGCAAGCGCATTTTTCGCATGGCGCCATTGCATCATCATTATGAATTGAAAGGCTGGAAGGAAAACCAGGTAGTGGTCCGGTTCTGGATCATTACCATGATGCTGGTGTTGTTCGGTTTGTCTTCCCTGAAGCTGAGATGAAGTTGAAATCATGAATCTGCAAGGCAGAACTGTCCTGGTGCTGGGCCTCGGAGAGACCGGCCTTTCCATGGCAAAATGGTTGTTTCGGCGGGGAGCGCTGGTGCGAGCAGCTGATACCCGAAATGAGCCACCGGGTGTGAAGGCGTTTAACAGCGCGCTGCCGCAGGCGGAGGTTTTTGCAGGTCCCCTGGCTGACAGGGCCTTTTCCGACGTGGATTTGATCGCAATCAGTCCTGGTCTGCCCCTGTCGGAGCCTCTTGTGCAGCAGGCGCTGAAAGAAGGCACCCCGGTAGTCGGGGATATGGAGCTTTTTGCCTGGGCGGTTAGAGATGCGGGGATTTGCAGGCCAAAACTCATCGGGATTACCGGCTCCAATGGCAAAACCACGGTGACCGCCATGACGGGGGCAATGTTAAAAAAAGCGGGGTGGGACGTCGAAGTGGCGGGGAATATCGGTCCTGCAGTCCTGGACGCCTTGATGCGCCGGGAAGATGCAGGAAAAATGCCGGAGGCGTGGGTGCTGGAGCTTTCCAGTTTTCAGCTGGAAACTACGGAGAGCCTGGGGCTGGATGCAGCCGCGGTGTTGAATGTAAGCGAGGATCATCTGGACCGCTACGCGGGAATGCAGGAATACGCCGGTGCCAAGGCGCGGATATTTCTTGATGGCAGCAACGAGACCGGCGCTGGAGGCAGGGGTGACAGCAGACGCGTGCAAATCCTGAATGGCGATGATCCTCTTGTCCGGCAAATGGCGTTAGCGGGGAGACCTCCCATCACTTTCAGTCTCGGCATGCCACAAAGTGACCGCGATTTCGGCTTGCTTTGCGAGGGTGGAGACACTTGGTTGATGCAGGGAAACACACGTCTCATGAAAACCAGCGAACTCGCCATTACTGGCCAGCACAATTGCGCAAATGCGCTGGCGGCACTGGCGCTATGCCGCGCCCTGGCCATCCCGTTTGATCCTTTGTTGCTGGCGCTCCGCGAATTCAGGGGCCTGCCTCACCGGGTTGAGAAAGTGGCCGCTTTCAGTGGCATTACCTTCTACGATGATTCAAAAGGTACTAACGTAGGTGCAACGGTGGCTGCCCTGAAAGGTCTTGGGCAACCGGTGGTTTTGATTGCCGGCGGCGATGGGAAGGCACAGAATTTTTTGCCCCTGGCTGCCCCGATAGGGGAGCATGGGCGCGCAGTGGTAGTCATCGGGCGGGATGCGGAAAAAATTGCAGTGGCGATAAATGCGTGCGGAGTGCCTCTGCATCGTGCTCAAACGATGGAAGAGGCGGTTCGGAAAAGTTTTCAGCTGGCGCGGAAGGGCGATGCAGTCCTGATGTCGCCGGCATGTGCCAGCTTCGATATGTTCGACAACTATGTGCATCGGGCAGAGGTGTTCGTTGCGGCGGTAAAAAGCATCGAGGCCGCATGTGCAGGCGGCAATTCAGCTGCGGTTGCAGGATGGCATTGATCAGATGATTTATCAGTACGGTACCGGAAAGCAGAAAGTTCTGTCTGCGGATTTTGATCAGGCCCTGATCTGGACAGCCATACTCTTGCTGAGCCTTGGGCTGGTGATGGTTTATTCCGCCTCGATTTCGATTGCCGAGGCTGATGGCAGTGGTTACCCGGCCTATTTCCTCATCAGGCACGCTGCCTATGTCGCGGCGGGTTTGCTGGTGGCCGTGATTGCGTTCCAGGTCCCTATGGAGTCGTGGCAGAAATATTCTTTCCATCTGTTCCTGCTTGGTTCGTGCCTGTTGGCACTGGTGCTGGTTCCCGGCGTGGGGCGCGAAATCAACGGTAGCCGCCGCTGGATATCCTTGCTGGTGGTGAATCTCCAACCGTCGGAATTCATGAAATTGTTCATGGTGATCTACGTCGCCAATTACGCGGTGCGCAAGTCCGCCGTCCTGGGAAGTTTCCGCAAGGGTTTTCTTCCCATGCTGATCATCACGCTCATCGTGGGGGCTCTCCTGCTGCTTGAGCCGGATTTTGGCGCCTTCGTTGTCATTACCACTGTCATGATGGCGATATTGTTTCTGGGAGGAATGGATCTGAAACTGTTCGCCGGGCTGATTGGTTTCCTGATTGTTGGGCTGCTTGCCCTGGTCTGGAACGCCCCTTATCGCATGCAGCGTTTCTTCGGGTTTCTGGATCCCTGGGACGACCCCTACGGAAAAGGATATCAGTTGAGCCATGCGCTGATTGCATTCGGACGCGGTGAATGGCTGGGCGTCGGCCTGGGCGGAAGTGTCGAAAAGCTTTTCTATCTGCCGGAGGCGCATACCGATTTTCTTCTGGCGGTGATTGCAGAGGAACTTGGTTTCGTCGGCGTCCTGATCGTGCTGGCGTTGTTTGCCTGGGTAATTGCACGCGCGTTCATGATCGGCCGCCAGTCGGCAGTCAGGGGACGTCATTTTCCCGCACTCGTGGCGCAAGGTATCGGTGTATGGCTGGGAGTGCAGACATTCATCAACATGGGCGTGAATATGGGAGTGCTCCCGCCGAAGGGACTCACCCTGCCGTTGATGAGTTTCGGTGGCAGCAGCATAGTTGCAAGCTGCCTCTCGCTGGCGGTGCTGCTGCGCGCGGATTGGGAAAACCGGCAGTTGGCGAGAGGTTATCGGATATGAAAAATACAGGAATGGCGTCTTGAGCCATACGATTCTCATTATGGCGGGAGGAACCGGCGGACATGTATTTCCCGGTCTTGCCGTGGCGGAGTATTTGAAGCGGGCCGGGTGGCGCATAGTCTGGCTTGGAACTGAGGGGGGAATGGAAACAACGCTGGCGCGGCAGCAGGGGCATACCCTGGAGACGATTCGCTTCTCCGGATTGCGGGGGAAAAACGTTCGGACCTGGTTGTTGCTGCCCGCGCGTCTGTTGCTGGCATTCTGGCAAAGCGCAAGAGTAATACGGAAGGTTCGGCCGGACGTGGTGTTGGGCATGGGCGGCTATCCCGCGTTTCCAGGAGGAATGATGGCTTCGCTGCTGGCGCGGCCGTTGCTGATACACGAACAGAACTCCATTCCGGGGCTCTCCAATAGAATCCTCTCGAGACTCGCCGACAGGATATTGCTGGGATTTCCCGACGCGATCAAAGGTGAAAAAAAAGCGGTGTTTTGCGGCAACCCCGTACGTGACGAAATCACCAGACTGGCGCCACCTGCACAGAGGTATGCATCCCGCAGCGGAAATATCAAGCTGCTGGTGGTAGGCGGCAGTCTGGGTGCTCAGGCACTGAATACCATCGTACCGCAGGCATTGAAGCGGATACCTGAAGGGATGCGTCCGCAGGTGACGCATCAGGCGGGGACCCGGCATCTGGAAGCGCTGAAGCAGAATTACTTCGAAGCGGGGGTGGAGGGTGAACTGGTCACGTTTATCGATAATATGGCATCCCGCTATGGAGAGAGTGATCTCGTGATCTGCCGCGCGGGCGCGCTCACCGTCGCGGAGTTAGCCGCGGCGGGGGTGGCAAGCATTCTGGTCCCTTTTCCCTATGCTGTGGATGATCATCAGACCACGAACGCAAAATTTTTGAGCGGGAAAGGTGCTGCGATATTGCTGCCGCAGAACCAGCTGACTCCGGAAGGATTGGCAGAGCTGTTGATGGGTATGGGCAGGGACCAATTTATGGAAATAGCGTGCCGGGCGAGAGAGTTGGCGCAACCCGATGCTACCCGGTGCGTAGCCGAGACGTGCATGGAAATGGTTGCAGTTTAAGGTAATCATGTTTCCTCCGTCTTACAGCAGTTGCACTGCTACGGCAGCTGCATTTGCTTTATGTGTAAACAACGAAAAGTATGAAACACAAAGTTAAGCATATTCATTTCGTGGGTATTGGCGGGTCCGGCATGAGCGGAATCGCCGAAGTGCTGCTCAACCTGGGATACAAGATCAGCGGCTCGGATATACATGATAGTGTGACCACCCGGCGACTGAAAAAACTGGGCGCGATGGTTTATATCGGTCACGCGCGCACTCACGTGGCATCGGCGGATGCAGTCGTAACCTCGACCGCGATTCTGCCCGATAATCCGGAGGTTCTTGCGGCGCGGGAGAGCAAAGTGCCAGTCGTTCCGCGCGCTATCATGCTGGCCGAGCTCCTGCGGTTGCGGCAGGGAATCGCCATCGCGGGTACGCATGGCAAAACCACCACCACCAGCCTAATCACCAGCGTGCTGGCGGAAGCGGGCATGGATCCCACATTCGTTATCGGAGGCCGGCTGGAGGCGGCGGGTTCCCACGCGAAGCTGGGTCGTGGCGAGTTCATCGTGGTGGAGGCGGATGAATCCGACGCTTCGTTCCTCCACCTGCAACCCGTGCTGGCTGTGGTCACCAATATCGATGCCGACCACATGGATACCTACGAGCATGATTTCGGCAAGCTCAAGCAGGCATTCGTGGATTTTGTACAGCATCTGCCTTTCTATGGCATGGCGGTGCTGTGCGTGGATGATGCCCACGTACTCGAGATCATGCCGGCTATTACCAAGCCTGTGACCACATATGGATTATCGGAAACCGCGCAGGTGCGCGCCGCGGATATTCGTCACAGTGAAGGTCAGATGCACTTTACCGCTCTGATAGGGGTTAACGGCAAAACTCGAAAACTCAAAATCGTGCTGAATCTGCCTGGCCTGCATAATGTGCAAAATGCGCTTGCGGCAATAGCCGTATGCAATGAGGTCGGACTGCCGGATGCTGCCATCGTCCGGGCCCTGGCGGACTTCAAGGGGGTTGACCGGAGATTCCAGCGTTATGGCGAAATTCCCCTGGCTGATTCCGAAACCGGCAGAAACGGAAGTTTTACCCTGATCGATGACTACGGCCACCATCCCGTGGAGATGGCGGCCACAATTGCCGCAGCGCGCGGCGCGTTCCCGGGACGCCGCCTGGTATTGGCGTTTCAGCCGCACCGTTATACACGCACGCGCGACCTGTTCGAGCATTTCGTCAAAGTTCTATCCACAGCCGATGTACTGCTCCTGACAGAAGTTTATTCCGCTGGCGAAACGCCCATCATTGCCGCAGACAGCAAATCGCTCGCGCGGTCGCTGCGCGTGCTCGGCAAGGTGGAACCCATCTTTGTCGAGCGGGTGGACGAACTGGAGGAGGCAATTCACAGCATCGCCAGGGATAAGGATGTGGTGCTGGTAATGGGAGCAGGATCAGTGGGAGGGGTAGCTCCTACCCTTTCCCGGGATTCGCAGGCTGAAGCTCGCCTGCCGGCCAGTCCGAAAGAAAACAGGGAACCCGCAGTGCTTTTGTTACAGGGCTCCTGAATGGATATGTCAGAAATCAACCTTTCCCTTGATTATGCCAGCGTTCGTGGCGAGTTGCGCCATAATCAGCCGATGAAGAACTACACCTCCTGGCGCGCGGGCGGGAGCGCAGGGCGCATCTTTCTGCCAGCGGATTTGGGTGATTTTGCGGCATTTCTGCGCGCCCTGCCCTGGAATGAACCAGTATATGTGGTGGGGCTTGGCAGCAATCTCCTGGTACGCGATGGCGGGGTGCGGGGCAGTGTCGTTGTACTGCACGCCCGCCTGAACGATTTGCGGCTGGAACAATCCGATGCGGGCGAGATGCTGATTTACGCCGGCGCAGGGGTAGCGTGCGCCAAAGTCGCCCGATTTGCTGCGTTGCAGGGGCTGGGGAGAGCGGAATTCCTGGCAGGTATTCCCGGCACCGTAGGCGGGGCATTGGCAATGAATGCCGGATGCTATGGGGCCGAAACCTGGGACATCGTCTCGAGCGTACAAACCATGGACCGCTCGGGGGGGTTGCGCAGACGATTGCCTGGGAATTACGAAATTGGCTACCGGCACGTGGCGTTGAAGGAAGAGGGGAGTACCGGGAGCCAAAAGGCTGGCGGCACAGAAAATGTCCCTGACGATTCTCTGGGAAGTGAATGGTTCTCGGGCGCGTGGTTCGCGCTGCCGCGGGACGATGCAGCGTCAGTTCGGCAGAAGATCAAGGAGTTGCTTGCCCGCCGTATCCAGAGTCAGCCTTTAAACCTGCCGAATGCCGGATCCGTGTTCCGGAATCCGGAGAATGACAAGGCGGCGCGACTCATCGAGGCGTGTGGGCTTAAGGGGTTCCGTATCGGTGGCGCCATGGTTTCGCCGCAGCATGCGAATTTCATTGTGAACACCGGAGGCGCTGCCGCCTCCGACATAGAAGCGGTGATTGCTGCGGTACGTGAAACCGTAAAAAAGCAGACCGGTACGGAACTGAAACAGGAGGTGCGCATTATAGGAACTCCTGGCAGGTCTGGGTTGCGTGTTTCCCGGGTTGCGTACAGGAAGGATGGTGGATATGGCGGGTAGTCATGACTTCGGGAAAGTCGCGGTTCTCCTCGGAGGGCGATCAGCGGAGCGCGAGATTTCCCTTGAAAGTGGCAAAGCCGTACTCGATGCCCTGCGCCGCTGCGGAGTGGATGCTCATCCATTCGATCCCTCCGAACAGCACATGGACGCGCTTTTACATCAAGGATATGCGCGTGCTCATATCGCCCTCCATGGTCGCTATGGCGAAGATGGGACAGTTCAGGGTGCGCTGGAGTTGCTGGGGCTTCCCTATACCGGGAGCGGCGTGCTGGCGAGCGCCTTGGCAATGGACAAATGGCGCACCAAATTGCTCTGGCAGTCCGCGGGCATCAACACGCCGCGCCATATTCTGCTCGATGAGCAGAGCGATTTTGATGCAGTGGCAAAAGAGCTCGGCCTGCCGCTGATTGTAAAACCTTCGCGAGAGGGTTCCACCATTGGCCTGAGCAAGGTAAGGAAGGCAGGGGAAGTCGCCGCCGCATGGCGTCTTGCTGCCCGCCATGATGCCATGGTGCTGGCGGAGCAGTTTATCGAAGGAACCGAACTCACGGCTTCCATTCTCGGAGATGTTGCGTTGCCGCTGGTGCGAATTCAGGTCGAGGGTGATCTGTACGACTACGAAGCGAAATACCTGTCGGACAAGACGCGGTATTTCTGCCCGAGCGGGGTGTCCGAGGAGCAGGAGTGCGTCATTCGGAAACAGGCATTGCAGGCGCACAGACTGTTGGGCTGCGAAGGTTGGGGAAGGGTGGATTTGATACTGGACAGGTCGGGCACTCCCTATTTCCTCGAAGCGAACACTTCACCCGGGATGACCACACATAGTCTTGTTCCCATGGCGGCAAAAACGGCAGGAATATCGTTCGAGGAACTGGTACTGAAGATACTGGAACTGGCCCATGTGGGATAACCATCAGGCATTGAACCAGGTGGCAGACTGGCTGTTTGCGCTGGCGGGACTGATAGCGATCTACCTTGTGGTCCAGTGGACGATCCATCTGCCGGTGCTGCCGCTGAAGGAAGTCAATATCAGGAGCAACAGCGGCAGCGGTGAGCTTAAGCATGTGACGCGAGAACAGGTTTCTGACGCAGTTCATCGCGAAGTGGGAGGAAATTTTTTAACCATTGATCTTGAGGCTGCACGGCGCACGTTCGAAAAACTGGCGTGGGTAAGGGTGGCAAGTGTTCGACGGATCTGGCCGAGTGGGCTGGACGTAGTGGTCGAGGAGCATGTGCCGCTGGCACACTGGGGCGATAGTGCCTTGGTCAACAGGCAGGGAGAGATATTCAATGCTACATCGGATGAGCCGATGCCGATATTTGAAGGACCAAGAGAGAGTGTTCGTGAAATGGTGCATCAGCATGCAGTTTTTACCAGATTGCTACAGCCATTGAAGCAGGATGTAGAGCAGATGGAACTTTCACCCCGGCGTGCGTGGCGGATTCGCCTTGGGAATGGAACGATACTGGATCTCGGGCGAGAGCACTTGGAGAAGCGATTGGAGCGCTATGTACAGGCACACGATCTGGTCGCAGCGCGATTGAATCAACATTTGAGTTATGTAGATTTACGTTATGTCAGTGGTTTCGCAGCGCGTGGAACGCGATAGCAGTGAAGCTCCTCAGGAGCAGACAGGCAGGATTTCCGGGAATCCCGTGGAGCGGGAGGAAGCAGGGATTGCAAGGCAAATGAATAGAGGCAGTGAAGCGAAAAATCTGGTTGTCGGCATTGATATCGGCACTTCGAAGATTGTGACTGTTGTCGCTGAAATGAAGCCCGAAGGCGGATATACAGTGATCGGTATGGGCAGTCATCCATCACGGGGCCTGAAGAAAGGCGTGGTCGTCAATATCGATGCAACCATGAATGCGATTCAACGCGCGCTGGAGGAGGCGGAGTTGATGGCGGACTGCAAGATCCGTGAGGTTTATACCGGTATCGCAGGCAGTCATATCAAAAGTTTCAATTCGCATGGCATGGTGCCTATCAGGAACAAGGAGGTGACGCGGCAGGATGTTGAGCGGGTGATGGAGACGGCAAAGGCCGTGAATATTCTGAACGACCAGCAGGTGCTCCATGTGCTCAACCAGGAATTCATCATAGACGAGCAAGAGGATGTTCTGGAACCGATTGGCATGAGCGGTGTGCGGCTCGAAGTCAAGGTTCATATCGTTACGGGTTCGGTATCGGCCGTCCAGAACATCCTCAAGTGTGTACGCGGCTGCGGGTTGGAAGTGCGCGACCTGGTGTTGCAGCCTCTTGCTTCCGCAATGGCCGTTCTATCGGAAGATGAGAAAGATCTTGGCGTTTGTCTGCTGGATATCGGCGGGGGTACGACCGATATTGCAGTATTTGCCCGGGGCGCCATCCGTCACACCGCGGTGATTCCGATTGCAGGAGATCAGATTACCAACGATATTGCGCTGGCCCTGCGTACTTCTCCAAGCGACGCCGAAGGCATCAAGTGCCGTCATGGATGCGCGCTCCGCAGCATGGCTGACCCGCACGAAATGGTGGAGGTGGCGGGAGTGGGCAATCGTGGGGTCCGCCATCTGTCAAGACAGACATTGGCGGAAGTCATCGAGCCGCGAGTGGAAGAACTCTACTCTCTGGTACAAGCTGAATTGCGCCGCAGCGGATTCGAAGAATTGCTGTCGTCAGGGATCGTGATCACGGGTGGCAGCAGTTCGCTGGAAGGGATGGTGGAGCTCGGTGAAGAAATATTCCACATGCCGGTGCGACTGGGATTGCCCAATTACCACGGCAGTCTGGAGGAAGTGGTGGTCACACCGAGATACTCCACCGGAATAGGCTTGATCCTCTCAGGGGTGGACCAGTTTCAACAGCACCAGCAAAGCAGGCTGGAAGGTAATTCATTCACGCGGATTCTGGACAGGATGAAAAGCTGGTTTCAGGTCAATTTCTGAGTTGCTGGCTGCGTGCGGGCATGGAAGGGGCATGGAAGAGCTCGAAAGCAGTACTTTGTACCTGGCAAGTGCATGTGCGAATTGCATACAGTCAGGATCTCAATGGGTAACGTTTATTGTTTGAACACATAAAAGGGAGGTGCGTGATGTTCCAAATCATGGATACACAAACACAGGAAGCTGTTATCAAGGTCATCGGCGTTGGCGGGTGCGGTGGTAATGCCGTAGATCACATGATGGAAAACGGTGTGCAAGGCGTCGACTTTATTTGCGCCAATACCGATTCGCAGGCGTTGAAGCGCAATCAGGCGCGTACCCTGGTGCAATTGGGGTCGACGATCACCAAGGGATTGGGGGCGGGGGCGGATCCAGAGATTGGACGGCATGCCGCCCTGGAGGACCGTGACCGCATTGCCGAGCTGATTGAAGGGGCGGACATGCTATTCATCACTGCGGGCATGGGCGGCGGAACTGGAACAGGCGCTGCGCCGGTAGTGGCTCAGGTTGCAAGGGAAATGGGAATTCTGACCGTCGCCGTAGTCACGAAACCTTTTGTATTTGAAGGCAGGCGCGTGAGAGCGGCCCAGGCAGGACTGGAAGCGCTTGCGCAATACGTTGATTCACTGATTGTGATTCCGAATGACAAGCTGATGGCGGTGCTGGGAGAAGACGTCAGCATGCTGGATGCATTCAAGGCAGCCAACAACGTATTGTATAGCGCCGTCGCCGGTATCGCCGAAGTGATCAATTGCCCGGGACTCGTCAATGTCGATTTCGCCGATGTGAAAACGGTGATGTCCGAAATGGGTATGGCAATGATGGGTTCGGCGATTGCCTGTGGTCCCGAGCGCGCTCAGGCCGCAGCCGAGCAGGCAGTTGCAAGTCCCTTGCTGGAGGATATCAATCTTGCCGGTGCCCGTGGAGTACTGGTAAATATCACCGCCAACGCCGCAATGAAGATGCGCGAAGTACATGATGTAATGAACACGATCAAGGACTTCACCGCCGAAGACGCTACCGTAATCGTCGGGACAGTCATTGACGACGACATGCATGATGATCTGCGTGTGACCGTGGTGGCGACCGGTCTGGGCGGAGTCGGCCTGGGAGGCGCTAATCGCGTCCCGCCCAAGCCCTTGAGCGTTGTCCACCCGCGCACCCCCATGGATAGTATCGACAGCATGAACTGGAAGGATTCGGAAGGTCCTGCTTCGATCCGCACGAACAGGCAGCGGGATGCAGCCGTCGAAGCGATGAAGCAGTCAGGGGTGGACATACTGGATATCCCTGCATTCCTGAGAAAACAGGCCGACTGAGGAAGCAGGCTGATCGAGCAACGGCTACCGGTTGTATCCGGTCTGGAGCGAGACTGGTCTGAGGTGAGATTCATCAGTAGCATTGGCTGCGCTGAATATCTTTTGCCTTCTGATCTACCTTGATTCCGGCTTAGAAGCGCAGAGGGGCGGAACAGCCTGTTATCGCTGGGAGTTTTTTCTTGCAGGTCGTCTCAGCAAACTGAGCGATCCGTTACTTCCTGCGATGGAGTATTCCCTCGCCTGGGTAGCATTCAGCGCAGCGCATGTTCATGCGCGGCGATTTGCTGATTTCCACCCTGATGGTTGGATACCCTTCCTTCTGCCTTTGTTCCCTTCCGATTTTGCTCCCCTTAGGTCGGCTCGCGGTTTTGTTCGGGTCTAGGGATAAAAATAGGGATCGAACAAGGCATCATCGCCTTTTCTCTCAGAGTCTCCTTTGCTGTTTTTCCAGCAGCGACTCCACCGCGGTTTTCAATGGTGAATCTCCCAGACCCGCAGCCAGGACATTCAAGCTCTTGATGCCTTCTTTATCTATTTGTCGTTTTCTGTCCGGGAAATCATTTCCGCGAATGTCGCGGTAATTTGCTTGCACAGCAATCCGAATTGCAGTAACCTCGTACCCGGCTGCCTGAAGCTTTAATAATAATGATGGCAGCATGTGCCTGAGTTTTGCGGCAATCGCACCGTTATCCGCGCAAATTGTCAGGCTTCCTTCAGAGAAGCCACCTAAAGCGCAGTGCTTGCCCAGGTTGGGCAGCATAATTTTCTTAAATGCCCTTTGCATCTCGGTTAACTTTTCCGCGTGATTGAATAACCGCTGATGCTCAGGCGTCAGCCTAAGGGTCCCAAGGTAGAAATCGATCTTGCGGGCAGTCATGGCTGAATCATGATTAGGGGAGAAGATGAATATTATTCTAATTTCCAATAATTCGGCAAAAGCAAAAACCCTGACTTTAACCGGTAAACACCTTACGCTCGTGGTTTCCGGGTTCTTTTTTGCTTCCATGCTGATGGCGATGGTACTCAACTATATATCCCTGCGATATGCAGACAAGATCGATAGCCCCACATTGAAATCCCTGGTTTTAAGCGCACAGCAGGAAGAGCACCAGAAAACGCAGTCCTATCTGCGCGACAGTCTCAACGCCATGGCGATCAAGATGGGCCAGATGCAGGCTCAGCTACTGCGGCTCGATTCCGTTGGGATGCGGCTGGCAGAGCTGGCCGGCATGAAGCCGCAGGAATACCTGTTCAACCAGAATCCGGGGCAGGGAGGTACGTTGTCTACACAGCAATTACAGGATATCTCATTTACCGAATTCAACAGTCAGATACAGGAGCTGGCGCGGACGCTGGATGATCGCACCGACAAACTCGACGCCCTGGATTCATTGCTGATGCAGGACAGGCTCAGGAAGAAGTTTCTTCCATCGGCAATGCCGGTAGAGGGAAAGGCGTACTCCTCCGGTTTTGGCTTGCGTATCGATCCTTTTTCCGGAAAGCGTCATTTTCATGAAGGTATCGACTTCATAATGCCTGCCGGCTCGCCCGTTCTCGCGGCAGCAGGGGGCGTGGTAGTGTATTCCGATTATCATCCTGAGTATGGTAATATGATTGATGTTGACCACGGCAACGACTTTGTCAGCCGCTATGCTCATGCCTCCAAGCGCTTGGTGAAGGTGGGCCAGGTAGTGGTGCGTGGACAGAAGATTGCGGAAGTGGGCAGCACAGGCCGCTCTACCGGTCCGCATCTTCACTTTGAAGTCAGGCATAGGGGCTCGCCGCAAAATCCGTCCCGGTTCCTGAAGATGCCGGGCTGAGCCGGGATAAATACTTTGCAGTGGGGGGTGAGGCCGAAAAAACCTCACCCCCTATTTTTTTGACGATCGCTTAATAGAAATAGAATTTTCATGCTCAACAATCTGCTCAAAAAAGTGTTCGGGAGCCGTAACGACAGGCTCATCAAACAGTATTCACAGACCGTAGCGGCGATCAATGCGCTGGAAGCGACGATTGCGGCGCTGAGCGATGCTGAGTTGCGTGGAAAGACCGAAGAGTTCAGGCAGCGCATCGGGGAAGGAGCCAATCTCGATATGCTGCTGCCGGAGGCATTTGCGGTCGTGCGCGAAGCAGGCAAGCGCGTGCTCGGAATGCGTCATTTCGATGTGCAGTTGATTGGCGGCATGGTGCTTCACGACGGCAGGATTGCCGAAATGCGGACAGGTGAAGGCAAGACACTGATGGCAACTTTGCCTGCTTACCTCAATGCCCTGGCGGGCAAGGGTGTGCACCTTGTCACCGTGAACGATTATCTGGCAAAGCGCGATGCCGAATGGATGGGGCGCATCTATCGATTCCTGGGGATCAGCGTAGGAGTGATTCTGTCCCAGATGGATCATGGCGACAAGCAGGCGGCTTACGCGGCCGATATAACCTATGGAACCAACAACGAATACGGATTCGATTACCTGCGCGACAATATGGTGAATCATTCGATCGAACGGGTACAGCGCCTGCTCAATTTTGCCATTGTCGACGAGGTCGACTCCATCCTGATCGACGAGGCACGTACTCCTTTGATCATTTCCGGGCAGGCGGAAGGCAACACGGATGTTTATGTGCGCATGAACACGCTGATTCCCAAACTGGTCCGTCAGGAAAACGAGGACAGTCCGGGGGATTTCAGCGTAGATGAAAAAGCTCAGCAGGTATTGTTGAGCGAATCAGGGTTCGAGCACGCGGAAAAACTGCTGGTCCAGAGCGGTTTGCTTCCCCCCGGAACAAGCCTGTACGATCCCGCGAATATCAGTCTCGTTCACCACCTTTATGCCGGTCTGCGTGCACACGCCTTGTTCCATCGGGACCAGCACTACGTAATTCAGAATGGCGAAGTCGTTATCGTCGATGAGTTTACCGGACGGCTCATGTCAGGCAGGCGTTGGTCCGAAGGCTTGCATCAGGCGGTGGAGGCAAAGGAAGGTGTTACCATCCAGAAGGAGAATCAGACGCTCGCCTCGATCACTTTCCAGAATTATTTCCGGATGTACGAGAAACTGGCAGGCATGACCGGCACTGCCGATACCGAAGCTTACGAATTCCAGCAGATTTACGGGCTGGAAACCGTGATCATTCCGACCCACCGTCCCATGATCCGTGTCGATCGGATGGACCAGGTATTCCGCACGATGGACGAAAAGCACCAGGCGATTATCGCGGACATCAAGGATTGCCAGGAGAGAGGTCAACCTGTTCTGGTGGGTACCACTTCGATTGAAAACAACGAACTGCTTTCCTCCCTGTTGACCCGCGAGAAATTGCCGCATCAGCTGCTGAACGCGAAGCAGCACGCGCGAGAGGCGGAAATCGTCGCCCAGGCGGGTCGTCCGAAAATGATCACCATCGCCACGAACATGGCCGGCCGGGGCACGGACATCGTGCTGGGCGGCAATCCCGAACCTGAATTCGAGCGCATCCGCTCCGATGAGACTCTGAGCGAATCAGAGAAAACAGAACGGATTGCGGAACTGCAACAGCAGTGGCAGACCCTTCATGATGAAGTGCTGGAAAAAGGAGGGTTGCATATCATCGGCACCGAACGCCATGAATCGCGTCGGGTAGATAATCAGTTGCGTGGCCGTTCCGGTCGTCAGGGAGATGCTGGTTCCAGCCGGTTTTATCTATCGTTGGAGGATGCGCTGCTGCGCATTTTTGCATCCGACCGCGTAGCAAGCATCATGCAGCGGCTCAACATGCCGCAGGGAGAAGCCATTGAACATCCCTGGGTGACGCGCGCAATCGAGAACGCGCAACGCAAGGTGGAGGCGCGCAACTTCGACATACGCAAGCAACTGCTGGAGTACGATGATGTGGCCAATGATCAGCGCAAAGTCATCTATCAGCAACGCAATGAACTGCTTGAGTCGGAAGATATTACCGAAACGACAACTGCGATGCGGGCGGACATGCTGCGCAATCTCATCGCACTCCATGTGCCGCCGCAAAGTATCGAGGAGGAATGGGACATTCCAGGACTGGAGAAGGCGCTGGCCGCCGAGTATTACCTGCCCCTGCCCTTGCGGGAATGGCTCGAAAAGGAACCGGACTTACATGAGGATAGCCTTCATCAGCGCATCATAGAGGCGGCGAATGCGCTCTACTCCGGCAAGGTGGAGCAGGTGGGAGCGGCTATCATGCATCAGTATGAGCGCGCGGTCATGCTGCAAAGTCTTGACATTCACTGGCGCGAGCATCTCGCCTCACTGGATCACCTGCGCCAGGGAATTCATTTGCGCGGATATGCGCAGAAAAATCCCAAGCAGGAATATAAGCGCGAGGCTTTTGAACTCTTCACGTCCATGCTCGAAGAAATCAAGGCGGAAGTCACCAAGACCCTCATGGCGGTGCAGATCAGAAGTGAGCAACAGGTGGAAGCCGTGGCGGAAACCCACCACGCGCCAGTCAATGTGCAGTACCATCACGCTGCTTTTGAAGAAGCGCTGGGTGAAGAAAGGAGTCCCGAGAGTGGGGAAGATATCGAAGTCCAGGAGCGTTCGCAGAAACATCAGCCGTTCGTCCGCCAGGGAGAAAAGATTGGACGTAACGACCCATGTCCCTGCGGCTCAGGAAAGAAATATAAACAGTGTCATGGCAAGCTGAATTAATCTCTCCCGTTTACCTGTGCAGTTCCGTCCATTTGGGGATGTAATGGCGCAGCGCAAAGAACATTCCCGTTCCGGTAACGTCTATGGCGTCCGGCGATAAAGCTGAGGGGAGCGATGTTGACATCGGCCTCTCCGCCTAATGGGATGGCCGGAAAGAAAAGGAACTGGCAGAAACGAAGCCCAGCAGGATAGCAGGATGTAATCAGATTGCCTTGAGTGAAACCCTGGTCCTGGTTTTGCCGCCGAGAGGCGGCTCGGCGGCAGGATTCAATGGTTGCTTCCTGAAACAGCTTCAATACGCAGCTTTATGCGCGGTTTCAATACGTCGATGCCGCATCAGCTTGCCCGCTTCTGGAAATACTCGTCGTAGCGGAAAATATAATCCTTGTCTTTCAAAGGCAGGTGACACCCGCGGCAGGTATTGAGATCATCGGGCGCTTTTGTTTTGCCGTCCGCCATATACATTGAATATACCCAGTCTCCATTCCTGAGGTCCGTTGGCGCGCTCTCCCCCCAACCGGCTCCTTTCGCCATCACGCCGATCTTCTGCAATTCCCCTTTGACGAGCTTGCCATCCGGTCCTCTGAGCGGCGTTCCGTCAGCCGCCTCGCCTGCCTTGTAGATTTCCATCACCGTAATGGTTCCATCAGGGAAGGCCTCCCCCATCTTGGTCCCGTGCCCAGTAGGATTGATATAGATTTCCCGGACTTGCTTATTGTCCGGACGCTGTACTTCAGATAGAAACTTGGGCCAGCTTTTATAGTTATCCGGCAGCGGCAGCTCACCGTCACTATATTTCTGCGCCTGCTCCTCCACTTTCGGAGCGGGCGGTTTTTGCGCGCAACCCGCTAATGCTATTGTCAGCATCATTGCCGTAATGACTTCCCGTGTCACACCTTTCATCTGGTTTTCTCCTATAGTCGAGACCGTTGAATTACTTATGGTTTTCACTTTCTTGGGTTCAAAGGGCTGAATTGGAGTCGTTTTCCCACAATTCGCAGGTTGCAACCGGTATAGGGGGAAGCATGAGCCCCATATTCCTGGATTCCGAATTCATGCAGGATAGGTTGATTTAAGCTTCATTGCCCTCTTTTTCTCAAGCGTGTCATGCAGGCGCTGGCGCCATGCCATTATGCCGCAGGAGCGCATTTATTTCTGGCTCGCGTCCCCGAAATGCAATAAAAGATTCCAATGCCGGCCGGCTTCCACCTACTGCGAGAATTTCTTTCCAGAAGCGTAATCCGGTTTCAGAATTGACAACGGTTCCTGCGGGATTTTCCTCGAACATGCTGTATGCATCCGCGGACAACACTTCCGCCCATTTGTAACTGTAATATCCGGCGGCATAGCCTCCCCCGAAAATATGCGAGAAACTGTTGGGAAAGCGGTTGAATCCGGGAGGGATGATGACGGCAACCTGCTCGCGGACTTCATCGAGCAGTTGCTGCGCGGTTTTTTGGCCATACGGGTCGAAATCGAAATGCAAATGCATATCGAACAATGCAAACTCGAGTTGCCTGAGCATCTGCAGGCCGCTCTGGAAGTTCTTCCCCGCCAGCATCTTGTCGAACAGTTCACGCGGCATGGACGCGCCCGTATCCACGTGCCTTGCCATCCTGCTGATTACCTCCCATTCCCAGCAGAAGTTTTCCATGAACTGGCTGGGCAGTTCCACCGCATCCCATTCCACGCCATGGATGCCAGATACGCCGAGGTCGTCTACCCGGGTTAGCAGGTGATGGAGGCCATGTCCGAATTCATGAAACAGGGTAATGACCTCATCATGAGTGAACAGGGCAGGGCGAACTTTCTCTCCATGAGAGACAGGTCCGGAAAAATTACAGTTGAGGTATGCGACAGGCGCTTGAACCGCGTATTCCCGATTGTCCGCGCTCCCAACATACCGGCGGCGGCTGATCGCATCATCCATCCAGCCTCCTCCCCGCTTGCCGGGTCGTGCGTAGAGATCGAGATAGAACCGGCCGATGAGCTTTCCCTCACTGTCGGCTATATTGAACAGTTTGGCATCCGGATGCCAGAGTTGAATCGTGGTTGCTTCCACCGGAGTGATGTTGATGCCATAAAGATTCCCTACCAGACCAAACATGCCCGGCAGCACGCTCGTTTCCGGGAAATATTGCTTTACTTCCTGTTCTGAGAAGGCATAACGCTCGAGGCGCAGCTTTTCGCTGACGTACGCCAGATCCCACGCTTCAAGGGTATCCAGTTGTAGCTTGTCGGCTGCAAACTGGCGCAACTCCTTCAGGTCGCGTTCGGCATAGGGCTTGGCCTTGTCGGCGAGCTCGCCAAGAAAGTCCAACACCTGGGCCGGAGTAGACGCCATCTTCGTCGCCAGCGATACTTCGGCATAGCATTCGAATCCGAGCAACTGCGATTCTTCCTTGCGCAGTTCAAGTATTCGGGCAATGAGTGGAGTGTTATCCAGATTGCCCGTATCCTCGAGTGGAAGGGCGGCTGTGCCCAGTTCGCTGGCACGGGTGGAGTAGGCGCGGTACATTTTTTCACGCAGCTCCCTGTTGTCCGCGTATTGCATAAGAGGCAGATACGAAGGCGCGCGCAAGGTGAACTTCCAGCCAGTCGCATTATCTCTTTCCGCAACTTCTCTCGCTGCTTGCAATACATCATCAGGAATACCGGAAAGCTCACCGGCGTCCTCCACGTGCAATACAAACGCGTTGGTGGCGTCTAGGAGATTGTCGTTGAAGCGGGAGCCCAGCGCTGACAGCTCTTCCTGAATCTGGAGGAAGCGCGCTTTCTTCTCGGCAGACAGTTCTGCCCCGCCCAGCCGGAAGTCCCGCAACTCATTCTCGATGACCTTTTTCCGGGCGGTGCTCAGTCCTTCGAATTCCCTGCTGCCGCGCAATTCCTTGAATTTTTCGAACAGCGCCTGATCCTGGGCCAGCTCCGCATAATACTGCGTGACAAGAGGCAGGTTGGCATTATAAGCCTCGCGCAGTTCCGGTGTGTTTACCACGGCATTCAGATGGGATACCTGCCCCCACGCACGGGAGAGCCGTTCGTTGGCATCCGCCATGGGTTGAACGAAGTTGTCCCAGGTCGGCAAGTCGGTATCCTGCCGTATTCGCCCAATGAGGGCACGATTGTCACCCAGCAATTGACTTACAGCCGGTGTGATATGTTCGGTACGAATCTCGGCAAAGCGCGGCAATCCGGAAAAATCGAGCAAAGGGTTCATTGATGGAAATTCAGTCAGTCAGTTTGAAAGAAGAGAACTCGAAAATACATGTCCGTGTTGCGGCGCCTAGTCCGCGTAAACAACATTTCCATTGATCAGCGTGTACTTTACCTTGCCTTGCAGCTCCCAGCCCAGGAACGGCGTGTTCTTGCCCTGGCTTTTGAGTGTCGAGGCTTCAATCATCCAGTAATGATCAGGGTCGAAAATACACAAATCGGCATCGCCGCCGGGCGTAAGATGGCCGGCTTCCACCCCAAGGATGCGGGCAGGTTCTCCCGTGATCCTCGATAACGCGGCTACCAGGGGCAGCTTCGTTTCCGTCGCCCATTTCAGCGTAAGCGGCAGCAGCAATTCAAGGCCGGTTGCGCCGGCCTCCGCCTCTGCGAAGGGCAGCAGCTTTGCATCCTCGTCCACGGGGGCGTGGTCGGAGCATATGGCATCTATAGTGCCATCCAGCAGTCCTGCGCGCAAGGCGTCGCGGTCTCCCAGACTTCTCAACGGCGGTACCAGATGACAGTTGGAATCGAAGAAGCCAATATCCATTTCGGACAGGTGGACATGATTGGCCGCCACGTCGCAGGTAATCGGCAACCCCTGCTTCCGGGCTGCGCGTGTCATGGCCACACCTTCCGCGCTGGAGATCCGGCACAAGTGCACCCTGGCGCCCGTTTCTTTTGCCATCAGGATGATGTGGGACAGGGCCACAGTTTCGGCGCAGACGGGAATGGCGGCCAGGCCAAGGCGCGTCGCCACTTCCCCATCGTGGGCAACCCCGCCATCAGCGAGATTTACATCCTGGGGACGCAACCACAGGCAAAACCCGAAGGTGGATGCATACTGCATCGCCTGCATGAGCACCCGGTTGTTGGGAAGCGGCCTGTCCGACTGGCCGAATGCGACACACCCCGCGCTGTGCAGTTCAGCCATCTCAGTCAGCCATTCACCTCTCAGTCCACGGGTAAGCGCTCCAATGGGATAAACACGCGTCTGATTGCGGCCCCTTGCGCGATATTTCAGCATTTCCACCAGTCCGGGCTCGTCCAGCACAGGATCGGTATCGGGGGGGCATGCCAGGCTTGTAACGCCTCCCGCCACCGCAGCTCCCATTTCTGATTCAAGCGTCGCCTTGTATTCCAGGCCGGGTTCCCGTAGCCGGGCCGAGAGGTCCACAAGTCCGGGACACACGATCAATCCTTGGGCGTTTATTTCCCGACGTGCTTCAAAGCCGGGCGGGACGGCGCCGAGAGAGGCGATTTTGCCGGCCCGGATGTAAATATCCGTTACGCGATCGAAGCTGTTTTTCGGGTCAATGACACGACCATTTCGGATGGCGATATTCATGGCTTTCAGCTTCCAGCCAGAATGGACATTACCGCCATGCGCACTGCGATGCCGAATGTTACCTGGGGTAGGATTACAGATTGCTTTCCATCGGCTACGACCGAATCGATTTCAACCCCGCGGTTCATGGGTCCGGGATGCAGAACGATTGCATCCGGCTTCGCCAGCGCCAGTTTCTCGGGAGTGAGCCCGTAATATTTGAAGTATTCTTCAGTGCTCGGAAGACGTGCGCTGAGCATGCGTTCGTTCTGCAGACGAAGCATCATCAGCACATCGACGTCCTTCAGTCCTTTTGCCATATCATGATAAACATGCACGCCCAGACGTTCGACCTTGGCGGGCAGTAATGTCTTGGGTGCGATGACGCGTACTTCCGGTACCCCGAGCGTCGTCAACGCATGAATCTGCGAGCGGGCCACCCGGGAATGAAGAATGTCGCCCACTATGGCGACGCGCAGGTTACGAAAGTCGCGCTTGCAGCGACGAATGGTAAACATGTCAAGCAGCGCCTGCGTGGGATGCGCGTGCCGTCCATCCCCGGCATTGATGACGTGAATTTCAGAGCGGACATGCTGCGCAATGAGGTGCGCAGCCCCGCTCTGAGCGTGCCTCACCACGAACATATCGGCATGCATGGCGGAAAGATTGTTCACCGTGTCCAGCAGTGTCTCTCCTTTGGACTGGGACGACACCGCAATGTTGAGATTGATGACATCGGCAGACAACCGTTTTGCAGCAATTTCAAAGGTCGTGCGTGTACGCGTACTGGGTTCGAAGAACAGGTTGAATATGGATTTTCCGCGCAACAACGGCACTTTCTTGACGTCACGTTCCGTGACTCCGACGAACGGCTCGGCAGTATCGAGAATATTCAGGAGAATGGAAGCAGGCAGCCCTTCGGTAGTCAGAAGGTGTTGCAGTTGACCATTTTTATTCAGCTGCGGATTGTTACTCATTGCCCTGGTGCTTGTCATACAGGCTCAGGCCCAGCTTTCCATCCGCTTTTTTTTCCAGGGCCAGCATTTTTGCAGGGGGCACCTCCAGGGTCGTGCCAATGTATTGAGCAGCAATGGGAAGCTCTCTCCCGCCCCTGTCTATCAGCGCAGCCAGGCGAATGCTTGCCGGCCGCCCGTAATCGAACAGTTCGTTGATGGCAGCCCGGATCGTTCGTCCTGTATAAAGCACATCATCCACGAGAATGATGTGGCTTCCTTCCACTTTGAACGGGATGTCCGAAGGTCTGATCTGGGGATGCAGGCCGATCTGTCCAAAGTCGTCACGATAGAAGGAGACATCGAGCACTCCCAGGGGGAGCGCCAGTTGCAGATCCTTATGCAGCCTTTCCGCAAGCCATACTCCGCCGGTATGAATTCCCACGACTGCGGTATCACTGGAAATGCCTTGCCGGATCCGGGCAGTCAGCACAGCCAGCAGGTCTTCCGCTTCAGGTAATTGCATTTCGTTTGTCAAAATAAGATTGCAATATCAGTTGAGCCGCGATCTGATCCAACACCTGTTTCTGTCTCCTGCCTCTGACACTCGCTTCGTCCAGTGCTGCGCTGGCGCTGATCGAGGTATAACGCTCATCCTCCAGGACAGTGCAAATGCCAAACCGGGCCTGAAGGCGATGCGCAAAGCGGCGGCTTCGACGGGTAAGCTCGTGCTCTGCACCGTCCGCATGAACCGGCAGTCCAACCACCAGCAAAACAGGCTCCCACTCCTTGATTAACCGGGCGATGCTTCTCAAGCATTCCTCCTTATTCTCGTTGGATATGGTAACAAGAGGATGAGCCAATCCCAATTCCAGATTCCCGATCGCGACGCCGATCCGTTTTTCGCCGAAATCGAAAGCCAACGCTGTGCCGGCGCGCGGCTGACTCGCTTTTTCAGCTTCCTCCATATCGAGTATCTGATCCGTCAGCTCTGCCTGTAATGGCTGAAGTATTGCTCCTTCGTTGAATGGGCGATACTTTCAGGCATGGCCCACTTCATCCGACAGACTCGAAAAGTCCACTCCAAGCAACTGCATCGCAGCTGTCAAACGTTCTTCTGCAGGTAACTCAAAAATGATGGCGGGGGATGCAGGCACCGTCAGCCAGGCATTCTGCGATAATTCGTGCTCTATCTGGCCCGGCGCCCACCCGGAATAGCCTAGCGCGACCAGGAGTTGCCTGGGGCTCTCGCCGTTTGCTATCGCCCGTAAAATATCGAGGGAGGTGGTAAGCCCTACATCGTCATTCACTGCCATGGTCGATTGCCATTTACCCACGGGTTGGTGGAGGACGAAGCCACGATCGAGTTGGATCGGACCGCCGAACATGATTGGAAATCTTCGCGTCAATTGGTCATCGGAAGAAATATCAAGCTGATCCAACAGGTCCTTCAAGGTGAGATCGATCGGCCGGTTCACCACCAGGCCCAGTGCGCCCTGGTCACTATGCTCGCAGATATAGGTCAGCGTCTTCGCAAAGAAGGGATCTGTCATGGCCGGCATGGCGATGAGGAAATGATGGGTCAGGTCGACACTTTGCATGAGGTGAATGATTATGCGATTACCATCTCGTGGGATTGTATTCCGGCGTGGGCTGGCGGCTGCCTGTCCGTTTCATGCTCACCCGTAAAAGGGCCCTCCGGCCCCCGAACTTGTAGGGTAAGGTTTTCGGAACTTTACTATCATTGTAAAACGAATACGTTTTTCAGTGGTGGAACTGTGAAGAACCTTTTCTCCCTACCGTAAATGCCTATCAATCCTGGCGCGGCAGTTGCTGCCGGAATCATCGCCGGTGTCATTGCCACCGGCGCTCAGCTTGTTCTCTGGTGGGTATTCACTGATGCACTCCCCTCCATTTTTTACCGGGATGCGCGGCTGACTGCGGCAATGCTAATGGGTCCTGATGTCCTCCCGCCGCCCGCCACATTCGAGTGGAAAGTCATGATCGTCGCAACCTTTATTCATTTCATGCTTTCCATTGCGTATGGCCTGATTCTGGCGCCCCTCATTTCCCGTCCTGGCATAGTGGCTTCCATGCTGGCAGGCGCTGTCTTCG
The DNA here is from genome assembly GCF_059489795.1 of Nitrosospira sp. CT. Taxonomy (NCBI): domain Bacteria; kingdom Pseudomonadati; phylum Pseudomonadota; class Betaproteobacteria; order Nitrosomonadales; family Nitrosomonadaceae; genus Nitrosospira; species Nitrosospira sp. CT. The sequence goes on from NZ_JCAHZJ010000017.1 coordinate 139,121, forward strand.
GGTTGATCATCTATGCAACGAATATGTACGGAATGACCCTGATTTTTCCCTGGTTCTCCGTAGCACGGGACTGGATCACCCTGGCTACCCATATCGTATTCGGAATCTCGCTGGCCGTGCCTTACAAATTATTGTCCAGGCCTCATTCCGCATAACGCAAAAGGTTTGAGACAAGCTGGTGAAAAGTTTTTTTCGGGTCTGATTCCCTGCCCGGGTTCGTTTCCGCGGCAATACATTTGTCATCGGTAATCTCATTGCGGCAGAACTCATAGTAATTATCCCAATCCCTGTTATACGCCGGGATATCCTGCTGCCGCACACTCGATCTGAAGTCCTCGATGATTTCATGCATGACCGGCAAGCGTGCCCGCAGATAAGTATCGATACTTCTCGGCCAGTTGGTAGGTTCGGGATACAGGCCAGAGAGGGTGGATAAAATGGCCGAGCGGAATTCTTCAGCAGCCTCCGTCCGCCGTCTGCGGGTGAACATTTCATAAATACCGGCCACTACAATTCCCGCGCCCAGCAAAACCAGGGGCCACATAGGTACGTGAGTAAAGTATGCTGATATTTGATCGCTAAATTCGTTCATGTATTTTTCCGGTTATCTTGTTGCTATAGAACGTACCAAAACGTGGGGTGTATCACCTTTTTTTTCTTCCGGGTTCCGGGAGCGAGCCTGGCCGGATATGCCAGTGCTCAGAGAGGGGGCAGCGTAGTGAGCCCGGAAAAAGTATGACTCTGCCCTAAAATAGAGCACGACTATTCGACGATTATATGCTTTGGAAGGTGGGGGTCAATGCTCCATGACACGATTTTCCGGCAGCAGCTTTGCCTGCTCTTCTGGATAACCGACAATGCGGCCGAATGTCACAGATGAAAGCTCCCGTGAGTCCCCGGATCTGGAAAGATTAACGAAGGGTGAATTTGACAGGGAAGCACTATTCAGCTGCTGGTGGTCGAAGCGCCCTTGCAACGTAATTTCAGGATGTCGTAATTTCAGGATGTAAAGGATAAAGGACCTGTAACTGGGAGCAAATCAACCTTCTCACGAACTATTGGACCAGGCTTATAACCCCTGATGGGTGGCGAAGCGGCCGAAGCGGCAGAAGGGAAAGGGCCGCGGCGGACCGCAAATCCTCTTTTTCGGGTCCCTCCTATTTGCAGGATGAGGGTCGATGCTGGGGCAGGACAGTACCCGGGACAAGGTCGGGCACCCCGGAGGCAGGATCGGTATTATCATTGCAGAACCATTCCTTGCCGTTTGTTGTCGCCAGAACTAGTGTTCTACCGGATCCTCCCATCACCAGACCCGGACTCACTCCGGTACTCTTGAATTTTGCTATTACCTCAAAACCTTTTTCCCGAGATTCCGGTGTGAGGCTCTCAACATACTTTCCGATCCGTGTGGGCACCAGATTGTCGAACTCTTCGGGGGTAGGCCATCTTCCCTTATCCGAATAAAACCTGGCAACAGGAGATTTAACGCTGTCGAGAAGATCGACCGCTTCGGTTACCTGTTCGCGGGCCTGGGAATCCTCATAGAGCCGAAATGCAGGTGGGATAGCGATCGTCGCCAGAATGCCAATGAGGGCAATTATCATCATTGACTCGATCAAGGTTAAGCCCTTCTGATCCTGCTTCATTCTAAAAAAGCTCCTTCTTGGTTAAACGCATTACATCCCCTGATATCTGCCATTCCTATTTGATCAGGAGCACCGGAATCTTCGAAAGCTGTATGATTCTGCTCGCAACCGAACCCAGCAATATTCCTTTCACCGTTCCAAGTCCACGCGGGCCAAGCACGATCTGATCGAAATTCATTTCTTCCGCATAACGCAGAATGATGTTCGGCGGGTTTCCAGAAGAGACGTGGAACCGATAACTGATACCGGCCTGATCAAGCAAAGCCCGTGCGGATGACAGCTCTTTCGCGCCTTCCTCCTGGTAATACAGATCTATGCTCTTCTTGTCTATGAACATCGGCACGTTGCCGCGCAGTGGGAACTGTACGTTCAACAAATGTACTTCCGGCATTTCCCTGTATGAGGGAACCAGCTTGATGAACTGCCCGACTGCGTTGTCCGAGGCCGCTGAACCATCTACCGGCAACAAGAGTTTCAGCATGTTTTCTCTCCCATCAGCAGTTAAATTGCCGCTACGAGCGCGGTTTGTCGTTTATATCGTCCATCAGGTCGACAATCGCGGCTCTTCTTACCCCGGTCCTGTTCCCAAGCCATTTGCCGATGACCACGATCAGTAGAGCGCCGCCGGCGGGTGCAACCCAGTGCAGAAAAGCCGCGTTGTTATCTACCCATTCCCTGCTGACCGCGTCGGTAGTGCTCATGCCCCCTGCGATCCAGCCAAGCAGGCCCGCACCGATGAAGATAGTGACGGGAAATTTCTCCATGAGTCTCATTACCAGCTTACTGCCCCAAACGATGATGGGCACACTCACCGCCAAGCCAAAGATCACCAGAACGACACTGTCCCTGGCGGCTCCGGCAATGGCAATCACATTATCCAGGCTCATCATGGCGTCGGCGATAATGATGGTTTTAATCGCGCCCAGCAGGGTTGCGCTTGCGCTGATCTCATGTCCGTTCCCTTCCGGCTCGGGTTGAAGCAACTTGATGCCGATCCACAATAGCAGCAGTGCCGCCACGATTTTCAGGAATGGAATTGCCATCAAGGTGAAGGCGAAGTAGATCAGCACGACCCGCAGCGCAATGGCGCCGAACACTCCCCAGAAAATACCGAGATTTCGCTGCTTTTCGGGAAGTCGCCGGCATGCAAGCGCGATAACCACGGCATTATCGCCTCCCAGAATGATATCAATGGCGATAATCTGGAGTACGGCAATCCAGAATTGCGGACTGGCAAGGTCCATAAGAAGTCTCTGAAAAATAGGGAATCAGGTGAAGCGACCAGGGCGTTCAGCCTGTCCCCGGAACTGGATTGCGGATTATACCAGTGTCGGATAAATCTGCTTGTATCGGTCCATTGATTGGCGCTGCATTGAGGAACCGCAAGAGTTCGGCTTTGCGCGGCAGTGTATCCTGATAGCCGAGATCGATGAGGGCGCGACAGAAGGGTTCTTCAAACAGAACATAGCTCAGGAGAGACGAGCCATCGCGTCTCATTGCGCCGATGGCCCGGTAAAAAAGCCGGATAGTATGCGGCAGGGTGGCAGCGTGATGCTGTGCAATTTCAGTGAATTCGACACTGGGGGAAATGACCATGTGCTGAATCTGGCGCAGCGGCATGTCGTGATTCTTCATGTTTTCTTCAGGAATCATGCGTAGGGTCCGGTTGATGCGCTGCAACCGTTCTAGATCGACATAAAGGTTGTCGAGAAAAATACTGCTCATGATATGCCCACCGATCTGCGCGAGCGTGGGATAGCTGTCTACCTTGACACGCTCAGGCTGTGTTTCCTCTATCTTGCGCACGCCAATCACCAGCACGCGGTCCGCCCCGAGATGCAGCGCAGGACTCAACGGTGCAAGCTGGCGCATTGAACCGTCTCCAAAGTATTCGCGGTTGAGCCGTACGGCCGGAAAAAGAAGTGGAATGGCGGAAGAGGCCAGCAGGTGCTCAATTTCGATAGGTACAGCGACACCGATACGGCGTTCCCGCTTCCATGGCCGTATGGTATCCGCCCCCTGATAGAATGTCACCGATTGTCCACTGGTATAGCCCCAGGCGGTAATACCGAGAGCATGCAAGGCGCCTGTGTCGATACTCTTCTGAATGCCTTGAAGCGGCAGGCTGTTTTTCAGCAGTTGCGCAAGCGGCGAGTTGTCGAGCAGCGAGGTCGCACCCTGCTTTCCCAAGCTGGCAAACAGGAGAGATGCGAGCCAGCGTAATGCATTTCCGTATACGCCGAGAGGGTCGGTCCGGTAGGCCTGGTTGACTTGCGCGTTTTCCCATACCGCTGACAGTCGTTGTACACCCTCATGAAAGTTGCGGGCGGAGATAGCGAGAACCGCGGCATTGAATGCGCCAGCGGACGTGCCGCAAATCACGGGGAAGGGATTGCGCGTTCTCTTCGGCAGCATCGTGGCGATAGCCTGCAGAACGCCTACCTGATAGGCCGCGCGCGCGCCTCCCCCAGTCAGGACAAGGCCTACCTTCGGCGCCCGTGAGGATGACGGGAGCAAGCTCATTCACCGGAATGGCAGAGGCCACGGGAGCAGCAGCATTTATTCAACCCGAGGATCATTGTGGCTGAATCATGTCTTCCGGTCTTATCCAATCCCGGAATTGATCGAGGGTAATGTAGCCGGTTGCAACGGCTGCCTGTTCCAGCATAGTGCCTTCGCGATGCGCCTTCTTCGCGATTTCAGCTGCCTTGTCGTAGCCGATGTGAGGTGCGAGTGCAGTTACCAGCATCAGGGATTTGCGCAGCAATTCGTCTATGCGATCGATGTTTGCGGTGATTCCGGTCGCGCAATGCTCGTTGAAGCTTATCATACCATCCCCCAGCAGGCGCACGCTCTGCAGGAAATTATGGATGATAAGCGGTTTCATGACGTTGAGCTCGAAGTTCCCCATGGCGCCGCCCATATTGATGGCGACATCATTGCCCATCACCTGACAGCACAGCATGGTAAGCGCCTCTGACTGAGTCGGATTGACTTTGCCGGGCATGATGGAGCTGCCCGGCTCATTTTCGGGAATTTTCAGTTCGCCGATTCCACAGCGCGGACCCGATGCAAGCCAGCGGATATCATTGGCGATTTTCATGAGCGAGGCTGCCAGGGTCTTGAGCGCACCGTGGGCATGGACGAGCGCATCATTGGCAGCGAGGGCCTCGAACTTGTTGGGAGCTGTCACAAACGGCAAGCCGGTCAATCTTGCCAATTCCGCTGCGACCCGCACCGCAAACTCAGGATGAGTGTTCAGCCCGGTGCCAACCGCTGTCCCTCCCAGGGCCAGTTCATATATATGGGGAAGCGCTGTCTCGATGTGCTCCAGCCCGTGGTCGAGTTGAGAAACATAGCCCGAGAATTCCTGCCCCAAGGTGAGGGGAGTAGCATCCTGCAAATGGGTGCGCCCGATTTTGACAATGCCTGAAAATGCTTCCGCTTTGGTGGCCAGCGTATGCCGCAACGCGGCAATGGCAGGCTTCAACTGATGATGGAGGGAGCGGGCGGCTGCCACATGCATGGCAGAGGGAAACACATCATTGGATGACTGCCCCTTGTTTACATCGTCGTTGGGATGAATCCTGCAATCCGGCCCTCTTCCGCCCCCCAGCAGTTCAGAAGCGCGGTTTGCCAGCACTTCGTTCATATTCATGTTGGTCTGGGTTCCGGAGCCGGTCTGCCACACGACCAGCGGAAATTCCGCATCATGATTACCTGCGACCACCTCATCCGCAGCCTGGATGATGGCAGTAGCACGCTCGTCATCCAGGACACCCAGATCACGATTTATGGCAGCCGCCGCACGCTTCACCAGTGCCAGCGCGTGAAGCAGCGCAGGCGGCATGCGCTCGCCCGAAATTCTGAAATTCTGCAAGGAACGCTGGGTCTGCGCGCCCCAAAGCGCATGCGCAGGCACCTGTACTGAGCCCATCGTATCCCGTTCATCACGGTAATTCATATCAGCCTTGGATCAAGGAAAGACAGGAGGGCATATAAGAAATACCTGAGCGCACGTATTCACCAGCTCAGGGAGGAAATAAAAGCAGTCAGGAAGGGAGACTGCGGAGAGGCCGTATGTTTGACACAGGCGCACTGAGATTCAGCGGGTATTGCTGCAAAGATTGAAAACTGAGTCAGCGAAGGTTTATTCGTACTTATTCTGAAGAAGAGCACGTCAAATCGCCTGGGCATAATGCGATGAGACGTGCCAGATCAATTATGTACTGATCAGTTTTCGAGCCGGAAGGACCCTTCGCCGGGTTGACCGGTTTCAGGATCGATCCAGTCGGATATGCCAATCTCGTCCTCTGCCTGCTCCAGGGTTTCTCCCGGTTCATAGTCCGAGTCGGCGTTGTACTCCATATCCTGGATGGCTTCAAGTAAGGTGGGGAAGGGACCGAATACCCTGTCACTCTCTTTTTCGTCATGCCAATAAAAACCATCGGGCCGTTCAACAATGCGCGTGGTGTCGTAGTCGCGGGACCCTTGTGGAATTGTACGAGCCATTGCCACCTCCATCAGATAGAGATTCGAATGAAATTCAATGTTAACCTCGTCCTTAAAATTTTACCAGCGCAAATAATCAGTGTATGGAAAACGTATTGATGCCACGCATCCTCGCGCGCAGGCCTTAAGTGCTGGCAAACAGGCGGGCAAACATTTCCTATGGGGGGATTGCGGGAAACCGGGGTGCGATGTGGCAGACGATGCCCTCGGGGTTGAGGCTTGCTACAGGCGACGCTAAAACCCGAAATGCGAAGAGTTTTTTCAGCGGGGGTAGGGCAGGCAGGCCCTTCGTGACGCGCCTGCTCCCCTCCCTATTATTCTAGGTGTTCAGTCCCAGTTCAACACCCCGCCCGTTTGATACTCGGTAACGCGTGTTTCAAAAAAATTCTTTTCCTTTTTCAGGTCGATCATTTCAGACATCCAGGGGAAGGGATTGCTGGCTCCCGGATAGAGAATGTCCAGACCTATCTGCTGGCAGCGGCGGTTGGCGATATAGCGCAGGTATTCCTTGAACATGGGCGCGTTCAACCCCAGAACGCCACGCGGCATGGTGTCCTCGGCATAACGGTATTCCAGTTCCACCGCTTTTTGCATCAGCGCACTGATTTCGCTGCGAAATTCCTTGGTCCACAAATGCGGGTCTTCCATTTTGATCTGATTCACGACATCGATGCCGAAATTGCAGTGCATGGATTCATCCCGCAGGATGTATTGATACTGCTCGGCTGAGCCCGTCATCTTATTCTGCCTTCCCAGCGCCAGGACCTGTATGAAACCCACATAAAAGAACAGGCCTTCCATGATGCAGGCGAATACGATCAGGCTTTTCAGCAGTTTCTGATCCGCTTCGAGCGTGCCCGTCCTGAATGCCGGATCAGTTAGCGTATCGATAAAGGGAATCAGAAATTCATCCTTCTCGCGAATGGATTTTACTTCGTGATAGGCGTTGAAAATCTCGCCTTCGTCCAGTCCCAGCGATTCGACGATGTACTGATAGGCATGCGTATGAATCGCTTCTTCAAAGGCCTGCCGTAACAGGTATTGGCGGCATTCCGGATTGGTGATGTGCCGGTAAGTGCCGAGTACGATGTTATTGGCGGCAAGCGAATCCGCGGTAACGAAGAAGCCGAGGTTGCGCTTGACTATCCGCCGCTCATCCTCGGTCAGTCCGTTCGGATCTTTCCAGAGAGCGATATCGCGGCTCATGTTGATTTCCTGAGGCATCCAATGGTTGGCACAGGCCGCCAGATACTTCTCCCACGCCCATTTGTACTTGAAAGGCACCAGCTGGTTGACATCCGCCTTGCAATTGATGATGCGCTTGTCTTCCACCGACACGCGCCGATGGATGTCCTCTGTGGAATAGTCCTTTTCTCCCATGCCATTCCCTGCATGCGACCCAGCCACATCGCTCACGCCACCTTCTGCCTTGGTCCCGTTCGTATCGGCAAGGTGGCTCGCTGCTTGAGCACCCGCCTCGGTTCCGTCAAGCAATCCCGGATCGCCGTTTCTCCGCGGCGCCGATGGCATGATTTCATCCTCGAATATCAACATATCTTTCTCCTAACATTACATTTTAATTGTTATTGGCATGATTCACATTCCGGATCATCGATGGAACAGAACGACACATCTGTCGCCGGCGCTGCCGCACTCATGGCTGGCAGGCTCCCTTCTGCGGGCACCGCATTCAAGGAGCCCGCCTGGACTGTAGATTTTTCTGCCGATGTTGCTCCGAGCGAGCGCAGATAGTAGGTCGTCTTCAAGCCACGCAACCAGGCCAGTTTGTAGGTTTCATCCAGCTTCTTGCCGGAGACGCTCCCAATATAGATATTCAGGGACTGGGATTGATCTATCCATTTTTGCCTGCGCGCTGCCGCTTCGATCAACCACTGGGGTTCTACCTCGAAGGCAGTGGCATAAAGCCTGCGGAGATCGGTTGGTACGCGATCTATCTTGCCCAGGGCTCCATCGAAATACTTGATATCAGAAATCATGACCTCGTCCCATAGCCCAAGCTTTTTCAGGTCGCTTACCAGATACTGGTTGGCAATGGTGAATTCTCCCGACAAATTGGATTTGACGTAAAGATTCTTGAAGGTTGGCTCGATGCTGGCTGAAACGCCGACAATGTTCGAAATGGTCGCGGTGGGCGCTATTGCCAGACAGTTGGAGTTACGCATGCCATGGTTTCTGATGCGTTCGCGCAGCGCTTCCCAGTCCAGCGTCGCTGATCTGTCCGCTTCGATGTATCCGCCGCGTTCATTCTGCAGCAGGTCGAGCGTATCCTGAGGCAGAATGCCCCGATCCCACAGACTGCCGCGATAGGAAGCATAACGTCCCCGCTCTTCGGCCAGTTCAGTCGAGGCCCAATAGGCATGGTAGGCCATCGCTTCCATGGTACGGTCCGCAAATTCCACCGCTTCGTCCGAAGCGTAGGGAATGCGCATCCTGTGCAGGCAATCCTGGAAACCCATGATACCCAGCCCGACAGGCCGGTGCCTGAGATTGGAGTTGCGTGCCTTGGCCACGGCATAGAAATTGATATCGATCACATTGTCGAGCATGCGCATGGCGAGGCTGACAGTACGCTTGAGCTTGTCGGCGTCAAGCTTCCCGTCATCATCGATGTGGGCTGCCAGATTGATCGAACCGAGGTTGCATACCGCGATTTCCTGATCATTGGTATTCAGCGTTATCTCGGTGCAGAGATTGGAACTGTGCACCACGCCGATATGGTTTTGCGGCGAGCGGATGTTGCAGGCATCCTTGAAGGTGATCCATGGGTGCCCGGTTTCAAACAGCATGCTCAGCATTTTGCGCCATAACTGCACCGCGGGTATCGTCTTGTACAAGCCGAGTTCGCCGCGCGCGACTTTATCCTCATAGGCGAGATAAGCCTGCTCAAATGCCTTGCCATACTTCTCATGCAGATCGGGCACATCCGAAGGTGAAAAGAGCGTCCATTCGCCCCCTTCCATTACCCGTTTCATGAACAGGTCGGGAACCCATGTGGCGGTATTCATATCATGTGTGCGCCGGCGATCGTCCCCGGTATTCTTGCGCAGTTCGAGAAACTCCTCGATGTCCAGATGCCAGGATTCGAGGTACGCACAAACGGCGCCCTTGCGTTTGCCGCCCTGGTTTACCGCCACGGCCGTGTCGGATACCACCTTGAGAAAGGGGACTACGCCTTGGGATTTGCCGTTGGTGCCCTTGATATGCGATCCCATTGCCCGCACACGCGTCCAATCATTGCCCAGTCCTCCGGCATACTTGGCAAGCAATGCGTTTTCCTTGATTCCCTCGTAAATACCATCCAGATCGTCCGGCACTGTCGTGAGATAACACGAAGACAATTGCGAGCGGCGCGTACCGGAATTAAACAGGGTGGGTGTGGAGCTCATGAAATCAAAGTTAGACAGCACATGGTAGAACTCTATCGCCCGTGCTTCACGATCGATTTCGTTCAATGCAAGCCCCATCGCCACCCGCATGAAAAATGCCTGCGGCAATTCGATACGGTGCTCCTGTATATGCAGAAAATAACGGTCATACAAGGTTTGCAAACCGAGATAGCCAAATTTAAGATCGCGCTCCACATGGAGGGCTTTTGCCAGGCGGGGCAGGTCAAACTGCGTCAGCCGCTCATCCAGCAGTTCGGCCTCGATTCCACGCTTTATGAAGGCAGGGAAATATTCCATATAGCGTTCAGCCATTTCCCTTTGTACGATTTCCTCGCCCAGTACCTCGAAGCGGAGCGAGTGCAGCAGCAATCGCGCCGTAACGTAGCTGTAGGCCGGCTCTTTTTCCAGCAACGCCCGTGCTGACAGGATTACCGATTTCCTTACTTCCTCCATCGGCACTCCATCATACAAATCCTTGAGCGTGGCTTTAAGTATCAGCGCGGGATCGACCGCTTCACCCAGCCCTTCGCAGCAGGACCCGATCAGGGTCAACAGTCTCGCGGTATCGAGCGGAACCCTGCGTCCATCCTCGAGCACGTTCAAGACGTTGCCTGTCACCTCGGCTGCACCCGCTTCCTTTTGCTGCGCCCGCTTGCGCGCGCGATCCTCGCGGTACAGCACATAGGCCCGCGCCACATCGTGCTCGCCCGAGCGCATCAATGCGAGTTCCACCTGATCCTGGATGTCCTCGATATGAAAGGTTCCACCCGAGGGCTGACGGCGCATCAAGGCGTTCACTACATCTTCGGTCAGGCGCGCCACCACTTCGCGTACCCTGGCCGAAGCAGCCCCTTGGCTGCCCTCGACCGCGAGAAACGCTTTCGTCATGGCAATGGAAATCTTGTTCGGCTCGAAGCCGGCCACTGAGCCATTGCGACGAATGATCTTGTATTGGGAATAGCGCAGATCATGGCCGGGAGGGTTCGAAGAAAATTCGTAGCCTGCCATTGCCGGCCGGGACGTTTGATCTGTGGAAAGCTGCATGCTGGATGCTCCTCATTTGTAAGGGAAATGTGCCGAATCCCTGGGTAAAACCTTATATTTTGGGTGTTGTGGAAATGCTGTGGAAAACCTGTGGACTACTATATATAGTAGTGCATGAGAGTGTGCTCAACTATCTCTAGTGTCCTAGGATCAATAGTCCTATATTTTCTGAGAGGTGTCAAAAGTTATTTTTGGGGTTTTTAAGGCTATGATTTTCAGGACTTTGACGACCATATCCGGAAGGTGATGTGCACGGAAACTGAGGCAATCCAGGGTGAAAAGCCGGACTTGATGCCGAGAGGTGTAGAGCTGATTTCCCTGGAGGAGGACCGGAAGAGAAGCGCCAGAGGCCTTCCGGTAATGCTGTTCTTGTCAAAAAACCCCATCCCTGTGAAAGCGGATGGGGTGTGCTACGCTGTTACGATCTGGACTTGAAACCTCGTCCTTTAGACAACGTTATCCAGGATCAGCCGGCTTTGCCTGTTCCACTGCACGTCCATGAGGTTGGAGAACCGTGTAATCACCTGGATGGCAACGCCACCGGAGAACAGGGCTGCCCAGGCCAGCACCACGAAGCCCCAGTGCAGCGGCGCGCTGAAGAGTTCCTCCATGAACCAGAAGGCGTGCCCCCACTCATTGAGGCCAACGTTCGGAAGGCTCATCAGCGGGCCGGCGATGGCCATCAGCAGCGGAAACGAAGTTCCCTTGTTGT
>NZ_JCAHZJ010000018.1:0-33685 GCF_059489795.1 Nitrosospira sp. CT
CATTGCAGTGGGCAACCCCTGCTGAATTTGCCCGTCAGGCAAGGGAAAACACCTTGTCCGGCAGGCCAAAGGAGCCGGAATTTTCCATTTTAGACCGGTACTGATTTCGGGGGCGGGTCAAGAGCCGGAATTTTCCATTTTAGACCGGTACTGATTTCGGGGGCGGGTCAAAACTGGGACTTTGCTAGAACGCCCCTGGCACTACTACCGGGGGCACATCAGGGGATCAAAATTCAGTTTGCCGCTTTTCAGGGAATTTTAGCAGGGTATGATCATGTCTATCACAGCACCAAACCCAAGAAAGGCGCGGCGTCTCAGGCTTATGACAACCCCGAGTTAGGGAGAGAGTCAGGAGCCAGCCGAGTTTGGGCGCTAAACTGTCGCCCTATAAAAAAGTTGAGCGTCTTGGCCCGCACATTTAGAACATTATGCAGAAGATCATGGATATCGTCAGTCAATTTATACCCGTTTTAGTTGGGCTTCCCCGCTGGGCTCAGCTCTTCTTCTTTGCGGTTCTGCTACAAATTCTTCTGCTGTTCTTCGTGATGTTCTTCTATTATATTTCTGGGCAAGCGCCTTCCGCACGAGAGACCAACGCTGGTGATTCGACCGTTCAGAAGACTACCAAATCTGCCACCTCGACTGCGCCGGGCCCTTTAGACAAAAGTGTGGGCGCGGACGAGCAAAAGCGTGACGTAAATGCCTCGCCGGAGATGGTCCTCGACAAGGCAGCAGAGCGCAACGACCCTGCTGTTGCAACAACACTAGCGAACCTCGCGACTCTGTATGAAGCACAAGGGAAATATCGCGATGCGGAGGAGGTTTGGAAGCGGGTTCTTTCTATCAAAGAACGAGCATTTGGTCGGATACATCCTGACTTTGCACTAACGTTGCAATCCCTCGCAAACCTTTATGTCCGGACAGGTCGTTTCCAAGAAGCAGAAACTCTTCAGATAGAGGCTCTGCATACCTTCGAAAAAGCCTACGGGCCGCATCATCCTGAAACGGCATCCGCCCTTAATGCCCTCGCTGGCATAAACCTTAAGACCGCAAACTATGGGGAAGCCGCTCACTTGATCGAACGCGCCCTGGAGATTCGGAGTAGAAGCTTGGGGCCTGAAGATCCGGCATTGATCCCGCTCCTTGAAAACCTTGCAGACGTTTATCGCAAAGCTGGCGATCAGGAGAAGGTAGAGCGCATAGAGGCTAAGATCAAACTTCTACGTGGAAAAAAGAATTGAAGTCTTCGACGGTGGGCAGGGTGGTCGCTATGCGATCGCTTAACCCCAGCTTCCACAACACGGACGACCCGCAAGCAGGAGAGTGCCGGTGAAGTTGTACGTTGGGCCTCTACTTTGAAGAAGGTTTGGCGGCCCGTTTAGTATCGGGAACAAACCATCGAGACTGGCGGATATTGACAAGTATAAGTTTTCTCGGGATTTTGCATTTGTTATATCGTAGTCGCCGGGATCTTACGTGGAACGACTGGGGCAACTATCCTTTAATCGGTAACAGCGGTAACAATTCGCATTACGACGCGCGCAACACCCAATTCATTGGGTATCCGTGTTACCGTAAAACGGTACCGGTTCGAATATACCCGGTAACGGTGGTAACGTTCACAGAAGTAAAATACATTAAATGTCCCCCTGTTACGGTTACCGTTACAGTAAGGGCGGCTGATGCATTCCTGTAACGGTAACAGGAGTACGATGCGGTAAAGATTTTCGGTAACGAGATTTCCTGTAACGGAATAGCGCGTTACCGGCAAGTGTAGTGTGGTAACACTGGAGTAACCGCAGCTAATTAAGCCTGTATTGGCTGTTACCGCATTACCGCCGTTACATCGGTAATCGCGCTTACTCTCCCTCATCCCGATACCGGAAAACGTAGACTCTAGATGAACCTAATCCAGGGAGCCGCACAACTTGTGAGGGCTTCTTGTCGTTACCGGGAAGCAGCAATCCCGCTTCTATCAAGACGCTCTTAACAGTCTTTTCATCAAAGCCATGGCAGACCTCGCGGCGGAATGTTTCCGGCAATACAAGAAACTCTCGCCCCTCATTTACCCCATTCCGGTAGAAGCCTGCCCGTTTGAGGATACGCTGGTCGATTGGGGCCTTGATATCTTCAAAGCGGCTTGCGCCGCGCGTCTCGAAGAAACCCCGAACCTGGGCAAGTATGGCGCGCTCTTCGCGGTTGCCGCTACCGCCAAAAGCTTCCATCCAGGCGGCAAAGCATTTGCGGGCAGCTTGAATAGCTTCGCCTTCCGGCCAGCCTGTCAACTTACAGCGGGTCGCTAGTTCACCGGCCATGGCAACCAGTGCAAAACGTCGGGCTACCCGCTCTACCTGCCCTGCCGCATTCATCGGTACTATCTCCGTTACGAACCGCGTGATTTGTTCCGGGATGACCTCTTTGAGGCTAATCCTCTTCTTTACGAGGTATTGCAACCATTCCTTACCCGTCGTGCCGTGATATTTGGCCGAGGCTTCCTTGATTGCTAACGCCAAGGCAGCTGCATTGGCATATCCATGCAATGTCTCGAATATACCCATACCCGAGCCAGCATCGGCCTCTATATCCGCAAGACGGATTTCCTGTCCGGCAGTCGATTGTTTGCCTGCTTGGGCCATGACGGCGGAAAGGGATGTTTCACCCGCGCTCAAGAACAGCAGCCGCCAGCGTTGGCTTGAGCGGGCAAAGTCATTGCGTGAGGCTCTGGCTTTGCCTTGACCATTTGCCAGCAGGTAAGCTGCCTCTCCCGCATCTTTTGGCTCGATCTGCCCAATTTCATCCAGGATCAGCAAGCCATCATTGTGCAACGTTGCCAATCCTTCCAACCCATTTACTGTGCCGCGCCACAGCCGCACATAAGCTGAAGGGTTGCCCCATACGGAAGCGGCAAGCTTCAATGCTGTGGATTTGCCGGAGGATGACGCGCCGCGCAAATGAAAGCCGCCAGAATCTTCCCCGGCAATTTCAGCCAATGCGCCTGCAAAAGCAATGGATAGCGCAAATACAAGGCGTGTATTGCCTGCTGCTAATGCTGCCACAGAATCACGCCATTCTTCTGCCGTGCCTGATTCCGCATATGCGGGTTCAATTGCGTGCAAGTTTTGAAACACTACAAGCTCTTGAGCTTCCCCAATTGCACCGGCAGGCGTAACAAAGGTATTGCCGTGCCAGCCCAGACGATCGGCGCACCGCGCTCGTGCTTCTACCGGCCATACCTTGATGTAGGCACTCAGTAGACTACGAGCAAATTGGTTAGGCGAGATATGCAAGCCAAGGCGGGCAAGCTCGCGTCTTACATCCGTGCCATCACTCTCCAGGAGTTCGAGCGGCATTGCCCATTGATGGATATGTCCATCATCATCCTGCCATTCCAACAGTCGCCCCCATTCCCCACTCTTCTCATCTCGTGTTTTGGCAATTACCCGTAGAGGGGCGCAAATCCATTGAGGTTGTTGCGCGTTGTCGTCTTTGTCTCTACCGTGGAAATGGACCCCTGTTTCTGCGAGTTCAAAGCGTCCACTCCCGTATGAGCATGAAGTTATAGGGGCAGTCGTTGAGTTTTGGGTTGGCGCGAGGGGCGCGATTTGTGCTGTGCTGATATTTTGCATCGCCATCCCCTCACAATACCTTGCCAGCCGTTTTACGGGCAGCTTCCAGCTTGATTACCAATTCCCTTATTTCATCATCACTCTTGCCAGCAATGCGGGCAGCGTTAATGGCGGCAACTTCGCCAGCAGGCCAGCCTACAGAGCGCGGGCCAAGTCTCACTGGTTTGGGCCAGAGTCCTTGTTGAATGCGAAGATAAATGGTTGAACGGGATGCGCCGGACTCGGCTTTAACAGCAGGAAGTCTTAGGATTGCTTGAACCATGTTTGTACCTCTTTAGGTGTTGTTGAACATGGTTGGCAATTAAATAGCACAAGCGAATAAGATAATACGCGCGGTAGGTCGCGGGTATTCGGGGTGAATTACGTGGAAAGCCGCTCTAGTATTGGCTTTGTGGGGCGCGGGGAACTATTTGCGCGGGCCGGTTGGAAGACCGTCAGCGCGGAGGATGGTAGCCATGATTTCGGCGGTGCGCTCAGACACGCCTTCCCCTTTTAGCCAGTCGATGACTTGCTGATTGGTAGGCGCGGTGCTCGCGTCTGCCGGGTCGTAGTTGCTCCAGAAACGCTGAGCGACACCAGCAAGCTTTCGCAGTAAATGCGTTTCGTGTCTGCCCCAAGGCCAATCGAGATTACTGAGGGTGATGGATTCAGGCTGCCAGGGGAATTGTGGGGGAATCGGGTACTGTATGCTTTTAACCCAGGTGGCGAAGTTTGAAAGCTTGATTTCGCTCTCTTCCAATCCTTCCTCACTGCGTGAAAGCAGTTTCAAGGTTCCGTTAGCGCCAATGCTGGCCTTAGCCATGGCGATCAAATCCTCGAATTGCCGGGGCGGTTCCTTGAGCAGCCGTGCAAGTTGCGGTTGGTCAAATAGTTGGAAATTGCCTGGATCAAGATCGCAAGCTAAGGCAACAGCCTGCCACAGTCTTGCCTGTTTGACTGATTTCCAGTTATCCCAATTTGGCTTGCGAAGTCCCCAAGGCCAGGCATTGTCTTCAGTCATTATTTGACTTAGGCCACGCCGTGCAAGGGAATTATTTCGGCACCGACCTTCAGCTTGTCCAGGTAATCCGCCCATTGCTGCATCATCTTATGGCGTTCGGCCAAATGAGCGGTACGGTTATAGGCGCGGCCATTGGGGTCTCTTACCGAATGGGCTAACTGGTGTTCGATAAAGTCAGGGCGAACACCTAGCACTTCATCAAGAATGGTTCGTGCCATGGCGCGAAAACCATGTCCGCTCATTTCTTCCTTGTCTATGCCCATGCGTCGCAGTGCCGCCAGAATTGCATTATCACTCATGGGTCGGCCATTGGTGCGCGCACCAGGAAACACGAAGCGGCTTCTGCCGGTTAAAGCTTGCAGTTCCTTGAGTATTTCTACCGCCTGCGTTGAAAGCGGAACAATGTGCGGGGTATTGGTCTTGGTGACGGTATAGCGCCACTCCGCCCCATCCAGGTCTATATCCTTCCATTCGGCTTTGCGCAGCTCTCCAGGGCGCACAAATACCAGCGGGGCAAGGCGCAATGCGCAACGTACAACGTGAGAACCGGTATAGCCATCGATTGCCCGCAGCAATGCACCTACCTGCTTAGGTTCGGTAATCGCAGCAAAATGTTCTCCCTTTACTGGAGGAAGGGCACCCCTTAAATCAGCGGAAATGTCTCGGGTAGCACGTCCGGTTGCTATGGCATAGCGAAAGACTTGTCCGCAGTTACCGAGTGCGCGGTGTGCCGTTTCCAATGCACCCCGATTCTCTATACGGCGAAGCGCTGCCAGCAATTCGGGCGCGGCTATCTCTGCAATAGGCTTGCTGCCTATCCAGGGGAATATGTCGCGCTCGAACCGGCGAATAATGCGCTCGCCATGGCTCTCATTCCAGGTCGGAGAATACTTCGCATACCACTCCCTGGTGACGACTTCGAAGCTGTTTGCAGTCTTTTCCAGTTTGACGGCTTTGACCGCTTTACGGTTTTCGGCTGGATCGACATCGGAAGCAAGGAGCTTGCGCGCTTCATCACGGCGATTACGGGCTTCCTTCAAGCTCACGTCAGGATAGACGCCCATGGAGAGGGTTTTGCGTTTGCCGCCATAGCGGTAATCAAAGCGCCACCAGCGGGAACCATTCGGTTTTAATAACAGATAGAGGCCGCACTCATCTGCTAGTTTCAGAGGCTTGTCAGCAGGCTTGCTATTGCGAATGGCGGTGTCGGTAAGTGCCATGACGGTAACTCCAGTTGGAGGTAACTCTATTACCGTCAAGTTTACTGTCAGTTACCGTCGGATTACAATAGATGAGTTTGGATTTGTTTGGACAACAAAAAACCCGCAAGCCTTTATTCATGCGGGTTTTCTGGATTTCTTTGGATTATTTTGGACTATCAATTGGTGGAGGCGGCGGGAATTGAACCCGCGTCCGCAAGTCCTCTACAGGCAGTTCTACATACTTAGCCATGTTTTTTGATTTAACCTGGCATCCGTCAACCGGCGAACTGATGACAGGCGAGTTACCTATTGTTTAGCGCCCTGTAAAGTAACCCTACAAAGCGCGATCCTCGTTAATGGCTCCGCTGCCTGTTGCCAGACCCGGCGTTGAGGCCCACCGGTGCGGAGTCCAGCCGGATTTAAGCGGCTAGAGCGTAGTTTTCGTCGTTTGCGACTATTGGTTTCCAGATGTATTTACGAGGTAACTGGTCCTCGGTATGCCCTGCTCTGCTTTGCAACCCACGTCGAAGCCAGGTCGCCCCCGGCATTCTGTATTACTGCCAGTTAGATGACTGCGAACCGGAAGAGTTCAACGGAGAGCGCTACGTATTAATCCCGCGGCACACCTCAAAGATTCTCTTGATTCGCAGCAATACTATGGCCGGGATTATACCCAATATTGTCTGGGGAGAGAACTCAAACCCATTCCCTGATTGTCGTTACCGAATAGCTATGTCTTCGAGGAAGAAATCTGGTCTTGGCACCATTCCCCTTCTAAAAGCTCAAGATCAGGGCGAACGGCGATGAAAGGCCGACATGACTCTCTCTCCCTGCAAGGGAGAGAGAGCATTTTGGGCGGACGAATTTTTACAAATATCTGAGCAGTTCTTCCGGCCGGTCTATGAGGTATCTTGCGCCCCAGGTTTCGGGGGCGCCTACATTGCCGAGATAGCCGTATCTGGCAATGATGGGTTCCATGCCGGCAGCGAGGCTGGCCTGGACGTCGCGCAGGTCGTCGCCCAGGTAAATGCATTCTTCCGGCGGAACGGCTATTGCTCCGCTTGCAGTCAGCAGGGGCTCAGGATGGGGTTTGGAGTGCGTGGTATCGCCTCCGCTGATAAGGCAGGAAGCACGATTGCCCAAACCCAGCGCCTCCATGAGTGGCACGGAAAAACGGGCAGGTTTGTTGGTGACGATGCCCCAGATCATGCCCCGGTCATCGAGTTGGTCGAGGAGATCTGCGATACCTGCGAATAAAGAGGTTTCGCGGCAGAGATGTTCCGCGTAGAAGTCGAGGAATTCGGCGCGCATGGCGTCATATCCGGCGTCCCCCGGCTTGATGTTGAATCCAAGGCACAACAGGCCGCGCGCGCCCGCTGAAGCTTCGGTGCGGATGAGCTCCAATGGCAGGGGTGGCAGCCCGCGGGCAATGCGCTGCCGATTCAGGGCGTACCCGAGATCGGGTGCGGTATCGGCAAGCGTTCCGTCGAGATCGAAGAGGATGGCGTTAATCATGAAAGAGGCATGGACACGAACCGGGGAAATAAAGAGGGGATGCCAATCCAGATAAGATGTAACCGATGATCGGACAGGCAGAAAATGATCGCTTGAGTCTGGCCCTGGAGCGTGAGGATTTCAGGCGCGCAGTGCCATGATGTAGTTGACGTCGGTATCCTGTCCCAGGGAGTACACTTTGGTGAGGGGATTGTAGCTCATGCCGATTACTTCCTGCACATCCAGCCCTGCTTCGCGGGCCATGCGCCCAAGTTCAGACGGCTTGATGAATTTGGCATAGTCGTGCGTCCCGCGCGGCAGCAGATTCAACACGTATTCCGCGCCGATCACAGCAAACAGGTACGATTTTGGGTTGCGATTGATGGTCGAGAAGAACACCCAGCCGCCGGGCCTGGTGAGTTCCGCGCAGGCTCTTACCGTGCTGACCGGATCCGGCACATGCTCCAGCATTTCCATGCAGGTGACCACATCGTAATGATGCGGCTGCTCCGCGGCGAGCGCTTCCACGGCGATTTTACGGTAATTGACTTTATTCCCGCTTTCCAGCAGGTGCAGCTTTGCCACCTTCAGCGCCTTGTCACCCAGATCGATGCCGGTCACAAGCGCGCCACTCTCCGCCATGCTTTCAGACAGGATACCCCCGCCACAGCCAACATCCAGGACAGCTTTACCCGCCAGGCGGGCATAGCGGTCTATGTAACCCAGCCGCAGCGGGTTGATCTCATGCAGCGGCTTGAACTCGCTGTTGGGGTCCCACCAGCGATGCGCGAGCTGGTTGAATTTTTCCAGTTCCAGCAGATCAACGTTGACACTGCTATTTTCGATTTCTTTATCCATCATTTTTCGTGAACTGCTATCACGCCCGTTGTCATTTGTTCCCGCCAGAATTCGGCCCTGTGCACCAATTCTTCCCGGTCCAGCGTAGGCAATTCCCCGTCACGCAGCAGCATTTTACCATTTACCCACACATGACTCACGTGTTCACGTCCGGCAGCATAGACAAGATGGGAAACAGGATCATAGCAGGGCACCATATCAAGACTGGAGAAATCCACTGCGGCAATGTCCGCAGCTTTGCCTGGAACAAGGGAACCGATACGGTCTCCCAATCCTAAAGCCTTGGCCCCGTTGAGCGTGGCCATTTGCAGCACCTGCCACGCAGGCATCACTTCTGCCCTGCCGCTTTGTCCTTTTGCCAGCAGTGCCGCAAGCCGCATTTCCTCGAATATCTTGAGGCGGCTGTTACTTGCGGCGCTATCCGTTCCCAGTCCCACGTTGACTCCTGCTTCGGTAAGAGCGGCAACGGGCGCGAGTCCGCTGGCATGTTTCAGGTTGGAAGAAGGGCAATGGGCTACGGAACAGCCTTGCTGCGCCAGCAGTTCGATTTCCCCCTCGGTAAGATGCACCATGTGCACCGCAATCAGATTGGGACCGAGCAGCCCGAGCTTGTGCATGCGCTCAAGCGGGCGCATTCCGTAGCTTTTCAGGCTGTTGCTGATTTCATCCCCGGTTTCGTGCAGATGAATGTGAATGGGCACATCCAGCTGCTCCGCATAGGTGAGAACCCGGGACAAATTTTTGTCACCTACCGTGTAAGGCGCATGCGGGGCAAAACAGAATGACAGGAGGGGGTGCGAGTTGTAATCGTCGCGCAGCGCCAGGCCCTTGGTCAGATAGTCGTCAGGATCGCTTGCGTAGGCGGTGGGAAAGTCGATTGCGATCATGCCGATGCTGGCGCGCATGCCCGAGGCCAGGGCGGCGCGAGCCGTTGCTTCCGGAAACAGGTACATGTCATTGAAACAGGTGACTCCGCCCTGCAACATCTCGGCACATGCCAGGCGGGTACCATCGAAAACAAAACCTGCCTCCACGTGCTTCGCTTCCGCCGGCCAGATATGGTTGGTTAGCCACTCCATCAAAGGCAGGCCATCTGCCATCCCTCGCATCAGCGACATGGCCGCGTGCGTATGAAGATTTATCAGGCCGGGAATGAGCGCATGCCTGTTCAGCACGACACGTTCGCACGGCTCGAATTGTACGTGTGCTTCATCGCGGGGCAGGATTGCGCGAATCATGCCCTGGTCAATTGCAATGGCATGATCATGAAACACTGCACCTGCGGGCTCAACCGGGATTACCCAGCGCGCCTCCAGCAAGGTATCAATTTTTACCGGATCCACCATCATCGCCGAAGCTTAGCAAAAAAAAACCCTGCCGCGACGGCAGGGTCTGATTTTTTTGTATTTTTTGTATGTGAATCGAATTATTGTATCGTTTCCTTGGTACCGGCGACTTCAACTTCGACGCGGCGGTCGGGTTGCAGACATGCAATCAGAGCCTTCGTCCTCTTGTTACCCTTGCAGGTATCGCCCGTTACAGGATTGGCTTCGCCCTTGCCGTCGATGAAGATGCGATCAGCCGGAATGCCTTTTTCGTTGACCAGATAAGCCTTGACGGATTCAGCGCGGCGCATGGAAAGTTTCTTGTTATACGCGTCGCTGCCGAGGCGGTCGGCATATCCGATGGCAACGATGGTGTCGTATTGAACGCCGCCGAGCTTGGTCACGAGATCATCCAGGGTCTGTTTGCCTTCGGGTCTCAGGTTGGCCTTGTCGAAATCGAACAGTTGATCGGCGGAAAGCGAGATTTTTTCAGGTTCAGTGTAAACAGGAGCAGGAGCAGGGGCAGGAGCGGGTTCTGGAGCAGGGGCTTCGACTTTTTTCTCGGGTTTTGGCAGCAGGTCAGGATCGCACTCATAGATCGCCATTGCAGGTGTCCAATAACCGGTGCGCCAACAGTCTCCGGAAGAATCTCTGACTACCTCGCCAACGCTATCGACCGCGTAGGCCTCAGGTATCTCCTGAGCCATAGCGACGCCTGAAAACAGCATTGGCAAAACAGCCGCTCCAAGCAAGAATTTTTTCGTTACTGTATTTTTCATGCTATGCCCCTTTTTAGAAAAACTAAGATTCAAGATCAGATCATCCCTGTAAGTCATGCAAATGAAAAGACTAAGCCATCTCATTATAGCAGGCCCATCATCGCATAATCGCGCTTCGATTATGTATTCATATATTTGTCCTTGTCAAATGGGGGTGTTGCAATCGGCATGAAAACTGGCCTTTCGGGGTGACTCCCATACAGGTGGCATGCTAAAATGGGGGGCTTTATGTGCCGATATCAGGAAAGAAATATATCCTCGATATGTTCCCGCAAGTTCCTGCCTCCCTTCAAAAGTAATGGATCAATTCGCGAAAGAAACCCTGCCGATCAGCCTCGAAGAGGAGATGCGCCGCTCCTATCTCGACTACGCCATGAGCGTCATCGTGGGACGCGCATTACCCGATGTGCGCGACGGCCTGAAACCGGTGCATCGCCGGGTGCTATTCGCTATGCATGAACTCTCCAATGACTGGAACCGCCCCTACAAAAAATCGGCGCGCATTGTCGGTGATGTCATCGGTAAATACCACCCCCACGGTGATACCGCCGTATATGACACTATAGTAAGGATGGCGCAGAATTTCTCGCTGCGCTACATGCTCGTGGATGGACAGGGTAATTTTGGCTCCGTGGATGGCGACAATCCGGCGGCAATGCGTTATACCGAAATCCGCATGTCGCGCATCGCGCATGAGATGTTGGCCGATCTGGATAAAGAAACGGTTGACTTCGGCCCTAACTACGACGGGACCGAGAAAGAACCGCTGATCCTGCCGACCAAAATCCCGAACCTGCTTATCAATGGTTCGTCCGGCATTGCGGTGGGCATGGCAACCAATATTCCACCGCATAACCTGAATGAAGTGACGGATGCCTGCCTCGCCCTGCTGAAGGATCCCGAAATCGCTATTGACGATCTGATCGACCTGATACCGGGCCCGGACTTTCCCACCGCCGCCCTGATCTACGGCGTGACTGGCGTAAGGGAAGGCTATCGCACGGGCCGTGGGCGCGTGGTTATGCGCGCGCGCACTCACTTCGAGGATATGGAAAAAGGGGGCGGACGCCAGAGCATCATTATCGATGAGCTGCCCTACCAGGTAAACAAGGCCAATCTGCTTGTCCGTATCGGAGAATTGGTGCGGGAGAAGAAAATCGAAGGCATTTCCGATTTGCGCGACGAATCGGATAAATCGGGGATGCGTGTGGTTATCGAACTGCGCCGCGGGGAAGTACCCGAGGTGGTGCTGAACAATCTCTATAAAGAAACGCAAATGCAGGACACCTTCGGCATGAACATGGTGGCCCTGCTTGACGGGCAGCCGCGCCTGCTGAATTTGAAGCAGATGCTGGAGGCATTCTTGCGCCACCGGCGCGAGGTTGTTACGCGTCGCAGCGTGTTCGAGTTGAAAAAGGCGCGTGAACGCGGCCACCTGCTGGAGGGACTCGCCGTCGCATTATCCAATGTGGATGAAGTGATTGCCCTGATCAAGGCGGCGCAAACGCCTGCAGCAGCCAAGGAAGCATTGATGTCGCGAGTGTGGCGCTCGCAACTGGTGGAGCAAATGCTGGCGCGCGCTGCAGTGGATGCGAAACAATTCCGTCCCGAGGGCCTGGCGCCCGAATATGGGTTATTCGATGACGGTTATCACCTTTCCGATGCGCAGGCGCAGGCTATACTGGAATTGCGCCTGCAACGCCTGACAGGGCTCGAGCAGGACAAGATTGTCAGCGAATATAAGGATGTAATGGAAAGAATAGCCGACCTTCTCGACATTCTTGCCCGGCCGAAGCGCATCACGGCCATTATCACCCAGGAACTTGTTGCCATGAAGCAACAGTTTGGTGATAAACGCCGCAGCGAGATCGTCATCAATACTCAGGATCTGAGCATGGAGGACCTGATCGCATCCGAGGATGTGGTCGTGACCCTATCGCACAATGGGTACATCAAGTCCCAGCCGCTCGACGACTACCGGGCGCAAAAACGGGGCGGCCGCGGAAAGCAGGCCACGGGCACCAAAGATGATGATTTCATCGACAACCTGTTTATCGCCAATACGCACGACTACATCCTTTGTTTTTCCAGCCGGGGGAGGGTCTACTGGATCAAGGTGTACTCCGTGCCGCGGGGAGGGCGCGCTTCCCGCGGCAAGCCTATCGTCAACCTGGTGCAACTCGAACGCGGCGAGAAGATCAATGCCATTCTTCCGGTAAAGACATTCGATGACAACCGTTATGTATTTATGGCAACCTCCTTCGGTACAGTGAAAAAAACACCCCTGTCGGAGTTTTCGCGACCGCGCGCGAGTGGCATCATAGCGGTAGGTCTCGACGAGGATGATTTTCTGATCGGCGTGGCGCTGACCGAGGGCAAGCATGATGTGATGCTCTTCTCCGATGGCGGGAAAGCGGTGCGTTTCGACGAGAATGACGTACGCCCGATGGGACGGGGCGCGCGGGGGGTGCGCGGGATGACGCTGGGCAAGGGGCAAAAGGTGATCTCGCTGGTGGTAGCCGAGAGCGAGGAGCAGGCAGTGCTGACCGCAACCGAGAATGGCTATGGCAAACGCACTCCCATCAGCGAATACACTCGTCACGGGCGTGGTTCGCAGGGCATGATCGCGATCAAGACGACCGAGCGAAACGGCAAGGTCGTGGCGGCACGGCTCGTGCGCGAGGATGACGAAATCATGCTCATCACGACCGGGGGCGTGCTGATCCGCACACGGGTGAAAGAGGTTCGCGAGATGAGCCGGGCAACGCAGGGCGTGATACTGATCAACCCGGATGAGGGTG
Source organism: Nitrosospira sp. CT (assembly GCF_059489795.1). Taxonomy (NCBI): domain Bacteria; kingdom Pseudomonadati; phylum Pseudomonadota; class Betaproteobacteria; order Nitrosomonadales; family Nitrosomonadaceae; genus Nitrosospira; species Nitrosospira sp. CT. The sequence continues at coordinate 13,086 of NZ_JCAHZJ010000018.1, forward strand.
AGAAACTTGCCGGACTGGAAAGGGTCGTGGAAACTGACGAAGCGCCAGGATTAGGGGAAGGCTTAGCCACGGATCAGCCGTGAAACAGCCAGGGTAAGGAACGCATAAGGAATTCATAAGGAACTCCGATGGAACCCATCTATAACTTCAGTGCAGGTCCGGCGGTATTACCGAAGGAAGTTTTGCAGCAGGCGCGCGACGAAATGCTCGACTGGCACGGCAGCGGCATGTCGGTGATGGAGATGAGCCACCGCGGCAAGGAATTCATGTCGATCGCAGCGAGGCTCGAGGCGGATTTGCGGGAATTGGCCGGTATCCCTGCCAACTATAAGGTGCTCTTTTTGTCCGGCGGCGCTTCCAGCCAGTTCGCAATGGTGCCAATGAACCTGTTGCGCGGCAAAAAAAGCGCCAACTATATCAATACTGGCCAGTGGTCCACGAAAGCGATCAAGGAAGCGAAAAAATATTGTTCCGTTCACGTTGCAGCTTCCTCGGAAGATGCAAATTTTACGTATGCCCCCACGCAGGATAAATGGGACATCGATCCGGATGGGGCCTATCTGCATTACACGCCCAATGAGACGATTGGCGGAGTGGAGTTCAACTGGATTCCGGACTTGCCGGGTACCGATATGCCCCTGGTAGCGGACATTTCTTCCGCCTTTATGTCACGCCCCCTGGATGTAAGCAGGTTTGGGCTGATTTATGCCGGCACGCAGAAAAACGTAGGTCCCGCAGGTCTGTGTATTGTCATCGTGCGCGAGGATCTGATAGGAACAACCGTGTCGGGCACACCGACCATGTTCGATTACAGGATTCACGCCGATAACGATTCCATGTACAACACGCCGCCGACTTATGCCATGTATATTACGGGGCTGGTGGTGGAGTGGCTGAAACAGAAGGGCGGGCTTCAGGCAATGGAGAAAATTAACATTGCCAAGGCGCGCCTGCTGTATGACTTCCTGGACACTACTGATTTTTATCATTGCCCCGTGGCAAAACCCGACCGGTCGCGCATGAATGTGCCGTTCACTTTAAAAGACCCGGCGCTCGATGAAGAGTTTCTGAAACAGGCGCGAACCCGCGGCCTCATCCAGTTGAAAGGCCATCGTTCTGTCGGCGGAATGCGCGCTTCGATATACAACGCAATGCCGCTTGAAGGCGTAAAGGTTCTGGTGGAATTCATGAAAGAATTTGCGAGCAATCATGCCTGAACGTGCACATAAAATTTTCCGGATACTGACGCTCAACCAGATTTCGCCGCTGGGCCTCAAGCTTTTTGATTCCGGCCATTATAAAGTGGGCAGCGATACAGCCGAGCCCGATGCGATTCTGGTGCGCTCCCACAACCTGCTGGACATGGATATTCCTTCCAGTGTGAAAGCAATAGGCCGGGCTGGGGCAGGCACGAACAACGTACCGGTCAGCGCCATGAACCTGCGCGGCGTGCCTGTTTTCAACGCCCCGGGGGCGAATGCCAACGCGGTCAAGGAACTGGTGCTGGCGGGCCTGCTGATCGCCTCCCGCAATCTGATTCCGGCGATTCATTTCACCGAGAAACTGGAAGGCGATAACGAGACCCTGAACAAGCTGGCCGAAAACGGCAAGAAACAGTTCGCGGGGACCGAATTGCCGGGGCGCACTCTGGGCATTGTCGGTTTGGGCGCTATAGGACGCCTGGTGGCTGATGCAGCGCTTCGGCTGGGCATGAAGGTGATGGGGTACGACCCCAATATCACTGTGGACGCAGCCTGGAACCTGTCTTCAGAGGTCAAGCGAGCGGAAAGCATTGAAGCTCTGCTGCGCAACAGCGAGTTTGTAACACTGCACGTACCCCTAGTGGACTCGACCCGCCACCTCGTCAACCGGCAGGTTGTGCAAAGCATGAGAAACAGTACAATTCTGCTCAACTTTTCGCGTGACGGCATCGTGGATGAAAATGCCGTACTCGAAGGAATCGAGATGGGGAAGATAAAATATTACGTGAGCGATTTCCCCAGCGAAAAACTTCAACATCATGCAAGGGTGATCACCTTGCCGCACTTGGGTGCATCCACACAGGAAGCGGAAGAGAATTGCGCGGTGATGGTGACGAGGCAGGTAATCGATTATCTGGAGAACGGCGGTATTACCAATGCAGTCAACTTCCCCAATATAGCAATGGAGCGGGAATCCCCTTATCGACTGGCCGTTGCGAATGCCAACGTACCGAACATGGTGGGCCAAATTTCAACCGCCATGGCGAAAGCCGGTCTCAATATCCACACCATGGGCAACAAGTCCCGCGGCGAAATGGCCTATACCCTGGTGGATGTCGATAGTCCGATACCACAAAAAACGATCGACGAGATTGCGGCGATAAAGGGCGTGCTGAATGTGCGCTACCTGCCCATACCGGCCAAATAACTGCCATCTCAGTCTATGGCTTTGGCAGGCACGGTTCAAGACAAAATTATCTCCCGATGACCGCTCAACTCAAACAGCTCCGCGACAAGATAGATGCAATCGACAGCGAGCTCCTGAAACTGGTGAGCGCGCGGGCAGATATCGCACGCGAAATCGGAGAAATCAAGAATGGCACTGCGTATCGGCCCGAACGTGAAGCTCAGGTGCTGGCGCGAATGCGCGAACTGAACCCGGGACCCCTGGAGAATGAACAGGTTGCGCGGTTATTTACGGAGATCATGTCTCTCTGTCGATCCATGGAAGAACCTCTGACGATCGCATATCTTGGGCCGAGAGGCACGTTTTCCGAAGAGGCCGCACTCAAGCGTTTCGGTAGCGTTGTGACTTCCCTGCCGTGCAATTCGATAGATGACGTATTTCGCAAGGTGGAAGCCGGCAAGGCGGATTATGGTGTTGTGCCGGTAGAGAACTCGACCGAAGGCGCAGTGGGCAGATCGCTCGATCTGTTGCTGCAAACGCGGTTGAAGGTGTGCGGCGAAGTGGCGCTGGCCATACATCAGCTTCTGCTGGCGCATCATGCCGACCTTGCACGCATTCGCAGGATTTACTCTCATCCTCAATCGTTTTCCCAGTGTCACGAGTGGCTCAATGCCAATCTGCCCCATTTACCCGCGTCGGCAAGAATCAACGCCGCAAGCAATGCGGATGCCGCGAGACTGGCGGCGGAAGATGAAAGCGCCGCGGCAGTGGCGGGAAAAAAGGCAGGAGAAGTATATGGCCTCACTGTCTGTGCCGAGAACATCGAGGATGATCCCAATAATACGACGCGCTTCCTGATAATAGGCGAGCAGGAAGTTGCACCTTCCGGCAGGGATAAGACATCGCTGGTAACGTCGGTCAGGAATTGCCCGGGCGCCATACATGAGCTACTGGCCCCGTTCGCCCATCATGGAGTCAGCATGACCCGGCTTGAATCGCGTCCGTCCCGTGCGGGTTTATGGGAATACGTGTTTTTCGTGGATGTCGAAGGCCACCAGCAGGAGCCGAAAGTCTCTCAGGCGCTGCGCGAGCTGGTGGGAAAAGCAGCGTTTCTCAAAGTGCTCGGTTCATATCCCGCAGCCTGACCCTGCTCTTCTGTTTTCTCACAAACCTCCATGCGCTATCACGAAATCCCATACCCGTAAAGTGAGCCCGTGCGATGATTCTGTTACCCTGCGAAAAATTCAACGTCATATCATTGCGACTCCGAATCCCGGAATCCCTGGTATCCCTGCGGGCGCGGCCATGACGAAGATTTGCCTATGGCCAAGAAACGGGTTATTGCAAGCATGAATCCATGCTTTTTGTGCGATTGCCTGTCTCGTTGACGGTTATTATTTTCTGCTTTTTCTTTCCTCTGCAATTCACGGTACCATCTTATGAATATTTGCGATCTCGCTCCTGCGTATATCCGCGCCATCAGTCCCTATCAGCCCGGCAAGCCTATTTCTGAACTGGCGCGGGAGATGGGGATGGATGAACAGTCCATCATCAAGCTTGCGTCCAATGAAAACCCCCTGGGAACCAGTCCAATGGCTCTGAACGCAATGAGCAAGGCGCTCGGCGAGGTTTCGTTGTATCCGGACGGAAGTGGTTTTGAACTGAAAACAGCTTTATCTGAGCGCTACGGCGTGACCAGCGATCAGATCGTGCTGGGCAACGGTTCCAACGACGTTCTGGAGTTGGCCGCCCGCGTATTCCTGAAGCCGGGAGCTTCGACCGTTTATTCGCAGCATGCCTTTGCGGTTTATCCACTGGTAACGAAAGCAGTGGGTGGAATCGGCATTTCCGTTCCCGCGAGGAACTATGGACATGATCTTGACGGCATGCTGGATGCCGTGGCGCCTGAAACACGGGTTGTATTTATTGCCAATCCCAACAATCCCACCGGCACCCTGCTGCCTGCCGATGATGTACTGCGCTTTCTCGAGCGTGTGTCCCCGGATGTGCTGGTCGTACTCGATGAAGCATACAACGAGTACCTGCCACCCGCCCTCAAGGGAGATAGCATTGCATGGCTGAAGCAGTTTCCCAATCTCCTCATTACCCGCACCTTCTCCAAAGCTTACGGCATGGCAGGCGTGCGCGTCGGCTTCGGCCTTGCGCATCCTCAAGTTGCCGGTCTGATGAACCGTGTGCGCCAGCCATTCAACGTCAACAATATCGGTCTCGCCGGCGCGGTGGCTGCGCTGCAGGATGAGGAGTTCGTAAAGCGTTCTTATGCGCTCAATCAGGCAGGCATGCTGCAGATCGTCACCGGACTGCGCCAGATGGGAATCGAGTACATTCCATCCTACGGAAATTTCCTGAGCTTTCGGGTGCCGGGCGATGTGAAAGCAGTAAATGAGAGCCTATTGAGGCAGGGCGTGATTGTCCGCCCCATCAGCATCTATGAAATGCCGGAACATCTCCGGGTAACTGTCGGGCTGGAACCTGAAAATGAGAAATTCCTGAAATCGCTGGCAATAGCGCTGGAGACGGCGGGAGGGGCAGCAGCAGACATAATACCGGAGATGACGGTGAGAGTCTCCCAGGTTGCGGCGGGGGGATCAGCGTGATTATTGTCATGAATAACGGCGCCACCGAAGAGCAGATCGACACGGTGGTTGCAAAAATTCGAAGCTTCGATCTCGACGCGAACGTTTCGCGCGGCACCGAGCGCACCGTAATCGGTGCAATTGGCGATGAGCGCAAGCTCAGCCCTGAAATATTCGATACTCTGAGCGGTGTCGAATATTCGATGCATATCGTCAAGCAGTACAAGATCGTGTCGCGCGAATGGCACAAGGATAATTCGATAATCAATGTGGGGGGCGTGCCGATTGGCGGCGATCAGGTGCAGGTGATTGGAGGCCCCTGTTCGGTGGAAACGCAGGAGCAGATGGATTCGGCGGCACAACATGTCGCGGATGCGGGCTGCCAGCTGATGCGTGGGGGCGCCTTCAAGCCCCGCACCAGTCCCTATACCTTCCAGGGCAATGGCGAAGAAGGATTGAAAATGTTCCGCAGGGCTGCGGGCAAGCACAACCTCCGGATCGTCACGGAATTGATGGATGCGCGCATGCTGGACACTTTCCTTGAGTATGACGTGGATGTGATCCAGATCGGTACACGCAGCATGCAGAACTTCGAACTTTTGAAAGAAGTGGGGCGCATCAACAAGCCCGTGATACTGAAGCGCGGCATGTCCGCAACCGTTTCCGAATGGCTCATGGCGGCAGAATACATCGCCGCAGGAGGCAACCATAACATCATTTTCTGCGAACGCGGCATACGCACCTTTGAAACTGCTTATCGCAACGTAATGGATGTAACATGCATCCCCGTGCTGAAAAAAGAAACGCACTTGCCGGTAATCGTCGATCCCTCCCATGCGGGGGGGAAGGCATGGATGGTGTCCGCCCTGGCGCGCGCGGCAGTCGCAGCGGGAGCGGATGGCCTGCTGGTGGAGATGCATCCTAACCCATGCGAAGCCTGGTGCGACGCAGATCAGGCATTGAATCCCGAGGAATTTCGTGATCTGATGGGATCGCTGAAAGGAATAGCGGCAGTAATCGGACGAAGTCTTTGATGAATAGCTGGATACAGGTAGCAGCCATGCAAGGCTCTCCGTGACATCAACCGCTCACACAAACCGATTCCGACGATGACACTATCGTGATCCACAAACTGGTGGTTATCGGCGTGGGCCTGATCGGTGGCTCATTCGCGCTCGCATTGCGCAAGGCAGGTGTGGTCAGGCATATCACCGGCGTTGGTCGCAGCAGGGAAAACATGCGACGGGCCTTCACGCTGGGCGAGATAGACGAGATTGCCAGCGACATTGAATCAGCCTTGAAGGATGCGGATCTGGTGTTCCTCGCTGTGCCCGTCGGACAAACCGGTGAAATCATGGCGCAGATATTCCCATATCTTGCGTCCTCCACCATCGTGACAGATGCGGGCAGCACCAAGCAGGATGTGGTAGCGGCAGCACATTCCCATCTCGCCCCTCATCTGAAAAATTTTGTTCCCGGACATCCCGTTGCCGGTGCTGAAAAGAGTGGAGCAGGCGCAGCCAATGCAGATCTGTTTCGCGGCAAAAATGTTGTACTGACGCCCCTCAAGGAAACCAGCCGGGAGGCAACGCAAAAGGTAACGGAATTATGGGAGGCTTGCGGCGCGCGGGTTTCCCGGATGAGTGCGACCCGGCACGACGAGATATTGGCTGCTGTCAGCCATCTCCCCCATGTTCTTGCCTTTGCGCTGATGAATCATGTCGTCTCTGCCGGAGCCGATGGAAGCAATGACGCGCATGACAACGAACTGCTGCGCTTTGCCGGCAGCGGCTTCCGCGATTCGACGCGTATCGCTGGCAGCTCTCCCGAGATGTGGCGGGACATATGTCTTGGCAACCGGGAGGCGCTGCTCAACCAGATCGATGCGTACCAGAAGGAATTGACAGCCGTGCGTGGAATGCTGGCGCATGGCGATGGTGATGCGCTCGAAAGATTTTTCGCAAATGCACGCAGCGCAAGGGAACGCTGGCTGAAAAGCTTGCCCAGATAAATCGATGGGTCATCATTGATTATGATTTGTGGGCGATGGGCTTGTCAGTGAACAGATAGTCTCTCATTTCCATCGAAAAGACCGGATCCTTACGGCGAATCCATTCGAGCACCATCGCCGCATGCTCCTTTTCCTCATCACGGTTATGCGCAAGGATTGCCTTGAGCTCCTCGTCCTTGCAGGAATCCACACGCTGGTTATACCAGTCTATCGCTTCCAGTTCTTCCATCAGCGAGACGATCGCCTTGTGCATGTCTCGTGTTTCGTCGGAGAGCTCCTCAATGGGTTCGTGGTAACCCTCATTTGCCATGCTACCTCCTCTTTCTAATGCTTTCCGCGTCTATTTCTGCTTCACCTGCTTCTCAATATCATCAAAAACGCGATTGACGATATTCTCCAGATCATACGGACCATCACCTCCATATGTAACACATTTTTCATAGCCGGTCACTGCAAAGCAGATGCGTGTGCTCCCTGCATCCATCATGCGCAATGCAGAAGTCGCAATCATTCCATCGTCCTTGAGAAAGACAGAATAGCGCGCGGTGTAGTGCGAAGGAAGTTCAAAGAAACGAATCCTGTAAAGCTCGTTCAGGAGGGCAACCAGTGCGCTGGTAGAGTAGGAAATTTGCAGAAATTCTTCCCCTTGTTCGAATGCAGCCGTTCCCTTGCCCGACAGGCTAACCCGACGAACTGGAAAGGCCGCCTTGCCAGACTGCCGGGTCAGATGGAGATTGACCTCCTGGATAGGATAAGCGAGTGGAGGACCATCAGGTCCCAAGGTGCGTTCGCCTGCCATGGACGCTGACCCGGCAAAAAACAATATGAAAACAGGGAGCAGTCTGACGGGGAAAATCCGGTGCGAGGGCGATAGTGCTTGGCAAGTCAGACTGCAAAGCCGCCGCAGCGCAACGGCACGAAAAATTATTCCGGCAGAATCACTGGTCATGGCGCTTTTTGCGCCGTGTTACCCAGCCCAGTAATCCCAATCCGGCCAGCATCATCGCGTAGGTCTCCGGTTCGGGCACAGCCGTTACCGTATATCCAATATCATGAAGAATGCCGATCTCGACCGCGCTGTAGTCGCGGGCATAAGGTCCCGTATCAGAAGCGGCCAGCATCATCATTCCCGCATAAGCGCTATTATTATCATCCAGGTGAGAAACACTGCTCCCCTCCTCCCACGGGGATGGGGTATATAGACCTACTGGATTACCCCCGTTTGCCGCCCTGGCGTTGGGTCCATCGAAGAACAGACCTCCTGCGGGACTTGGCCCCCCCACGCTGCCCGCATCCCAGACCGTCTCGTTGATCGCGAAAGTTGTGGGATCAATGACCGGTGTGCCGTTCTTGTCCACTATGTGGCTATCGAAGGCGCTCCAGCTTCCTGCGTCCCGTGTACCGAGAAGCGGATCGCCAAATTGCCCTATGGACGAAGAGAAGCCAAGCGTATGGGTAAATTCATGAAACATCGTGGAGTAGAAGTCATACCGCTCACTCGAAACCGGCGCGTTGAAGCCAAGCTCCCAGTTGTTCCCAAAGTTGATGTCCAGAGAGCCATCGGGTCTGCTCCCGTTGGGATCAATGCCTGTCTGGAGTTTATCGCGCACGACTTCGTCAAGATTGAAGCCTACTCCACGATCGACATATTCACTTCCGGCCGATGCCAGGGTATCACCCTGCGGACTATTAGTCGCCGTCGCTTCCAACACGATAGTGCCTGAGTTGGTGAAGTGGCTGCCAAACATTTTAGAGAATTCAGTGGCAGCGGTGTTAAGCGCAGCTTGTCGACCGGAACCATTTACGGGATCAAGAAACCCCGTACCCGGCGCATCCTTGTATACAAACTGAAAGTTGATGTCCGCATACGCAACGAAACTGAACGACAGGCAGCCAGCAAACAATCCTCCGTTAACTACTGCCCGCGTTACCTGTGCAATCGCTTTCTGTTTTTGATTCTTCATATGACGATTCTCCCGCTCAGATTGTGATTCAGTAAATCGCGTTTCACCTCGGCAATAAAGACAAATAATACTGCTGTTCTACCAATTTTCAAAAAAAACTGCAAAATCGAGGCGGATTTGATCAGATACTATTAAGTTTACCGGATAATTCCATGTCCGCGCACGGAAATGAAATCAAGAAAACGCTGGACAGACGGTGTACCGCTAGCAAGCTGCATGAGTTGCACTTCCGCTTCTTTCAAAGGGAGGCCGGCTCGGTATATCAGCTTGTAAGCACTTTTCAGTGCGCGAATAGTGGATTCGGAAAATCCCCGGCGCTTGAGCTCCCTCCAGTTGAGGCCGTAAGGCACCCCTGGATTCCCTGCCGCCAGGATATAAGGCGGCAAATCCTGAGTCAACACGGTGCCTAAACCGGCAAAGCTGTAGGCGCCCACGCGAACGAACTGATGAACGGAGGTGAATCCCGCGAGTCCCGCGTAATCGCCCACCTGGACGTGGCCAGCCAAAGAAGCGTTATTGGTAAAAGTCGTGAAGCTACCCACCTGGCAATCATGCGCCAGATGGACGTAAGCCATCATGAAATTGTCATTCTTGAGGCGGGTAACACCTGCGCCTTGGGGTGCCCCGGTTGAAAGTGCAAAACTCCCGAATCGTGTTTCGATCGCCTATTTCCAGCCGCGTAGGTTCGCCCTTGTATTTCTTGTCCTGCGGCTCATCTCCCAGCGAGCAGAACTGGAAAATCCGGTTATTGCAACCGATACGCGTATGCCCCCTTATGACGACATGCGACCCGATCCAGGTATTGTCGCCAACCGTGACATGCTCTTCCACAATGGAATAAGCCCCGACAGTTACGCCCGAGCCGAGTTGTGCTGCAGGATGGACAAAGGCTGTCGGGTGGATACTGGCTTCCCTCATGAATCAGTCCTGCTTAAAAACTTGAACCCATACGATCGCTGATACTTCGTATACTTTAGACATCTCAAACCCTCAGTAGCAGAAACCCCGGTTCTCGACTAAGATAATTCTCGGCATACATTACATACATGCCATACTTCCCAATTCCATCCGAAGCGTTTGATTGTGCCAGAACGGGACCTCGACGGGACTTTGTAATGACAGTCCCGAGAGAACTCCCAGCAGAAACAAGATGCGACTCCTCCATGGCCTCCTCTCCACCAACGGCAACTGATGATATCAATAGCGCAGATATTGCGCTTCGCATATCGGGCCTGTCAAAAACCTATCGCATTTATGGCCGTTCGCAGGACCGGCTGCTGCAAGGCTTTTGGGGTAACCGGAAGCAACTGTATCGGGAATTCCGGGCGCTGGACAGCATTTCCTTTGAGATCCGTCGTGGAGAAACCTTCGGGATCATCGGTCCGAACGGATCCGGGAAAAGCACACTGCTGCAACTGATCGCGGGAACACTGACCCCTACCCAGGGCGAAATATATATCAAAGGCAAGGTGTCGGCTTTGCTTGAACTGGGAGCCGGCTTCAACGGGGAATTTACCAGTCGCGAGAATATCCATATGGCGGGCATCGATTGCTGGATTGAACCCTGGCGAGATCACGCAGCGCTACGAGCGCATCGCCGCTTATGCCGACATTGGCGATTTCCTCGATCAACCGGTAAAGAGACATACTCAAGCGGGATGTATGTACGCCTTGCATTCGCCGTCGCCATCTCGGTTGAGCCGGAGGTACTGATCATAGATGAAGCACTGGCAGTAGGAGACATGGAGTTCCAGGCAAAGTGCATGGTGACATTGAAGCAGATACAGGAACGGGGTACCACCATCCTCTTTGTCAGTCATGATGTGGGAGCGGTGAGCGCGTTATGTGAGCGCACTCTTTATCTCAAGCATGGCCGTGCACTGGAAATTGGTCCCACTCCAGACGTCGTTGCACGCTATATTCGTGAAGTACAGGAAGCAAACAACCGGAAAATAAACGTAACCGTTTCTGAAAACAGCGATTCGAGAACTGGCAGCACACGCAATGCTTCTGAAACCGGGATCACTCCACCTCACCCTATTGCTCCTCCCACCGGCCCGGAGGCAGTGTCTGGGGTCGCGTGTGGATCCTCCGCGTCTGGATCCTTGATGGCAGCAAGCCCGTTCCAGAGCGTGGAGAAGGAGCATCTTGCACGCTTTGCTGAAAATGCAAATCACTGCCGTTCCGGAACCGGTGATGTGCGTGTAATTTACGCGGAGATGACAGATGATAACGGACTACCGGTACGTTCCGCAGAATTCGGACAATCAGTCCTCATACGCATCATCGTTGAAGCCGCCCGCACCTGTACTTTTTCCGCCAACTACAAAATTTGCGATAAGAATCGCACGCCGGTGATAGGGAGCAGACTTCCTCATGCAAAGTCAGACGCTGTTGACGCTGGAGCCGTCGCAGCAGGCCGAGGTGCTTTACCGGACATCGCTCCCGCTGACCGACGACAGATACAGCTTGAGAATTTCGCTCACACACCCCGTCAACGCACATCAACAGGCGCTGTTCTTCGATATCGTGGAGATCGCCCACTTATTCGAAGTGCTGCCCAATCCGACTGCAAAGTTCTGGACACAGGTTTATCTGCCGAATACGCTCGATGTAAGGGTTCTGGAATGAGCGACGCCGGCGCGACAACCTTTCCGGCAATCTTTCCGGAAGGGGCAATTTGCTGGTAATCGCCCATCCGGGACATGAACTGCGCCTCTGCGGCTGGATCGGACAGGCGAAACCCCTGGTTTGCATTCTTACCGACGGTTCAGGAAGCGATGATAAGCCCCGGCTGGCGTCCACCTTGAACATCCTGCAGGAACTGGGGGCTGAAATCGGCCCGGTATGTGGTGAATTCACTGACCGGCAAATCTCGGCGCTGCTGCGGCGCGGCCATAACCCAGTGGCCTATAGCACCCGACTTGGAGCGGTTGCCGAGGAGTTGCGTTCGGCGACCATTCCCACCATCGACGATCTCAATCTGCTGACAGTTCCGCCCGACATTATTCATGGCCAGCATCATCTCGATGCAATGACGGCCATGTTGCATTTTCCCGATGCGCCTGCGGTCTACTTCGGCCATGGCTGCCGTGGGAAGAAATGGCGCCACGCTTCCCCACAATCCAGCGCTACGTTGCTGTGGACGATCTCTGCCGGGAACGACTGCAATGCCTGCATGGCATCCCTCCCGAGCGCATTTCATTTGTATAATACGCAATTTTGTCGATCTGCAGCGACAGAAAACGCGGCGCTGGAGCACGAGCTTGCGGAATACATCGGCGCTGCTGAAGTCATCTGTGTCAATTCCGGTACCAACGCACTGTTGCTCTCCCTCAAGGCATTGGGAATAGGTGCGGGAGGTGACGTAATCGTGCCCGCCTTCACTTTTTTCGCAACGGCAGAGGCGGTAAGCCTCGCGGGAGCGCGTCCCTGTTTTGCCGACTGCGCACCCGGTCAATACAACATCGATGTGGACGGCATAAGGGAGGCGCTGACGCCGCGGACAAAGGCCGTCATCGCTGTCCATCTTTTCGGGCAGCCGGCCGATCTAAAGCCGTTACAGGAATTCTGCGTGAACCACGACCTGTGGCTGATCGAAGATGCAGCACAAGCAATCGGCGCCCGCTATCACGATCGTGGTATTGGATCCTTCGGTGTCACCGGCGCCTTCAGTTTTTACCCCACGAAAAACCCGAGCGCTTATGGCGACGGTGGAGCGATTGCCTGTAGCGATCCCGATCTCGCCTCGAGATTGCGATGCCTTCGAAATCACGGACGGCAGGATCGCTACCAACATTCTGAGATCGGCTTCAACAGCCGCCTCGACGAACTCCAGGCAGCAATATTGAGAGTCAAGCTTCCCTATCTGAATGACTGGAACGCGCGACGCCGCCAACTCGCCGCGCTCTACCAGCAAGCACTACAAAATACGGAATGCAACTGGCCGGCAGTCCTTGAAGGCACTGTTCCCGTCCACCATCAGTTTGTGGTTACCCATCCGCACCGCGATGCCCTGCAACTGTTTCTGGCAGGGCATAATATTTCAACTGCGGTTTTCTATCCTATTCCCTGCCATCGGCAGCCGGCTTTCTCGGAATCGCACGCCGGTGTCTCGCTGCCGCTGGCCGAACGTCTTGCCGATCAGGTGCTGGCCCTCCCTATCTACCCCGCTCTGCCTCCCGAAGGGGTATGGCATATCGGTGAACTGATACAGGATTTCGAACACGTCGAACACGGGAAGGGGAAATCACCCTAACCCCCATTATTGAAAGGCAACAAACCTTATGGCCACACTACAGGAAAATGTCAGCATGGCGGTATTTTGTGACTTTGAAAATGTCGCTCTTGGCGTGCGTGATGCGAAATACGAGAAGTTCGATATCAAGCCGGTGCTGGAGCGATTGTTATTGAAGGGCAGCATTGTCATAAAAAAGGCTTATTGCGACTGGGATCGTTATAAGACCTTTAAAGCTGCGCTGCACGAGGCAAATTTCGAATTGATCGAGATCCCCCATATTCGTCAGTCCGGTAAAAACTCAGCCGACATTCGCTTGGTCGTGGATGCGCTCGATCTTTGTTATACGAAATCCCATGTGAACACGTTCGTCATTATCAGTGGCGATTCCGATTTCTCGCCGCTCGTCTCCAAGTTACGCGAGAACGCGAAACAAGTAATCGGCGTTGGAGTCAAGAAATCAACTTCAGACCTGCTGATAGCCAACTGCGACGAATTCATTTTTTATGACGATCTGGTACGCGAGATCGAGTGCGCTGCGGCGAAACGCGATACAACAGAAGCACCGCCTGTGGTGAAGCGTGCGCCTGCGGAGGAAAAACGCCCAGGAGAGGAGCTCGAAGCACGCAAGAGCCAGGCAATCAACATGGCGGTAGAAACTTTCGACGCCCTGGTATCCGAGCGCGGCGACAGCGGAAAAATCTGGGCATCGACGCTCAAACAAGCGATCAAGCGCCGTAAACCTGGCTTTAACGAATCTTATTATGGCTTTCGTGCTTTCGGTAACTTGCTTGAAGAGGCGCAAGCCCGAGGGCTGCTTGAATTGGGCCGTGACGAGAAATCGGGCACGTACGTTTATCGCAGCAGCAGTGCGGCGGCCGATAATGGCACAGCAGTGGAAGCATCGCCGCCTGTTCCTGCTTCGCTTGAGATTGCGGCGCCCTCAGTGCCGCTCGACGGCGTCAACTCCCCGGATGAAACGCATCAGCGAAGAAAAAGTCGTCGAAAGGCTGTGGAAAAGAAAGCGGATTTGCTGCCAGCAACTCCTGCGCCTGAGACAGAAACCGCACAGGCTGCCGGCAATCAGGCAGATCAAACAGTGTCTGAAAAACCAGGAATCAAGGGAAGGAAAAAGCCAGCCGCACGGCAGCCACGCAAACCGGAAGCCGGGACAGACAAGATCGACAAGAAGCCTGGTTAGCCTTTTCGCCTTCCCGGTACGGAAACTGTGAAGCTATCACTTTGATGCTTTCTTTGATCCTTTGAGCGCCCGCTCAAAGGACCGGGCCGAACAGTATTCCAGGCAGATTAAAAAATTCAATGTCAATCCAGATACTCGAACACTTCGACAACCTTGCGGACGCCATCCGTGGATCTCGCAATCTTCACCGCGCTTTGCGCCTCCTCCCGGTCCACCAGCCCCATCAGGTAGACCACCCCATCCTCGGTCACGACTTTGACGTGATTAGCCTGGAATAATCCCTCATTCACGAACTTCGCCTTGACCTTGGATGTAATCCAAGCGTCATAACTGCGCGCGGTAAGCGGCTTGATCTCACCCACCGCAATTTCATTGGTGACATCCCTCACGCCTTCCACGGCCTTCACGATGTCTCCAACCTCATTTTTAACCTTCGTAGATGCCACCTGGCCAGTCAGCAGTACTTTATCATTGAAGCTCGTGACCTCCACATGAACCTTGCGGCCAAATTTGTCCTTGATTCTCCCGTTGCTCTTGAACTCGATGCTCTCATCCTGGACCATGGTGCCGCTTGTACGCCTGTCCTCAGCTACCGCATATCCACTGCCCGCAGCTGCCCCCGTTACCGCCACCGCCGCGCAACCGGAGAGAAATGAAAGCGGAAGCAGGAAAAAAACAACTGCCAATAACTTCAAATTCAGGTTCTGCATATATTCCCTCGGAAAAAATATCGCAACCTCTACTTTATCTCCTTTTATCCCTTGCTGGGGTGCATCCTTCCACCCTTTTCTGCATCAAAAGCGATCGTTAACCGGCAGAAGTCATCGATAAATTGCTCCACTGTGAAGAAGAAGTTCGGACGTAGCGTATTGATGCTTGACGTACAGAGTCAAGAGCCATACGATTGAATCAGCTGATGCTGAGCTATCGAGACAAAAGGACGGAGCGATTCGTGAGGGGAGAATCCGTTAAAGCCTTCCACGGTTTTGAAGGTCAGGCGGGGCGGCGGCTGTCGATCCTGAATGCGGCGCTGTCGCTCGGTACGCTGCGCGCCCTGCCGGGAAACCGGCTCGAAGCGCTCAAAGGAGATCGTGCCGGACAGTATTCCATTCGCATCAATCAGCAATGGCGCCTCTGTTTCGAGTGGCCGGAGGATCAGACCGGGCCGAGCAATGTTGATTTAGAATTAAAAATTCCATTGATTGACACTCACCAATGAAGATCATAGACTCTACTCTGACATTTTTGTAGAGAGAGTCATGGCCAGCCAAAGAATCGGGTATATCCGGGTAAGTTCACTTGATCAAAACCCGGAGCGCCAGCTTGACGGCATTCCCCTGGACAAGATATTTACCGACAAGGCATCCGCCAAGGATACAAACAGGCCTCAGCTCCAGGCCGCGCTCGATCATGTTCGTGCAGGAGATACGCTCATCGTTCACTCAATGGACAGGCTCGCCCGTAATGTGGAAGACATGCTCAGGCTGGTGAGGGAAATGAATATCCGGGGAGTATCGGTTCAATTCATTAAAGAGAATATGAACTTCACTGCCGGTAATGATGATCCACGCTCTACGTTGATGTTTACCATGCTGAGCGCGTTTGCTCAGTTTGAGCGTTCGCTCATCAAGGAGAGGCAGCGGGAAGGGATAGCCCTGGCAAAGGCCAAGGGAGTCTACAAGGGCAGGAAGCCAGCTCTGAACACAGAGAGGATTGCCCAGCTGCGGGAGCGGGCCGCAGCAGGAGCAAACCGGACAAAGCTGGCAAAAGAGTTTGGAATCAGCCGGGAAACGGTCTATCAATACATCAGGACTGAAAACGAGCAGACGATATAACCCTGTTACCGGGATACAGGGTTATTGCTTGCTGAAGTCCATTATTAGTAACAGTCCGTATATTGCACCCCGGCCACGTTGCGAGTCTGGCAATTTGTCGGCGCTCGCATCCTGTCGAACGGGCGGCGAATCGCGCCAAGCATGAGCAGGTCGGACGCGGTAACGCCGCCGCCTTGCTGGTACTGTTGCCGCAGGCGCGCTTCACGCTGATTGCGTTCCCGGTAGTATTGTGCAGTCCGTTCGGAAAACAGGTATTGCGCCATGTCTTCTGTTATTTCCTTGCGTTCGAGCTGGCCGTAAATCACGATGGCATAGGCCCATAGCGCCTGTTCTTCCGTGCCGTTCGGGTATAGCTCGCGTGACAGGGCCAGCCCCTTGCGCGAATGTTCCAGCCGCGTTATCCGGCCTTCCTTGAGTTGCTTATCCAACTCGACGAAACGCGGATGAACTTCTTCAGCAGTTTGTTGCGGCGCAAATTCCGTGGTGGCGCAGCCTGGAGTTGCCCCTATTGAACAGGACAGGATGCGGCTAGTAACTGACTGCGGATGAACTGTCTTGGCGACTTCATCTTGAGCCCCTTGTGAGGATGGTATTCATTGTAATCCTCGAACCACTGTTCGAGTTGTGACATGACTGTTTTTGCATCGGGCCGGTCGTGGACATAGACATAATCCCGCTTGAAGGTTTTGACGAAAGCTTCGGCCATGCCGTTGGACTCAGGGCTTCTAATGGGAGTAAAACAACTGATGAAGCCCGTGTCTTTGGCAAGAGAAACGGTTTCCGTGGCGGTGTAGCAACTGCCATTGTCGCTTAGCCATTCCACCGGATGAGGAAGCCTGGCAACCGGCCCGAAGCGAGCCTCGACCGATTCGATCATGAGATCCCGCACCATTTCGCCGGTAATGCCGCCGTTGGTGGCAACATGACTGATGATTTCACGGTCACAGCAATCCAGCGCAAAAGCCACACGCACCACTTGCCCGTTCCAGCAGGGGATCTCGAAACCATCCGAGCACCAGCGCAAATTGGAACACAGGGTAATCACTTTGCCTTCGTGCGCAAGCTGAGGTCGTTTGCCTGTGTGCCGAGTCAGCAACAGTCCATCCTGGTGCAGGATGCGATAGACGCGCTTGTGATTGACAGCAGATTTGCCCATCTCGTCGAGTTTGCGGTTAAGCAGTGCACAAATCCTTCTGTACCCGTAGGTCGGGCGACAATCCACAAGTTCGCGAATCAAGGGCAGGAGCCAGGCATCATCGGCTTTGTGATAGCGGCAGCGAGCAGATTTTGTCTGCGGCTTCATCCGTTCCACAAGATGGGAGCGCGCAACACCCATCGTGTCTGCAATGGCCTTCATAGCGAATCGTCCTGTGGCAGCAAGGGCATGCGCGAGATCAGTTTTTTTTCATGGGCAAGCTTCACCGCTTCCGTGAGAATCTCGTTCTCCAGGGTCTTCTTGCCCAGCACGCGCTCAAGCTCGCGAATCCGCTTCTTCAACTCGCGCACCTCGGCCGCGGACACTACCGCCTCATCACACCGTATGGCTTCCTTGCCTCCCTCAGACATGAGCTTTCTCCAGCGGAATAACAAGCTTGGAGCAATACCATACTTTCGCGCAACATACGAGACACTCATGCCAGATGAGCGCGTTTCCTCAACAGCTTTTAATTTCTCACCCAGGCTCCAGCGCCTGCGGCGCTCGACTCCGGTGATTACTTCAATGCGATCAAAACCAGAAGCACTATGCATAGCATCAGGCATACGCCTATCTCCTATCGTTAGTGCATCCGTGTCCGGTTCAATTGGGGGCTAGTCCACAGCCGGACAAAAACAGCACTAACACCATGATAAAAGGCATCTATACCCCCATAGGTTTAGTCTTATATGCATTGCCAAAAGTATTTAACGGAAAAAACAAGGGGAAGTTGATGCATTATTACCGGCTCTGTTGCAAAAAAAGGACAAACCAGAAAACTATGGGGTGATCTGATTGATTATGTCCTGTAGATATCGAATTGCCTTTCAATGAGCCAGATTTCTCCTGTGAGGCCCTGGCCCAATTTCCAAATATCCAGCTGTCCTTTCTTGAACATCCGCATGAGCTCGAAACCTTTGATGGTTGCGTAGGCTGTTTTCAGCGATTTAAAGCCCCGCACCGGATTTATCAGGCTCTGTTGCAAAAAATAAGAAACAGCTATATTTTAATTTTCAACTAAATATTTTTTAGTAACTTTTAAATTCACTTTTATCAAAAATCATTTTTTGCAACAGAGCCGAAAACATGGCCCAGTTCATCAACACCAAAGAAAGCATCGTCACCGAAGCCGTCGATGGGCTGGTCGCGGCGTCTGGCGGTAAGCTGGCGCGGCTCGACGGCTATCCGCATATACGGGTGGTCGTACGCAGTGACTGGGACAAGTCCAAGGTCGCGTTGATCTCGGGAGGCGGATCGGGCCACGAACCGGCACATGCGGGTTTCGTCGGGGAAGGGATGCTGACGGCTGCGGTGTGCGGCGACATCTTCGCCTCGCCAACAGTCGACGCGGTACTGGCAGGCATCCTTGCCGTGACGGGAGCGTCCGGCTGCCTGCTCATCGTCAAGAATTATACCGGTGACCGATTGAATTTCGGGCTGGCGGCCGAACGGGCTCGCCAGTTTGGCTTGAATGTCGAGATAGTCATCGTCGACGATGATGTGGCGTTGCCCGACTTGCCCCAAGCCCGCGGCGTCGCCGGCACGCTTTTTGTGCACAAGATAGCCGGCGCGTTGGCCGAGAATGGTGCCGACTTGGCACACGTGGCCTTGGCCGCGCGCAAGGTCGTGTCAAAGACAAAAAGCATCGGCATGTCGCTAAACACCTGCACCATCCCAGGTTCGCCAAAGGAGGATCGCATCCCGCCCGGCATGGCCGAGCTTGGGCTTGGCATCCACGGTGAAGCCGGGGTTGAGCAGGTCGAGTTCAAGGATGCGAGCGAAGCTGTCGCTGCCATGGTCGAGCGCCTGTCAGCTGCAATGGAAGAAAAGCCGCATGTCGCTATGGTCAACAATCTCGGGGGCACGTCGGTCATCGAGATGTCGATCATCCTCAACGAAATCCGGCGGTCAGCGATTGGCGAGCAGATAACCCACGTCATCGGGCCGGCGGCCATGATGACATCTCTCGACATGCATGGCTTCTCGATTTCGGCCTATCCTGCCGACGATGCCGAGATCGCCCTGCTCAAGCAGCACACGCCGCTGGCGGCATGGCCACGGGTCTCCCGGCTAGGCCAGGTTGCGATTCAGGCGCTTCCGGACGGCCTGACGCCTGTCGTTCCGATGCCCTCGATGCACAAGCCGACCAGGGAGTTCCTGACCAGTTGCTGCGAGGTTCTGATCGCCGCCGAGAACGACCTCAACGCGCTCGACGCGAAGTCAGGGGATGGCGACACCGGCAGCACGCTAGCCGGCGCGGCACGCGCCCTGATCAGCGCCGTGGACCGCTTGCCGCTTGCCGACCATACCCAGCTCTATCGAGCCATTGGCTTGGAGCTTTCCCAAACCATGGGAGGTTCGTGCGGTGTGCTCCTCGCGATCTTCTTCGCCGCAGCGGGCGACGCTGCCTCAAGCGGCTTGCCAATGCGCGAAGCATTGCAGGCCGGGTTGCGGAGAATGCAGGAGATTGGCGGGGCACGTCCGGGTGACCGCACCATGGTCGATGCCCTTGCGCCGGCCCTTGATGCCCTGGAAGAGAGCCTGCCCGAGGCGGCGAAAGCCGCGCGTGCGGGTGCCGATCGCACTGCCCACATGAGCAAGGCGAATGCGGGCCGCGCTTCCTATGTCAATGCCAAGCATTTGATCGGTCACGCTGATCCAGGTGCTGAGGCGGTCGCGCGACTGTTTGAACACTTGGCCTAATTTTAGATTGTAAGCATCTATTTATAACAAATAATAATCTCATTATTTATCGACGGCTATCGATGCTGTGCATCGATTATTGCCGGTGTTTCTAACAGTATCGGACTTGGCTCAATTCATATGTGAGCGGCAGGCTCTGCCAGTTGTAGTTATTCTGAGCCGAAAACGGCGTTAAATGCGAGCACAACCGTTTTTCATTGCGAGCCGTTACACATAAGGACTCAGTCGCCTAACAAATCACAAACAGGCCCAACCTCATACCAGCGCTGCGCCGTTTCCCAGCGCGCACGCGCAACCATTCGTCAGCCCCTTTCCAGTGAGAGAATTCTTTGCTTTGAGGCTGCTGCAAGAATCCGGTACACCGTGGCTTCCCCGATGTTCAGTTGACCCGCAATAGCAGTCTTCGTCATCCTCTCTCCCGCGAGACGGACTACCTCCTGCCTGATTGCGTCGGGGGTCGGTTTTCTTC
>NZ_JCAHZJ010000019.1:0-36685 GCF_059489795.1 Nitrosospira sp. CT
GAGGATATGGTGGTAGTGGAAACTCCGGATGCCATTCTGGTCGCGCAGATGAGCAAGACGCAGCATGTGAAGAATATCGTCGACAGCCTCAAGCGTGTTGGCCGCCCGGAAGGCGAGTTGCGCCGTAACAGGGCGGAACATGGATTGTCGTTCGGGGCACAGCACAGGTTACGCGGTGACACCAGCTACCTTGTATCTGAAAATGAGTTGGAAGAAAGGAAAGCTGAAGACTTAATTAATTTTCCTGGCTAGTCCTATCGGTCTATTGATCATTTGCCCATGGAGTGTAATCTTTCACTATCGAGGCCCGCGGATTAATTTCGCACCTCGGTGCAATAGGTACTACCAACAAAAAAATTGTCAACTCTGCTAAAAGGTTGATCTTCAATGTTTCTAGTAAGTACTTAAGGAGGTTAAAATCATGAATACTTTTTTGAAGCGAGCTGTTACTGTTGCGATTCTGGCAGGGGTGAGCGCTGGAGCCAATGCTGCACCTACGGATGATCAGCTTGGTACGGTGTCTTTTGATGTGCCAACCACGTTCACCGGAAGCGTAGTGCCTGCTGGAAATTTCAATGATGTCTTTTCTTTCAGTCTGCCTGCCAACGGAGGTTCCGGTTACAGCGTCATCAATTTTCCGGTGGATGTCCCGGATCATGGTACCTTCAACACGATCCTCTCCACGATGTCACTGATTTCCAACCCGGACGGAATCCGGAACAACGGTGATGAGACACAACTGGCCTCGGCCGTGATTGGAGGATCAAATACATCTGACTTGCTCACTTTGCATTGGGGGCCAAACGCAGGTGGTAATTTTGATTTGAATATCACAGGAATGACCAACGGTACCCTTGGCGGTCTTTATAGCGGATCGATCCAGGTGAGTGCGGTTCCGGAACCAGAAACCTACGCGATGCTTCTGGCAGGCTTGGGCCTGATGGGCGCTGTCGTGCGGCGGCGGAGCCAACGTAAAAATTCCTGATTGACGAAACGCAAACCTCTTCTACGTGGAGAAAGATACGGCCCCCTCGGGGGCCGTTTTATTGACGCATTCTCATGCCCGGTGATATCAACCGTTGTGGGCAAAGGACGGAAATTGGCGGGGTTGCATTTGACAGACTGTCCATGCCGATCCTTTCTTTTCAACGATGATCCTGTTGAGATCATAGTCGATGGAATAGATTCCATTCTCTCATTACTTGGAAATGTTCTTCCCTTTCCAGCTGATTTCTAATGTTGTTCTCTGTCTATTCCCCTTTTCTTAAGAAGTAAGTGATTTTTTCACTCTAGAAAATGCTTTCAAGCACCTTCTTGAGCCTCCAATCGTCCATACCTTGAAATCAAAACTCGCTTCGATGGTTTAAATGATCGGAGGCGACAGAGAGAAAGTATGGCAGGGAGGCGCAGCAAAAAGCAGGAGAAAGACCGGGTGCGCTATGCCGTTCTATCGGGGAAAACAGGAAAAGCAGTGATAACGGATATAAAGGATGTTGGTAGGCGCGATTGGACTCGAACCAACGACCCCCACCATGTCAAGGTGGTGCTCTAACCAGCTGAGCTACGCGCCTGCGAGTCGCAATTCTAGCTGAAATGGTACAGACGTTCAAACTATAATGTGCAGTTCTTGAAAGATGATGCGTCGTTATGTTTCGTGAGTCTTTTCGTTCAGCAGCAGGAAACGATGGAAAAAATCCGGTTATCCAAGCTTATGTCCCAGAAGGGGTTGTGTTCGCGCCGGGAAGCGGATGACTATATCGAACGCGGCTGGGTATTTGTGGATGGGGAGCGCATCAATCAGTTAGGCATCAAGGTTTTTCCTACGCAGGAAATAAAGCTTGCGCGCATGGCACAAGCGCAGCAGTGCGATCAAATCACCGTACTGTTGCATAAGCCCGTTGGGTATGTTTCAGGACAACCCGAGCGAGGATACAAGCCCGCAATCAGCCTCATTAATAGAGAATCGCAGCTTCATGATAGCAATGCACTATCCAGTTTTAGCCCATCAAATTTGAAAGGTATGGCGCCCGCAGGCCGGTTGGATATCGATTCAAGCGGATTGCTTGTTTTTACCCAAGATGGCCGCATCGCGAGGAAATTGATCGGTGCCGAATCCGAGATTGAAAAGGAGTATCTTGTACGTGTGGAAGGAGTGTTGTCCCAGCGCACCCTGAATCTGTTGAGTCACGGCCTGAGTCTGGATGGAAAGGCACTGAAACGTGCCGAGGTGGTCCAGCAGAATAAGGACCAGTTGAGATTCATTTTAAAGGAAGGCAGGAAGCGGCAGATTCGTAGAATGTGCGAACTGGTTGGTTTGAAGGTCACAGGACTGAAACGAGTTCGCATCGGCAAGGTAAAGCTGGGCGAGCTTCCCTTGGGAAAGTGGCGTTATTTGCGGCAAGACGAAGAGTTTTAACCACGTATTCTGCGTTTTTTCCATTTTGTCCATCATCAGGATTCAGCGTAAGGATTCCCAAGCGGTAAGAGTGTATTAAACAGCATAACGTAATGATTTCAAGGAAGAGCAAATGATTCTGGTAACAGGAGGTGCCGGATTTATCGGGGCGAATTTCGTATTGGATTGGCTGGAGCAATCTGACGAGGCGGCCATCAACCTCGACGTGCTCACTTATGCTGGCAACCTGGAGAACCTGAAAACGCTGGAGGGCGACAAGCGGCATGTTTTTGTACAAGGCGATATTAGTGATTCCGATCTCCTGGTTCATCTGCTAAAGAACTATCGGCCGCGCGCCATCCTTAATTTTGCTGCGGAGAGCCATGTCGATCGTTCCATACATGGTCCGGAGGACTTCATGCAAACCAACATCGTGGGTACCTTCCGCCTTCTGGAAGCATCTCGCGATTACTGGAGCAAATTGAAGGGAAATGAAAAGCAGCAGTTTCGTTTCTTGCACGTCTCAACCGATGAGGTGTATGGTTCGCTGGCAAAAGACGAAATGCCTTTTACCGAGACGCATCGTTACGAACCTAACAGCCCTTACTCAGCAAGCAAGGCAGCAAGCGATCATTTGGTGCGTGCCTATCACCACACATACGGATTGCCTGTTTTCACCACAAACTGCTCCAACAATTACGGCCCATATCAATTTCCCGAAAAGCTCATTCCGCTCATGATCGTCAATGCACTGGCGGGAAAGTCATTGCCAGTCTACGGCGATGGCCAGCAAATCCGCGACTGGCTCTACGTAAAAGATCATTGCAGCGCCATTCGCCGCGTGCTGGAGGATGGCATTCCGGGAGAGATTTATAATATCGGCGGCTGGAATGAAAAACCCAACATCGAAATTGTGGAAACAATCTGTAGCCTGCTGGACACCTTTCGCCCCCGCGCGGGCCAGTCCTATCGCAATCTGATCAAATATGTGGCGGATCGTCCAGGCCATGACCGGCGTTATGCGATCGATGCGAGCAAAATCGAGCGTGAACTGGGTTGGAGACCTGCTGAAACTTTTGAAACAGGAATCAGCAAAACTGTGCAGTGGTATCTCGACAATGCGGTTTGGGTCACCCATGTTCAATCCGGAGCATATCGGCACTGGGTGGAGAAGAACTACAAAGAGCGTGCTTGATGAAAATTCTACTGTTTGGAAAAGATGGCCAGGTTGGATGGGAACTGCAGCGCAGTCTTGCACCCCTAGGCGAGATAGTGGCTCTGGATTTTGGCAGCCACGAGCTCTGCGGTGATTTCACACGTCTCGACGGAATTACAGATGCTATTCGGACAGTTGCGCCGGATGTGATCGTAAATGCCGCCGCCTATACAGCGGTGGACAAGGCTGAAAGCGAGCCGGAGCGTGTCCGCCTCATCAACGCCCTTGCTCCCGCTGTACTCGCCCGCGAAGCCGGCAAGCTGGGCGCTTGGCTGGTACATTATTCTACCGATTATGTATTTGACGGGAGCGGAAGTGCGCCTCGTGTGGAAACCGATTCTCCCACCCCTTTAAATGTGTACGGCATAACCAAGCTCGAAGCCGAGCAAGCGATTTTGACCTCGGGTTGCAACCATCTCATCTTTCGCACGAGTTGGGTTTTTGCAGCGCGTGGCAGTAATTTCGCAAAAACCATGCTGCGCTTGGCCCAGCAACGCGATAGTCTCAATGTTATTGATGATCAGGTTGGCGCTCCCACCGGTGCGGAGCTTCTGGCTGACATCACTGCTCAGGTCATACGGATAAGCAGGCAGGGGCAGAATATCTCTGGGCTTTATCATCTGACTGCCGCGGGTGAAACGTCCTGGTACGGTTATGCGAATTTTGTATTGAACTTTGCGCGGCAGGAGGGGATCAAGCTGATGGTCGCGCCAGAAAATGTTTTCCCGGTAACAAGCAGTGAATTTCCATCCGCCGCTCGGCGGCCAAAAAACTCCCGCCTCGATACCGGAAAACTGCAAAGCACATTCGATTTAAACTTGCCGCCGTGGGAGACAGGGGTTGAGCGCATGCTCACCGAAATTCTCGAGAAACCACTATGATTCAGCGTAAAGGCATCATTCTTGCGGGAGGCTCCGGCACACGGCTCTATCCCGTGACAAAAGCGGTCTCCAAACAATTGTTGCCTATTTACGACAAGCCCATGATCTACTATCCGCTCAGCACATTGATGCTCGCGGGTATTCGCGACATTCTCATTATTTCCACTCCTCAGGATACGCCACGTTTCGAGCAGCTTCTGGGTGATGGGGGGGATTGGGGTTTGAACCTGCAATATGCGGTGCAAAACAGCCCGGATGGGCTCGCTCATGCTTTTATCATTGGCAGGGATTTCATTGGAAAGGATTCGAGCGCGCTTGTGTTGGGTGATAACATTTTCTATGGTCACGATTTGCATCTGCAATTACAGCATGCCATGGAAAGACAGGAAGGTGCGACAGTCTTTGCCTATCACGTACAGGACCCGGAACGGTACGGGGTCGTCGCCTTTGATGCGAATCATCGTGTTTCTTCGCTGGAAGAAAAACCCGCTCAACCCAAGAGCAACTACGCGGTGACCGGCCTTTATTTTTACGATAATCAGGTAGTGGATATTGCCAGTGGACTCAAGCCTTCCGCGCGCGGCGAGCTGGAAATCACCGATGTCAATCGCACTTATCTCAAGCATAATCAGCTCAACGTGGAAATCATGGGACGTGGCTATGCCTGGCTGGATACCGGCACGCACGAAAGCCTGATAGAAGCAAGCAACTTCATTGAAACCATCGAACACCGTCAGGGGCTCAAAGTGGCCTGCCCGGAAGAGATCGCCTTTCGCCAAGGTTTCATAAATAGCGAGCAGCTTGAGAAGCTGGCGCAGCCTCTGGCCAAGAATGGTTACGGCCAGTACTTGAAACGCTTGCTAGAGGAATGGGTGGTTACATGAAGGTTATTACCACCTCTATCCCGGAGGTCCTGATAATCGAGCCCAAAGTGTTCGGAGATAGTCGCGGATTTTTCTTCGAGAGCTTCAATCAGGAAAATTTCCGGCGAGCGGTCGGACTTGACGTGGGGTTTGTACAGGATAATCATAGCCGCTCTGTCAAGGGCGTGCTGCGTGGGTTGCACTATCAGATCCATCGGCCGCAGGGAAAGCTGGTACGTGTCGTGCGTGGGGCAGTATTCGACGTGGCTGTAGACATTCGCACATCATCCCCTACTTTTGGTCATTGGGTCGGCGTCGAATTGACTGAAGACAATTACCGCCAGTTGTGGTTGCCGCCCGGATTTGCGCATGGGTTCTATGTCCTCAGTGACATTGCAGATTTCTTATATAAAACCACCGAGTACTATTTTTCTGATTTTGATCGCAGTATTCTGTGGAACGACCCGGGAATTGGCATCGAATGGCCCCTCGAGGCAGGTGCAAGCCCCGTCGTTTCCAGCAAGGATGAAAAGGCGGTGAGACTGGTTCATGCCGAGGTGTTCGAATGAAGTCGCACCATGTTCCAGGTCGTGAAATAATGGCGGAATGTGGAAAGGAAAAGGGAAAGAGAGTGGATAGCGCGTCAGACCGAGTCGGTACCAGACAAAGAACAGTGAGTATCCGGTGATGATGCAGATACAGCCAGGACAGGAATTTCCGTTGCGGGAGGCGCACAACCTTGTCCGCGATCTCATGACGCCCAATCCCTGGATCTACTGGTTGGATTTTCTCTTCCATATCTCGCTTGGCTGGGCAGTCTTCCTGATCATCCTGTCCATACCGCTCTTTTCATTCTGGCAGTTGCTGGCCCTGCCCGTTGCCACGTTTGCTTTTTATCGCGCCGCTATCTTTGTACATGAGCTGGCCCATCTCAAAAAAGGCACCTTCGGGGTGTTTCGCTTTATCTGGAATGTGACGTGTGGCATACCTCTGCTGATTCCTTCCTTTACCTATGATGGCGTGCACAACGATCACCACAGGAGAGATGTGTACGGCACTGCCGGAGATGGCGAATATATCCCTTTTGCAACCCTGAAACCGATGGTCATGGTGGGGTATGTGCTGCTGTCCTTCATCCTGCCGCTTTTCTTCATCGTTCGTTTCCTGCTTCTCACACCGTTGTCGTATTTCATTTCGCCGCTGCGTCGGATTCTGTGGGAGCGCGCCTCCTCGCTCACCATAGATATGAACTATAAGCGCGCGCCGCATGCGCTCCGCAACGACAGGCATTGGAGAATCCAGGAGTTTGGTGCTTTTTTATTCATCACCGCGGTGGTTACCTGTATTGAACTGGATATTCTGACCCCTTGGTTCCTGGTCTTCTGGTACATCATCGCGATGTTCATCTTTTTTATAAACTCCTTGCGTACATTGAGCGCACACGCGTATCGTAATCCCGGCGGCCGCCCGATGGAATTTGCCGAGCAATATCTCGATTCCATCAATGTGCCAGGCAACTTCCTCACTGGCCTGTGGGCTCCGGTTGGTTTGCGCTATCACGCAACACACCATCTTTTCATGAGCATGCCCTACCATAATCTGGCTGAAGCTCAGAGGCGTCTTGTAAACGGATTGAGCGATAATACCCTTTATCTGACCACAGTTCGGGCAGGCATGTGGGATGCATTACAGCGGATATGGAAGGAAGCCGTCGCGAATACGCGGCGGAGCGTGGGGTCCGCATCTGCGGTTGAGCTGGACGATAGTGCAGGGCGGCGTAGAAACGCTTAAAAATATCATCCGCTGCAAACGCCAAATATCCAGGCTTCGTCAGGCATTACTGGGTTGCGAACCTCGACGGCCTCCAGGCTTGTGCGGAGACTTGTTGCAAAGCAGTCAGGTGCAATGAACTTTGTTCTCTGGTTGAGTCGAGACTGGCCGGCTGATTCTCACAGCCAGCTTCTTCCTTTTTCCTTTGTCATTTCCCGCTATGATATGCTGCATGAACAGTTCAGGGACTGACCTTCAGTACAATGGTATTCGAGGTGATATGGCTTGATGATACTGGATGGAGATGATCTGGTTTATGCCGTTATAACGTCTACAAGTATAAAGCGGGAGATAACTGATGAGTGTAGTAGCAGTGGTTGGGTTAGGTTATGTAGGATTACCTTTGGCAGTTGAGTTTGGAAAAAAAAGGAAGACTATTGGTTACGATCTTTCAAGCAGCAAGATAGCAAGTTACAAGCAATTTATCGATCCGACCGGTGAAGTTTCCTCCGGTGACCTGAAAGCCGCAGAGCAGCTTCATGTCACTACCGACCCGGCTGAGTTGTCACAGGCGGATTATATTGTCGTGGCCGTTCCAACACCCGTAGACGCAGCCCATCAGCCCGATTTTCGCCCCCTCATAGGCGCGAGCGAAACTGTGGGAAAACATATGAAGCGGGGAGCGACCGTTATTTACGAATCCACCGTTTATCCAGGAGCAACCGAGGAAGTCTGTATTCCTGTTCTGGAGAAACATTCCGGCATGAAATGGAAAAACGATTTCCATGTCGGCTTCTCGCCCGAGCGGATTAACCCGGGCGACAAACAGCATACACTTACAAAAATTCTCAAGGTCGTCGCTGGAGACGATGAGGATACGCTGGAAAAAATTGCAGCGCTTTACGAGAGCATAATTACCGCCGGTGTGCATCGCGCCTCCAGTATCAAGGTGGCCGAGGCGGCCAAGGTGATCGAAAATACTCAAAGAGACCTCAATATCGCTTTGATGAATGAACTGGCGATTATTTTCGACAAACTGGACATCGATACACTGGAAGTGCTGCAGGCGGCCGGCACGAAATGGAATTTTCTACCTTTTCGCCCGGGTCTGGTGGGGGGTCATTGTATCGGGGTCGATCCCTACTACCTTACCCATAAGGCAGAAATGGTCGGTTATATCCCCCAGGTCATCCTCGCGGGGAGGCGTATCAATGACAGTATGGCCAAATTCGTGGCGGAACAAACGATCAAGCATATCATCAAGGCCGATATCAACGTTCGCAGTGCCCGCGTGAATGTTCTCGGCTTGGCCTTCAAGGAAAATTGTCCTGATCTCAGGAATTCCAAGGTTGCCGATCTGATCAATGAACTCGAAAGCTATGGAATAGAGATTCACGTCCATGATCCTGTGGCAAGTCTGGAAGAAGCCCGCCACGAATATGGCATAGAACTTGAATCATGGGAAGATCTTCCCCGTGCCGATGCAATGATTGTTGCAGTTGCCCACCGCCAGTTCACTGACATGCCTTTGACCCAATTTCAGACCAAAATCACGGATAAAGGGTGTTTCATAGATGTGAAATCCCAGTTCGATTCTGCCGCACTCCGAGAGGCTGGCTTAAACGTGTGGAGACTGTGAAGGATAGTTCGCCAAGCATGGCTGCTTACCCAAAATCGCTGCGGCATCTGGAGGACCGCCAATACTGCTGGCTGGTTACGGGCGTTGCCGGCTTCATCGGATCCAATCTGCTGGAGGCATTGCTCAAGCGTAACCAGAGAGTAATCGGATTGGATAATTTTTTCACCGGCTATCAGCGGAATCTTGAGCAGGTAAGGGACCTGGTTGGGGAAAAGGCCTGGCGTAATTTCAGCTTTATAGAGGGTGACATCTGCCGGCTCGAAACTTGCACAGCCGCATGCCAGGGCGTGGATTTCGTTTTGCACCAGGCAGCACTAGGTTCCGTGCCGCGTTCCATTCAAGACCCCATCCGCACCAACGAAAGCAATATTTCCGGATTCCTCAATATGTTAGTTGCAGCGCGCGACGCGAAAGTGAAGCGCTTCATCTATGCTGCTTCCAGTTCCACCTATGGCGACCACCCCGATCTGCCAAAAGTGGAAGCGGTAATTGGACGCCCCCTCTCGCCCTATGCTGTCACCAAATATGTGAACGAGCTCTACGCCGATGTGTTCGCCCGTTGCTATGGACTGGACTCCGTTGGGTTGCGCTATTTTAATGTATTCGGTCCGAGACAAGACCCCAATGGCGCTTATGCCGCAGTTATCCCCCAATGGATTTCCGCACTGATCAGGAACCAGACGCTATATATCAATGGGGACGGGGAAACCAGCCGGGATTTTTGTTATATCGACAATGTTGTTCAAGTCAACCTTCTCGCCGCTCTCACTGACAATGCGGCAGCCGTGAATCAGATTTACAACGTAGCGGTGAATGAACGCACGAGCCTGAATCAACTGTACGGCATGATGCGCGATCTGCTGCTGGAGAAATTTCCGGAGCTCGCGAACCATCAGCCGACATACGTCGACTTTCGCAAAGGCGATGTGCGGCACTCACAGGCGGATATTACGAAAGCCGCCAAATTACTTGGTTTTGAGCCGTCTCACCGCATTGATGAAGGACTCAGACAGGCAATGAGCTGGTACATCGCGCATTTCGCCCCTGCACAGGAGGCGGCTGGCGTCTAAACATTTGCTGAAGCTTCGATTCGCGCTAATCCCAGTTTTTTTGCGCTATTCATCCCATTTCCCCGCCTGCTTCAACTGATTCTTCAAGCCCGGTAACGGAAACCCGAGTTGATATGCTTTCTTCGCATACGTTTTCGCCTGCTCGTAATTTTTCTGTTTCAAATAGAGTAAGCCGACATTGTAATTAATGGTAGGATCTTCTGGCTGAAGATCAGAAGCTATCTGTAGTTGCTCATTAGCCTCATGAGAACGTGCAGTTTTTAACAGATAATCAGCGTACACCATCCGCACCATCGCATCGGTGGGTTTGAACCGTATGGCGCGTTCGAAGTAGCACTCAACAGTGTATTTTGCGCCTACAGGTTTAGTAACCTTCTCTCTGAGGCCCAATTTTGCCATCGCCGTTAGAGCCCGATGATGATTTGGAAAATGCTCAAGCGTATAATTTAAATCCCCTCCGAGATATCCAGACTTTCCCCTAATCAAGTTCTCCACTTCCGGAGTGAAGTGAAATCCTTCCACGACGCCTAATTTATTCGCTCTATCCTCACTACTGGTGTAGTCACCTCCCGTCAATCCTAATTTTATTTCTCCACAATAATTCTTTTTAGCTGCGTAAAGTGGGGAGGCTGCAGCCCAAATTGTTACCACAGCAATTCCTATTATAACTTTCATAGAGCCTCCACTTCAGCAGGAGTTCGCCATCCTACGCACCACAGCCTCACGTGTTTTGAGGTGCTATTTGGCTTAGAAGATTACTCAATTGCTCTGTTCTTGATCTTCGGGCACACTCAATTACTTTTTCATGTGGCGCAATTGGAGCCTTATTCTCCTTGGTTAATGTCAGAAAACGGAGTAGCTCCAGCATAATATCATTCTTCGAATCCAGGCGAGCTATGGTGTCGATTCCTGCATCTCTCAAGGCCGCAGCGGTATTCCCGGCCGGATCAGTCAGGGCCAATATAGGGCGCCGAGCACGCAGATACTCATAGAGTTTTGCAGGAATCTGGTTATTGCAATTCGATGCCTGAAGGATTAAAAGTCCATCGGCGGATAACATTTCCGCCAAAGCGTCTTGGTAAGGGATTGCCGGTGCCAGCGAAACAATGAGACCGAGCCCATATCGGCTAATCAATGGTAAAAGGTACTCGTCGTGCGCGGTAGCCCGAAGTATCACTTTCAAGTTCAAGGGAGAAATCAGCCTCCGCTCTAGTAGCGCCGCCAGAGCTTCAAAAAATGCTACAGGGTCACGTTCAGATGGGTAAATGATGCCACTGTGAACGAGTACGAACTGTTCGCCGCTTTTGGATAGACCTCCCCCAATATGAGCTTCGGCTGCCGTAAAATTTTCCTCATCATAACCGTTCTCTATCAGGTAGAATCGCGAAGCAGGAATGCGCGGAAATCTTCTTTTGTAATCATTGATCGCCCCCGGAGTAGTTAAAACAGCCCGAGTGCAATCGTTGATCGTCCTTTTCTCAATCCATTCATATATTCGGCGGGTGAACGGTTCGAGCGGGTAATCTACATCCGTCATGGGATCTCTTAGATCGGCAACCCATGGAAGCCCAGTTATCCGTCTCAAGCTGAGCCCGATCAAATGAGCCGTGGCAATGGGGTAGGTAGACCAGATGACGTCAGGTCGATATTTTCGAACCAGGTGCAAACCCAGGGGAACCGCACCCATCAACCAGGAAATCCAGCGATCAGGCAGAGCAAGTAAACTCGGATAACGCCCCATGAATGACAAATGCCTGGATACGTCGAGAGCAAAGGCACGATACACCGGTAACTGATCGGAGATTTCCTGAATTTGATGGTTGCTCGTGCTGGAGTATGCTCTGGGGTGTGCCGTTAGGACAATCGGTTCCCATCCAAATTCGGGCAGATATTGGGAAAATTTCAGAGTTCGCTGTATGCCGCTGCTTCCCCACATCGGTGGGTAATGAAATGCGATCATGAGAACGCGTTTCACCATGATTGAATCCACTCCCTTGTAGCGACGGCTACCTGGTCACGCCACTCGCGGCGGGAAAAGGTGTGGTTGGCCTCCGGTAAGTCAAGCCTCGATATCTGAGGCGATGCCAGCAGCTTTTGCCACTCTTGTGACCGTTTTACCAGATCTAGGAACTCCTGAGCTGTGAGGTCTTTACCACTGATAATGAGGAGTAACTTTCCATGGAAACGGCTGAGTCCGTCAACCATCCTCTTCGGTAAGGGAGCAACATGGCAAGAATTTTCTTCTGGCGAGCTTCCGGGTGAATCTTTCATGCTGCCAGCAATCTTTTTTTTGCCCGCAAAAGCTTTGCCCATGATTTTCCAGAGAGACCGGATTGATTCGAAATAATCAAGTTGCCCTTTCCGTATTTTCCCCCAGAATTCTGGAGTGAAAATACGATCAAGGTAGTAATGTTTCAGATAGGCTTGCGCTGCGCCTTGATCTGTTCTCACCCAGGGATTCAGCAGCACGAGACCCATGACACGGGTATCCTCATGCGCATAGAAAAGCGCAGCCGAAGCGGCATCGCATAATCCCCAAATCACCAAACCGTTAAGAGAAGGCACCTCCTCAAAAAACTCGTCTATCGCGCAGCGCAGATCATCCCCCAGATCTTCGAACGTTCTGGTATCTCCTTCGCTATCTCCCATTCCCCGGTAATCAAAGCGCAGGACAGGTACACCATTCGCCGCGAGGTAACGGGCAAGCAGGACAAATTGACGGTGACTGCCTACACGATACTGTGGGCCGCCTACTACGATCAACAAACCCTTTGAGGCGAGTTGTACCGGTACGCTTAAAATTCCATATAACTGTGAACCGTGGCAGGGGAAGCTAAGGGCACGCTCCATGAAATTCATGCAGAGGCTCCCCTAAAAATCCCTGTTGTGGATGATACCAGAGCAGGACATTCCGAAATTTCTTGTGTCGCCCAAAAAGATACACAGGGTACAACGTAGACGTGCACATCGACCCCACCTTGCTTCCACAAATTCACTACTTTTGATCCTGCTGGAGATATGGAGCGGCCCGGCTCGGCTACGATCTCGATCCAGTGGATAGGACTTTTCGTCACTCTGAGTTCCGCCGCATCTAGCTTATCGATTACAGTGGCGAGTTCCGGGGAAAGTTCATAACCAGCCACTTCAAGGGTATTTCCGGCTTGCAGCAAAGAACGTAGCTCGTCCGTCCCTACGTGTTCCTGTGTATCGGCATCAGCTGAAAGTATTTCACCGGCGAGACGTAGGCGCAGGAACTGGGTCAGAAAGGATTTTCCCTTTAGTACGGGCTGCCACAGGATTATCTGGTCAATCGAGGTGTCCAAATCTCTGGCGAAATCCAACGCGAGCAGTGCACCCAGGCGCAGGCCCCAGAGACTGACGGGTGCAGCCACACGGTTCTCAAGCCAATTCTTTGCAACCCCTAAGTCTTGCTTCCACAAATTCCAGCTGGCGTTCCCAAATTCACCACTGCTATCTCCACAGCCAAAGAGATCAATTTGCAGCATTCCGAACCCGTTGGCTGCAAAAGCTCTTGCCTGCAACGCGACCATCCGCCTGGACTTGTTCATCTCTTCGCCGAACGGATGAACATACATGAATACCCCTCGGCATTCCCTGCGAGGATGAGGAGGGTAATAAAGACAGAAACGCTCTCCGGAGTCCGCCTTCAGGAAAAAGGGCTCAGCAGGTAAATTCCCGGCATATCCGCTCATTCAGTCAATTTCTGCTCAACAAAGCGTGTGAGACTACCCACGGTTTCGAATGTTCTGGCGCTGATCTCATCGTCATCCACGGTGATGCCAAAGTGCTCTTCCAAAGCGGTGATTACGTTCACTACTGCCATCGAATCCAATTCCGGAATGTTTCCGAGCAAGATGGAATCTTCCCTGAGAGAGTTCTTGCGCTCGCCGAGGCTCAGGACATTGGACAAAATACTCTTTACTTCTTCAACGTGCTGCATAATTACTCCGTAGCTGGTTTGTCTTACGGGGTGGAACAGAGCTTCCTCAATTGCCGGTATTAATGTAAAACTCCAAAATGAATCTGGGCGGGAAGATAAATGAAAAAACGGAAATATCGATGCGGATGTGATTTGCTATCGACCGTGCAAAAAAGATCCCGCTGCCTGCCGATAGGGTCCCGAGGTCAGCGTGAGATGCCAGCTTAACCAAATTGATTGCGGAAACCCCACTACACGGCGGCTGCTATTGCACGTCGTTTTCACTCAGAATGCGGTGTGCGTCATAATCACAGAAAAGTCAAGTTGAGACAAAAGTCAGGTTCGACATAAACATCGAGATCCCCAGCCCTTTGTTCTGCCGGTAATGGCATATAACGGCGCGTACTTCGTCTTTCTTGATAGTGGTAGCCAGTAAGAAACATAAAAAGCCGATAAGCGTCGTTCCGTTCCGCCCCACTAAAAATTTCTTAATACTACTACAAAGAATAGCGAAAGTGAGAATAGACTTTGGCCTCCCCAGGGAATAATTGAAGCTTCCGGTAAGAATACAGTTGATGTCGTCAGCTTCGAGAGTCTTCCTTGCGCTTAAAAAGGCAAGATTCCTAAATTCATTTACTGATACGGAACCGTATTCATCAGTCGGAAACCACAGACCAGCTTGAACTTGGAATTCATGCTATAAATAACTTATTTAACCAGCGGTTAAAAAAGAAGTTGATATCATGACATCACTGGACCTTTATTTAAGGATGCTAAACATGGCAAAAAAAGCAATAAAAGGAAAATCTCGAAGTCTGCTGTTTATGAAGGCAGGTTTCACTCGCTAAAGTTTGCGCTTGTTTCCACCTTGGTCATGAGCTTGTTTCCCGGATTCTTCGCGCAAGCACATGCAGTGACTGCTTTCGAGCGCATGTCATCGTTGCTGCAAGCTACACCGGAGGGTGATTGGGTTAAGGCCAGTACCAATCTATATTCCGATGCGTGGGCAAAAGGTGCTGACGCAGTAAAATATTCTAGTTATGAGAGCCCCACGGCAATTGTAAGGGCCTGGAGCTCCTTCGCCTGGGATTCAGCAAAAGGAGACTTGATGCTATGGGGTGGCGGCCATGCAAATTACGCTGGAAACGAGATGTATGTATGGGGGGGAGCCACTGGTAATTGGGGACGAGGTTCTCTGCCGAGCAGGATTGATTCAAATGGCTTGGTAGTCGGGGGCGGGCGCTCCGCAATCTGCGCATACCTATGACAACAACATTTATCTCCCGGTCAATGATATGTTTTGACGTTCGGTGGCGCAGTATTTCCCAACAGTGGAAATTTTCAAACTCTGGATGGGACCAGCGTGCGACGTGCGGGCCCTTTTCTTTGGGACCCAACAAAAGCGGATCCAAACAAAGTAGGGGGCGTAACTGGTTCTGGCTACAATACTGTCAATGTGGCTCAGGGCGGTAATATGTGGATTGATCGACAGGGGCAATGGACAGGGACTGAACCTCCAGGCTACGTCAATGGTACTACCGCCTATCGGACGGAAAACGGCAAGGATGTCGTTTATCTTACTGCAGATCTGCACTCTACAGGTTTTCCCTCTTTATATCGCTACATATTAGGGAATGTGAGGAATGGCGGACAAGATACGTGGGAAAAAATTGGCACTTCGTCTAACTCGATCGGCTTTAAAGGTGCCGCCACGATCGATCCTGTACATAATCTTTACATCCGGACAGCGACGGTAGCGGGGGCGCTCACGTCTGATTTAATGATATGGGATCTAGACAATGCAGATGCTGCCCAGCCTGATAGCAATCGCGATATCGGGATCGATCTCATCAATGCCGACGGATCCGACTTTCGAATCACGGGCAACTACGGTATTGGTTACGACCCCCCAACAACAACATTATTCTTTGGGACGGGACCGATGGCGGTGGTGCGGTCTGGTCAGCCAGTGTAACAACTGACGCAGAGAGTAATGTTAGCTCCAACACTAGCTGGACCGTCACTGAAATTTCCAGCTCACCCCTGGATCACCCTCACGGCGGCTTCGCTACAGGTGTGCTTGGCAAGTGGCACTATGATGAAGCGCTGGGCGCTTTTGTCGCCCTGGACGCAATTTCCGCAGCGGGGAACGGAGGGTGGGATGCCTCTGTGTGGTTATATAAGCCCATGGCTGCGGTAATTCCGGAACCGGAAACCTATGCGCTGCTATTGGCGGGGTTTAGCCTTATCGGCTGGGTTATTCGAAGGCACCCAAAATAACAGCCATCTGTATTGATCCTTTAGACAGGGTCATTGCGAACTTCCCACTATTAAAGCACCTGCAGCATTTCATCTGCAGGTGCTGGCTCCACTCCTGCCAGCTCAGTTATCGCTTTTATAGCTTCCACTTATTACCCAAAAAATGAGTCTCGGTCCTGCATGCTGCAGTCTCGACTGGCTCTATGCTTACGTTGACCCATGCTTCTGTTGAGCGTAAAGTTAGACGCAGCGAGCGGTAGTAAAAAATTTGGCCTACCCAAGCCCTCACGTTTATAAGCCCTTTTCCTTCATAAGGTTAGTATCAGTTTATGAGTGCGACAGTTGCTATGGGGCGCATAGGCGCGAAGGAATATCTGCTCATCCTTTTCCAACTGGGTATCGTTACCCTACTGCTGCGACAATTCCACATTGAAAGTGCAGCTTTTTTGCAACTCGCGCTGGTCGCGTTCAGTGGTTTCGCTATCCATGCGCTTCTTCCATTACAGCACCGCTTATCCTTTTTTCTTCTGCTCTCCCTTATAGCGATAGTTATCACGTTAGGTTTCGCTGAAGGCGCTTCGCTTGTTGCCACCGGTCTTACACTTATCGGCATCTGTCATTTGCCGGTTTCATTCAAATGGCGCGCAGTTCTGATTCTTGCTGTCACAGCTCTCCTGATCGCATGGCGTGCTAAATGGATAGAGGGACCAGTAGCCGATGCTGTTTGGCCAATACTTGGCTCGATGTTCATGTTCCGGCTAATCGTCTATATCTACGAGCTACGCCACGATAAGACGCCTGCATCACCTGTACAGGTATTGTCCTATTTCTTCATGTTGCCAAATGTATGCTTCCCACTTTATCCAGTGGTCGACTACAAAACTTTTTTGCGGAATTATTATGATGATGACGCTTATCGTATTTATCAGACTGGGGTCGACTGGATAGTACGAGGCGTGATCCATCTGATTTTATATCGATTTGTCTACTACCATCTTACACTCGCCCCCTCTGAAGTAACGGGTCCTGCGGAATTGATACAGTACCTAGTAGCAAACTTCCTCCTGTATCTGCGGGTATCCGGCCTCTTTCACTTAATCGTTGGCATGCTGTACCTGTTCGGTTTTCGCCTTCCGGAAACACATAATCGCTATCTCCTAGCTTCCAGCTTTACCGATTTCTGGCGGCGCATAAATATTTACTGGAAGGACTTCATGCAAAAGGTCTTTTATTATCCAGCCGTATTCAAGTTACGGAATCTGGGCACGACCCGGGCAATGGTGGTAGCAACGTTATACGTATTTATCCTCACCTGGTTTTTGCACGCATACCAATGGTTTTGGTTAAGAGGAACAATGCTGTTGGTTCCGCAGGACATTTTGTTCTGGACCATTCTTGGAGGGTTGGTGGTGGTTAATGCGCTCTACGAACTCAAGTATGGTCGCAGTCGCAGTCTTGGCAAAGCGAAGCAGACATGGCGAAGTCTGTGTATTCTTACCCTCAAGTCATTTGCTACTTTCTGGTTTATTTGTATCCTTTGGTCCTTTTGGACAGCCGAATCCATACCTGCCTGGTTCTCATTATGGTCCTCCCTCGGAGGACCGATGACCGTAGATGCTCTGGTTTTCCCGGTTATTGCGTTGGTAGTGATTTTTCTGGGTAATATCGAAGGCAGTGCGATCCGTAATACGCGCTCCTCTGAAAGTGCAGATCGCGAGTGGGTCCGGGCAAGGTTCGCCATGATCACATCAATGTGCATACTTGTGGGCGTGAGCTTCGAGGGAGTGCATTCACGCATTGGTAGCGACGTGGGCACGATGATCCACTCGTTGCGTTCCGCCCGCCTCAGCCGCCTCGATACTGCCAACCTGGAGCGGGGCTACTACGAAAATCTGCTTTCCGTCGACCGCTTCAATTCCCAGCTTTGGGAGGTTTACACGAAAAAACCGGCGAACTGGCTGGGCGGTGACTCAGGACTGAAGCGCTTCACGAGTGACTTTGCGCAGTCGGAAATGGTGCCGTCTGTGGTATTGAACACGAATTATGGCACCGTCAGCATCAACCGGTGGGGAATGCGTGATCAGGATTATGAGCGCAAGCCACCTCCAAATACGTTCCGTATTGCCATGCTTGGCGCATCGTCTGTCATGGGTTGGGGGGTCGGAGATGGACAGACATTTGAAGCGCTCGTGGAGAGTCGTTTAAACCGCGAGGATAAGCTTCATATTAAATATGAAATTCTCAATTTTGCAGTTCAAGGCTATCAACCGTTGCAACAACTTGTTTCGCTCGAGAAGGCGCTGGAATTCGAGCCGGATGCCATTTTTTATGTCGCGACGGGACGCGAAATATCACGTGCAACACGATATCTCGTTGAGGCAGTGCAGAAGAATATCGATATTCCTTTTGAACCCTTAAGGGATATTGTCACCAAGGCCGGTCTTACAAAGGATATGGACGAAACGACCGCGCTGAGACAACTTAAACCTTACAATAACGAAATTCTTTTCTGGACCTACCGCCATATCGCGGAGCGCTCCCGCAGCAAAAATGTCCTCCCGGTACTGGTTTTTCTGCCGCAGGTGAGGGAAGGGACGTGGCAGGAGGAAACACCGGAAACGCTGCGTATGGCGGAGGGAAGCGGTTTCGTTATTATCAACCTGAGTGATGTATATGATGGGTATGACATCACCACCATCCGCCTTGCAGAATGGGATGACCACCCGAATGTGCAAGGCCATGCATTGATCGCATCGCGACTGTATGAGGAATTGCGCAGGAAGCGAGATGTGATTTTCAACAGCTCCCCCTCGCGGTGAAACACGAAGCATTTGTGTAGAAGTGACTTTTTCAGAATTTTACTCATCCATGATTGGAGGATACGAAGTGACTCGGGAGACTCAGGAAATTCAGGATATACAGTCCGCCGTGAAGGCATTTATTCTTCAGGAGTTCCTTCCAGGGGAAGACCCTGATGAACTGACGGATACAACTCCACTGATCACGGGCGGTATACTCGACTCGATTGCGACGATCAAGCTGGTGCTATTCATGGAAGAGCAGTTCGGCATAAAGGTGGAGGCACATGAGACCGATCCTGAATATCTGGACACCCTTGATTCGATCGCCAAACTTATTCGCTCGAAACAATCCTGAGGCAGTGTCGTCATGGCGGACCGGGCATTACATCAATACTTCTTAAGCGCTGCAAAGCGCTACCCTTCACACACGGCGGTGATCGAACCAGATGCTGGAAGCATAACCTATGGCGAACTATCAGCATTGTCCCATCGGGTGTGCAAACACCTTTACAATTCAGGTGTGCGGCGAGGGGACCGTGTTGGCATATACCTGCGCAAGTCAATTGACAGTATTGCAGCCATTTATGGAATTCTTCAAACGGGTGGAGTGTATGTTCCGGTAGATCCTGGAGCTCCACCCGCCCGTAATGCTTTTATCATGCATAACTGTGCGGTAAAGCTTGTTTTTATTGAACGCCGGTTCGAAGCCGCGTTCAGGGAGGAAATACAGAAGTCCGATTGCATTCCCGACATGGTCATTATCGACAGCACTGGTGGTGGGAAGGGTTTAAACGGCGCGCTGGCTACATCCGAAGACTTGGAAGGAATGAGTTACGTAGCTTTACCCCAGACCGAACCCGATGACTTGGCCTATATTCTCTATACGTCCGGTTCCACCGGCAAACCCAAGGGCGTGATGTTGACGCATGAGAATGCGGTGAGTTTCATCAATTGGTGCTCCGACGTGTTTGAACCGACAGAGACTGATCGTTTTTCCTCGCACGCGCCATTTCACTTCGATCTTTCCATCCTCGACATTTATCTTCCATTAAAACATGGAGCTAGTCTGGTACTGGTAGCCGAAGAAATGGGCAAAGATCCTGTTCGTCTCGCCTCACTGATTGCCGAACAGCAGATTTCCTGTTGGTATTCCGCTCCGTCGATTCTGAGCTTGCTCGCGCAGTATGGAAATCTCCAGCATCAGGATTATTCGGCACTTCGTCTAGTGCTGTTTGCAGGAGAAGTTTTTCCAGTGAGCCATTTACGAACCCTGACAAGATTATTGCCCCGACCCAGGTACTTCAATTTGTACGGTCCCACGGAAACCAACGTGTGCACATTTTACGAGTTGCCTTTACCTATCGCCGAAGAACGCGCCGTTCCTTTTCCCATTGGCAAGGTCTGTGCGCATTTTGCAGGAAAAGTCGTCGATGAGAGCGGGCGAGAAGTAACGGTAGGTGATCCGGGCGAGCTTTGCATCAGCGGAAGCGGAGTTATGAAGGGCTACTGGGCGCTGGATGAGCAAACGTCTCGTGCTTTTCTCGCCGATGGTGCAAATCGCTGGTATCGTACCGGCGATATAGTGGTTGAAGCTCAAGACGGTAACTACATCTATCAGGGTAGGAGAGATAGGATGGTCAAGCGCCGAGGTTATCGTGTCGAGCTTGGCGAGATCGAGGCTGGATTGTATCGGCATACTTTAATCCGGGAGGCAGCAGTAGTGGCAACCAATGACGATGAGGCGGGAGTGAAAATAAAGGCTTTTTTGATCAGCCGGGAAGCGAAACACCCCTCGATCATCGGGCTGAAGCGTTTCTGTTCCGAAAATCTGCCGCTTTACATGATTCCGGATGAGTTCGTCTGGTGCGAAGAACTACCCAAAACGTCCACCGACAAGATCGACTACCAGCGTTTGAAGGAGATGCATTAGTGGATTTCTCCGTTACTGATGAGCAAAAAAAATTGCGCGAAAAGATTATCAGGTTTGCGCAGCAAGAGTTGAACGATGATGTCATTGTCCGCGACAACGAGCAGGTGTTTTCACGAGAGTTCTGGCGTAAATGTGCTGAAATCGGTATACAAGGTCTTCCCGCTGAGCAGGCGTACGGCGGCAGCAATATCGATGCCCTGTCATGTGCGATGGCGCTGGAAGCATTTGGCTATGGTTGCCACGATGGCGGTCTCGTATTTTCCATTTGTGCACACGTGTTGGCATGCGTTGTACCGGTGTCCAAGCACGGTACGGTTGAGCAGAAGCGGCGCTATCTTCCGGGCCTCTGTGACGGCAGTCTAGTGGGTATGCACGCTATCAGTGAACCGAATGCGGGCTCTGATCCGTTTGCAATGCAGACACACGCTGAGAGAGATGGTAATGGCTGGCGTATCAACGGGACTAAAGCTTTTGTTTCAAACGGACCGGTTGGGGATTTGGCCATTATATTCGCGGTAACCGATCCAAAAAAAGGTTTTCATGGCGGCACAACTGCCTTCCTTATAGAGATGGCTACGCCGGGGTTCTCTTCCAGTAAAAAATTTGACAAGCTAGGATTGCATACCGCACAAGTCGGCGCACTCACACTGGATAATGTTCATGTTCCCGAGACTGCGGTGCTGGGAGGTGTCGGAGCAAGCTCAAGTGTCTTTGCAACGGCGATGGACTGGGAACGTATTCTGTTGGTTGCAAGCCATGTCGGTACCATGCAACGTCTTCTCGAAAAATCAATCGCACGTGCGCGTACGCGCTCCCAATTTGGCCAGCAAATTGGAAAATTTCAGGCGGTGTCGCACAAGATTGCCGATATGAAAGTACATCTCGAGGCCGCGCGTTTGTTGACCTATCAAGCCGCTTGGCGGCTTGATCACGTTAAAAATGCTTCCCTCGATGCGGCTATTACCAAGCTGTTCGTGAGTGAGTCTCTCATCAGGACAGCGCTTGATACTGTCCAGATTCATGGAGGTTACGGGTATCTAGCTGAGTACGACGTCGAACGGGCGCTGCGTGATTCGATCGGTAGCACCATCTATTCAGGAACGTCGGAAATGCAGCGAAACATCATTGCGCGTTGGCTTGGACTGTAGGAAAAATATTGGGGAGTCTTCTGCGGGGTGTGAACGAGCGTTTAACCGTGATTACCCTCAGACATTGGGTTTGCTATCTCCAGTAGCGTGGATTGTTCATTCAAAATCAAAACTGTTGCGACCAGCGCGATAAGACACGTCTGTGAAGAGCCTCAGAGCATTCCCTCTCCCTCATCCGAAAAAGCAGACTGTACTTGGTGCAAATCTCGGGCAATTCTATTACTAACAGTCGAGTTCGATAAGCTTATTTCTTTGCCTGCCTGAATAGCAGATCGAAAAACTCCCTTCCGGTGTAAAGGTCGAATAAATCCTTCCGTTAGCAATTGAAGTTGTCTTGATGATCTTGATGATAAAGAGAAGTAGGAAAATAAGATGAAAGTAAGTGTAATCGGCACGGGATATGTTGGCCTCGTAACAGGTGCTTGCCTGGCGGAAGTGGGTAACCACGTGATGTGCCTGGATGTAGATGAGAGCAAGATTCGATCTCTCAAGGATGGACGCATTCCGATCTATGAGCCCGGACTGGAGGATATAGTCAAACGCAATATGGAGAGCGGAAAACTCTGTTTCACTACAGAGGCGCCTGAAAGCGTACATCACGGAGTGATCCAGGTTATTGCAGTGGGAACGCCCCCGGATGAGGATGGATCCGCTGATTTGCGGCATGTGATCAGCGCCGCGCGCGCAATTGGCCGGCACATGCAGGAATACAAGTTAATCGTCACGAAAGCGACCGTTCCCGTCGGAACGGCAGACAAGGTTCGCAGCGCGGTGAAGGACGAGCTCAACGCAAGGAGCCCTGAAATCGAATTCAGCGTTGCATCAAACCCCGAATTCCTGAAAGAGGGTGCCGCAGTGGACGACTTTATGCGTCCAGATCGAATTGTGCTTGGCGCCGACGATGAGCAAGCCGTGCGGTTGATGCGATCGCTATATATGCCTTTTAACCGCAATCATGATCGTCTTGTCCTCATGGATACCCGTTCCGCTGAGCTGACCAAATATGCGGCTAATGCCATGCTCGCTACGCGCATCTCATTCATGAATGAGCTAGCGTTGCTTGC
The DNA here is from genome assembly GCF_059489795.1 of Nitrosospira sp. CT. Classification (NCBI taxonomy): domain Bacteria; kingdom Pseudomonadati; phylum Pseudomonadota; class Betaproteobacteria; order Nitrosomonadales; family Nitrosomonadaceae; genus Nitrosospira; species Nitrosospira sp. CT. The sequence goes on from NZ_JCAHZJ010000019.1 coordinate 22,977, forward strand.
GGAGAAGATGGGTGTTGACATTGAAAACGTGCGGCAAGGCATCGGTTCTGATCCTCGCATCGGCTACCATTTTCTCTATGCGGGTTGTGGCTACGGCGGCTCCTGTTTCCCCAAAGACGTTAGAGCGTTGCAGCGGACGGCAAACGAATACAACAGTAACCTGCAAATTCTCAAAGCAGTCGAACTTGCTAACGATTATCAGAAAGCAGTACTGCTTGAAAAGATCGTGACCAGGTTTGGCAGTAACCTCTCCGGCAAAAATATTGCGCTTTGGGGACTTGCTTTCAAGCCGAATACAGACGATATGCGCGAGGCGCCCAGCCGTGTGCTGATCGAGGGGTTGTTGGCGCGCGGCGCGACAGTGACAGCCTATGACCCTGTCGCAATGCATGAGGCCAGGCGCGTTTTTCAGGATGACGCGCGCCTTCAGCTTGTAGATAAACCCATGGCTGCCTTGGAGGACGCGGATGCTCTTGCTATCGTTACCGAATGGAAAGTATTTCGAGCACCTGATTTTGGCGCCATCAAGTCGAAGCTCAAGCATCCCGTTATTTTCGATGGCCGTAATATGTACGAGCCGGGTGACGTTCGTGCTGCGGGGATCGAGTACGTCACAATCGGCAGAAATCACCTGACTTGATTTTAAGGAGCGGTACTTGAAAGTTTTAGTCACGGGCGCAGCAGGATTTATCGGAATGCACGTAGCCAAGCGTCTGCTGGAACAGGGCGTCGAAGTGGTCGGTATCGACAATCTCAACAGCTATTATGACGTTCGCTTGAAAGAAGACCGCCTGAAGCAACTATTCCCTCTGCCGCGGTTCCGGTTTCTCAAATTGGACATAAGTGATCGCCCGGGAATGGAAAATCTCTTTGAAGTCGAAGGATTTCATAAGGTCATCAACCTGGCCGCGCAAGCGGGGGTGCGCTATTCTTTAAAGGATCCCCATGCCTACATTAACAGCAATATTGTTGGCTTTTTGAATGTGCTCGAAGGCTGCAGGAAGAACGGTGTGGAGCACCTGGTGTATGCGAGCAGCTCAAGCGTCTATGGGTTAAATACGCATATGCCATTCAGTGTCCACCATAACGTCGATCATCCGATCAGCCTTTATGCAGCCACGAAGAAATCTAATGAACTGATGGCTCATGCCTACAGTCACCTTTACGGCCTGCCGGCCACAGGGCTTCGTTTTTTCACTGTCTATGGGCCCTGGGGAAGGCCCGACATGTCAGCGTTTCTTTTCGCTAGCGCGATTCTCCAGGGGAGGCCGATCGAGGTATTCAACGAGGGCCGGATGCGGCGCGATTTCACCTATATAGATGACATCGTCGAAGGTGTGGTACGGATAATGGATAAGATTCCGACTCCCGATCCTGCATTTGAAAGGGCTGATCCCGATCCTGCCAGCAGCGGTGACGCCCCTTACCGTATCTACAACATAGGAAATCATAATCCAGTGGAATTGATGGAATTCATCGAAATCGTCGAAAAGGCCATTGGAAGAAAAGCAACAATTAACTTGCTGCCGATGCAACCTGGTGACGTCGAGGCGACTTATGCGGACACTGAAGGGTTGCGGGAAACTGTAGGTTTCGAGCCGGGCACGCCTCTGGACAAGGGAATCAGAAGATTCGTTGCGTGGTATAAATCTTATTATTGCCCAGAGAGCCCGCTAGATCAGTTCGCGTGACAATTGGACTCGTGTTTCGGCTGCTTTGGTTGTCCAAAAGTCCTCATAATTCAGCTAGTGCTTACAGCAGTATCGGTTTAAAGTGATGCACCGATGTAGCTTAACTTCAATTCTCTCGTGGGTGTTCTATCCAAAAAAGCATTCAACATCATAAATCACACCGGGTTTTGAGGAGGCTCCAATTCTTGAGAGAATGGAGCCATGAGCAAGAACAACAAGTTTTCCCCGAAGTACGTGAACGCGCGGTGCGCTTGGTCCAGGAGCATCGTGATGAATACCGGTCGCTGTGGGCGGCTGTCGAGTCTACTGCACCGAAGATCGGCTGCAACACCAACGACCCTGCTGGATTGGATTAAGCGATCGGAAGTCAACAACGGGACCCGCCCCGGCGTGACGACAGAAGAGCGCGAGCGTCTCAAGGCGTTGGAGAAGGAGAACCGCGAATTGCGGCGGGCCAACGAGATTCTGAAGTCGGCCAGCGCTTTTTTCGCCCAGGGGGCGCTCGACCGCGAACTGAAGAAGTAAACGCCTATCTTGATCAGCACAGTGATCTATACGGGGTCGAGCCGATCTGTAAGGTATTGCAGGTCGCCCCGTCAGCCTACAGGCGCTACGCTGTCCGATGTCGGCAACCACAGCTACGTAGTCAGCGGGCCCAGATGGATGAACAACTCAAGCCGCAGATCTATCGAGTCTGGGAGCAGAACTTTCGCGTCTACGGCGCTCGCAAGGTCTGGAAGCAGATGAATCGCGAGCGCATTCGCGTGGCACGATGTACGGTCGAACGCCTGATGGGCGACTTGGGCATTGAAGGAGTGCGTCGGGGCAAGCGAGTTCGCACCACAGTGCCCGATAACGCGGCGGCCTGCCCGCAGGATCTGGTGCGGCGCCACTTCGAGGCGGATCGTCTAAACCGGCTCTGGGTGGCGGATTTCACCTACATTTCCACTTGGCAGGGATGGCTGTATGTGGCCTTCATCATCGACGCTTACGCCAAACGGATCGTGGGCTGGCACGCCTCCGGCAGCATGACGACGGACTTCGTTCTGGATGCGCTTGAGCAAGCTGTGTACGACCGACGCCCAACGCAATCGGATGGGTGGTCCATCACTCCGATCGCGGATCGCAATACGTGTCCATTCGCTATTCCGAGCGCCTGGGTGAAGCCGGCATTAATCCCTCGGTCGGCAACACAGGAAGTGCATACGACAACGCGCTGGCCGAGACGATCAACGGACTGTACAAAACGGAAGTGATTCACCGCAGGGCTCCCTGGAAGACCAGGGCTGCGGTGAAGCTGGCCACGTTGGAATGGGTGTCCTGGTTTAACCACCAGCGCTTGCTGGGATCGATCGGCGACATCCCGCCCGCCGAAGCCGAAGAGCGTTACTATCGACAACTTGCAGCACCGGTTGCGGAACCTGTTTTACTTTAACCAAACAGCCTCCGCGATTCCCGGTGTGATTCATCATTGTGTTTTATGACTTTGTCGAGATGCAACAGGAAGACTGTTCCCAGCTTTAGCACGAAGCTAACATGAGCAGTTTGGGGATTGGAAGAAACGCCCATAGATTATAGATGAAGCAAATCACTATTACCGATGTGGTGCCGGAGATTACCATCGTTTCTACGATGTACCGCTCACGGCCTTTTCTCGGGCAGTTTCTTGCCGAATGCTTACAAGCTTTAGCGGATATAAAATGCGACTACTTCGAGATACTGCTGGTTAATGATGGTTCGCCCGATGATTCCCTTACTTACGTGCTGGAACGTAAGGGGGAAATTTCCCAATTGGTAATCGTCGACCTGTCGCGCAACTTTGGTCACCATCACGCAATCCAGGCTGGGTTGCAGCATGCTCGGGGAAATCTGATCTTTTTGATTGATTGCGATATGGAGATATCACCTCGTATTATGGTCGAGTTCCACCGCAAGCTCGAAGAATCAGGTTGCGACGTTGTGTTTGGCTACCAGGAGGTGCGAAAGGGAGGAAGATTTGAGCAGCTCAGCGGCCGGCTCTTCTGGAAAGGTTTCAATATGCTCAGCGAGATCAAGATTCCTGAAAACATTCTCACGGAACGGATCATGACGCGTCGATACGTAGAAGCGCTTCTGCAACTGGGTGATCGCAATTTATTCCTGGGCGGGATGATGAGTTGGGCAGGGTTTCGGCAAATTGGCGTACCAGTGGTAAAGAGACAGCGAGAGGGCCAAAGTACTTATACACTCATGCGCCGCGCTGGTCTTATGGTCAATGCAGTCAGTTCCTTTTCAGCCCAGCCCTTGATCTGGCTGTTCAACACCGGCATCACTATTACCCTGCTAAGTTTCTCCTTCGCGTTTTACCTAGTTTTTCGAAAGCTGGTATTTGACGACGCTCTATTAGGTTTTACATCCCTGATGGCTGTCATGACGCTTAGTCTTGGTATTCTGACTACAGCAGTGGGAGTCGTCGGTATTTATTTGGGAAAAGTCTTCAATCAGGTACAGAATCGGCCGAACTATATCGTCAGAGACATTTACCGCTGATTATTCCGTTCGTGTTCGGTATCTCTGAATGTACTTGGGCAGGAGCGAAATTTGCTGAGCACGTGAGGCGATCAGGCTGATCTTGATCTAAATAGGCCAATTTTTTTGGATAGAATCAGGCAAGCTGGCGAAGGGAATGTAAGGCGCCTTACCCTGATATTTTCGATTATTGAATTGTTTTATGAATCAGAAACAAGATAATCGTTATTACTCCAGAGAAGAACTGGAGGCAATGAAGTTCAGAAACCTCGGGCGTGAGGTACTGGTTAGCCGGACTTCCCGGTTATATATTCCCGAATACATATCCATAGGCGATTATTCGATCATAGACGATTTCTGCATTGTTTCCGGTAATATCGAGTTGGGGAGGAATGTTCACCTGGCACACGGATGCAGAGTCATCGGAGGCCGCGAGGGAATAAGTATGGGTGACTTCTCAGGCTTGGCTTTCGGGGTAACGATATTTGCCCAGTCAGATGATTATGGCGGTGACGCCCTGACAAATCCGACAGTGCCCATGAAATTTCGGAAGATCATGAGAGCCCCGGTTGAAGTCGGACGTCACGCCATAGTAGGTACCGGAAGCATCGTATTCCCGGGTGTAATACTGGGAGAGGGATCGTCAGTCGGTTCATGCAGCATGATTACCAAATCAACAGAGCCGTGGTCCGTGTATTTCGGGATTCCTGCAAAAAAAATCAAAAACAGGCGTCAAAATCTGCTTGAGCTGGAACGGGAATACCTTGCCGAGCAGAAAAACAGTTCAGGATAAGGCAAAAGGCTAAAGCGGGGAGATTCAATTAGGCGAACCAAACCGGACGAACAAGAAACCGGCGAAAAAAATTGAACGACTGAAATGAACACAGGCCGCAAGGCAATCTCGTCCCTCCCTTAGAGCTCGAAGCAACATGATCCAAGACCGGATTGAAAAGAGTGTATCAGCAGGCTCATTAGCAGGCACAGCCGGCGGGCGCCGGGTTGCCATTTTGCAATCCAACTATATACCCTGGAGAGGCTACTTCGATCTCATCCATGACGTCGATCTTTTCATCTTTTATGACGACGTCCAATATACGCATTCCGATTGGCGCAATCGGAACAAACTGATCACCAGGGATGGCCCACGCTGGCTGACTATACCCGCCGGTCATAACCTGAAGCGCCTGATTTGCGAAGTGGAAATTCCCGACCAGCGCTGGAAGCAGCAGCACAGGAACGCCATCGAACAAAACTACCGAACTGCGCCTTTTTTCGAAGAATCACAACCGCTGCTGGATTTCCTGTATGAAAATTCGATAACAAATCTTTCCGATTACAATCAGCGCGCCATTCGGCATCTCTCCCATATCCTCGGGATTCAAACCGAATTTACCGATAGCCGGCTTCTTGCAGTTGACGGTGGGAAAACCGGGAGGTTAATAGGCATCCTCGAGAAAGTAGGCGCAACCCAATACATCAGTGGTCCCACGGCAAGGAATTATATTGACGAATCCCTCTTCGTGCAGGCTGGCATTGAGCTGCTGTATAAGGAATACCCGCCTTATCCATCTTATCGGCAATGCTTCGGGCCCTTCTCACCTTTTGTAACCGTACTGGATCTGATTTTCAATAGGGGGGCGGAGGCCCCTCAATATATCTGGGGCTGGCGGAGCGCGGGCAGCGCAGTGATAAGTACATCATGAGTTACTTCTATATTTTTCTTACGGTTGCCTTTACCGTATACGGACAAATCGTGCTCAAGTGGCAGGTTATAGGTGCCGGCGAATTTCCCACCAGTGTTTCAGACAAAATTCTATTCCTGGTGCGGTTGGTGCTCAATCCATGGGTTATCAGCGGATTCCTTGCCGCGTTCTTCGCCTCGCTGACATGGATGGCGGCAATGACAAAACTGGAATTGAGTCATGCTTATCCCTTCATGAGCCTTAATTTCGTGTTTGTTATCATTCTGAGCAGTCTTTTATTTCAAGAAACAATTACTCCGTCAAAAATCGTCGGCCTGGGTTTCATTATCCTGGGAATCGTGATCGGGAGCAGGGGTTGAAAATCTGCACTTCATGCGAACAAAGGTTTGGAGATGACGATTGGCTCTGCCCTGTTTGTTTCTCGAGCCCGGTGCGAGTGGATGGATATTTCAGTTTTGCTCCAGAGTATGCAAAATCTAATGAAGGGTTTCAGCCTCATCACTTTGATGAACTGGCGCACGCCGAAGCAGGACACTTTTGGTTTCGCTCGCGAAACCGCCTCATTGTATGGGCGTTAAATCGTTTTTTTCCGGATGCGAGGAATTTCCTTGAAATCGGGTGCGGGACGGGATTTGTGCTATCGGGCGTGGCCAATGCCAATCCGCACCTCGAAGTAAGCGGGAGCGAGATTCACTCAGCGGGATTGAAGTATGCCGCGGATCGTGTAAAGGGCGCCATGTTGTTTCAAATGGATGCGCGCAATATTCCATTTGAAAACGAGTTTGATGTCATTGGCGCATTTGATGTGCTAGAACACATTGAAGAGGATGAAAGAGTTCTGGCACAAATGTTTCAAGCGATATCTGCTGATGGAGGCATAATTCTTACGGTTCCTCAGCATCGGTTCTTGTGGAGCCAGCAGGATGAGTATGCGTGTCATGTTCGCCGCTATGAAGCACAAGAACTGCAGGATAAGGTGGAAAAGGTGGGATTTCGGGTGGAAAAGGCGACATCGTTTGTATCGCTGCTATTGCCGCTGATGTTCATGTCACGATTGTCCAAACGCAAACCCGTGGAGAACTATGATCCGACACAGGAACTTCGCATAAGCGGATTAGCAAATGCAGCACTGGAAAAAGTGCTTGATCTGGAACGTCTAATGATCCGCGGCGGGGTCTCATTTCCGATGGGAGGATCCCGATTACTGATTGCCCGAAAACCAGCAGGGGCGTAATCACCACATGCAAATACCATTCAATAAACCCTATATGACCGGGAAGGAGCTCTGGTATGTTAGCCAGGCTCATGCGAACGGACACCTGGCCGGCGATGGGGTTTTCACGAAGAAATGCAACGCGTGGCTGGAACGCCGCATCGGGTGTCAAAAGGCGTTGCTGACACATTCGTGCACGGCTGCGCTGGAGATGGCGGCCATTCTTGCGCAGATCGGCCCTGGGGATGAAGTCATCATGCCATCCTACACCTTCGTCTCGACCGCCAATGCGTTTGCATTGAGAGGGGGTGTGCCTGTATTCGTGGATATCCGCCCCGACACATTCAACATCGACGAGACCCTGATCGAAGCAGCGATCACGCCGAAAACGAGAGCGATTGTGGCAGTGCATTATGCGGGAGTCGGTTGCGAGATGGATGCCATCATGCCTATCGCGGAACGTTATGGTTTACTGGTTATCGAAGATGCCGCACAGGCCATCATGTCCACCTATAAAGGCAGGCCGCTGGGGAGCATCGGTCATCTTGCCGCGCTAAGCTTTCATGAGACTAAGAACATCATTTCGGGGGAGGGGGGCGCCTTGCTGATAAACGATCCCCGATTCGCCGAGCAAGCCGAGATAATCCGGGAAAAAGGGACGAACCGCAGTCTTTTTTTTCGTGGCCAAGTGGACAAATACACTTGGGTTGATTTGGGATCATCCTACCTTCCCAGCGAACTCGTCGCCGCCTTCCTTTGGGCGCAGATGGAAGAAGCGGACGTCATCACCCGGCGCCGCCTCGATATCTGGGATATCTATCATGCCCACTTTGAGCTTCTGGAAGAGCAAGGCAAAGTCCGCCGCCCCATTGTTCCCTCCGATTGTGCCCACAACGCGCACATGTACTACCTGGTTTTGCCAAGCCTCGACAAGCGTACCGCTTTTATCGACGCGCTCAGACAAAAAGGCATAGGAACGGTTTTCCACTACGTGCCCCTCGATAGCTCTCCTATGGGCGGAAAGTACTGTCGCAGGTCAGGAACATTAACTCAAACACAGCTTTTGAGTGATCGCCTGGTGAGACTTCCGCTGTGGCTTGGCCTGGAAGAATACCAGAGTGAAGTCATCGGGCAGGTTATTGCCGAATTAGGAAAAAAGGCATGGGTGGCGTTCAATATCGCCCACAAACAGACCAGAGCAGAGAAACATTAAATTTGCGACTGAACTGGCGGGACGTACTATCGTTGCTTGCCTTATGGGCAGCGACTTGCCTATTGTTCTGGAGCGCTCTTCACGCCGAGGAATTCTGGTGGACGGATGAGTCGCGGCACGCCATGAACGGCGTTTTCTTCCTCGATCTCTTGCGAGATATGCCTTGGCAGGCCCCCTATGAATACGCTCTGCAATATTTCGCCCAATATCCCGCCCTGGCGCTGACCTGGTATCCGCCTTTCTTTCCTCTGGTTGAATCAGGAACTTTTGCCCTACTGGGAATCAGTGAATTTGCCGCGCGCCTCACCGTCATGGTGTTTGCCCTCATCGGCGTCACCGTGTGGTATGCGTGGGTACGGCCAATCTGGGGAGGCGAGCTGCCATACTATCCAGCCTGCTTTACTTTTCGGCCCCAGGCGCGCTTGATTGGACCCGATCCGTCATGCTGGAGGTTCCGGCGATAGCGATGATCATCGTTTCGGTTCTGGCATTCGATCGCTACCTGGAGCGGCCCAGCTTCCGTCGTGCCGCAATTGCTGGTTTCTTATTGGGCTGCATGTTACTGCTCAAGCAGACGACTATTATCATTCTGCCCGCATTACTGACTTATGCGTTGATTACGAAGCGTGGACGACTACTCTGGCGGTGGGAGGCGGCCCTGCCTTATGTAATCGTAGGAATAGTTGGCATACTGCTGACCCTGCATGCGCTTAAATTCGGCTCGACGCCGGTAAGGGCTCTGGCTGATCAATTTGGCTCAAACCGGGCGGAACTATTGACCATGAAGCGATGGGAGCATTTCTGGTTGGCATTGCGAGATGTATCCGGTTTAGGGCTGGCTATCGCTGTTCTTGCGGGGGGGGTGTTATGCCTGGTGGTAAGGGGGAAAACCGAGGGTAGGCCGCAGGAAATCCTGTTGTTCCTTTGGATCGGGGCCTCATATTTATTTACGACGATCATAGTCGGCAGCGGTGAAGGTAACGTTCCGCGTTACACAATGTATGCTCTACCGCCTCTGGCATTGCTGGCTTGCATGCCGGTGAGTCAAACCGTTGTGAGGAATACAAATATACGGCGGATTGCATTCGTGCTTCTGGCCGCACTTGCCGGGTGGAATATCTATACGGGGGGCGTAAAAGCGCATCCCTATGTCGCAGGATACGAAGAGACAGCCGAATTTGTAGCCGACCAGCAGGATACCGGTCTGATCCTGTTTGCCGGAAAACATGACGGCAACTTCATCTTTCATCTACGAGTTGCGGACTCGGAGAAAGAGAAAGCCGTATTGCGCGCCGATAAAATACTGGTGTCCATGGCGGTACACAAGTCGTTTGGCACGGTCTCCTATGTCGAGTCCGTAGAGGATGTCGTCGGGTTGATTGACCGTTACGGCATCGGCACAATTGTGATGGAAAGCCGCGATGTGGTAGACCTGCCGGAATTCAAACTTTTGGCCAAGGCAATGGATGACCCGCGGTTCCAGATGATAAAAGAGATACCGATAGCAACCAATGTGCCGGAATTTGCAGATCTATCAGTTCGGGTTTATCGCTGCCTAGAGAAGAAGGAGCAGGCAGGCGGTCTCGTCATTCCATTGCCGCATATGGGAACCGAGATCAAGTTGAAACCACAGCAAGCTACATCCGGCACATCCGCAGGTGCGCCCTGATCATTTCTTTTCACAACCCTCTTTGGTAGGCCACCTTCTGGTAAGCTGGCAAAGGTTGTGCGGATTGCGACGTTCTTATTCAGACCCTGATCGTAAAACATGGAAATCGGAAATATCCCTGGTTGCGGGCAGGCAAACCCATTGCTGCTAGCGGCCATTCACTGCTGGGCGCTGTATGGCGAAGGAGATACTCAAGTTTCTGTCGGCCTGCCGTTATCAGGTATTGTTTTATAAGTCTCAGATGAGTCGATGCGAATCCTCCATATCCTTGATCATTCCATCCCGCTTCATAGCGGGTACACGTTCCGAACTCTCTCCATTCTCCAAGAACAACGAGCTTTAGGCTGGGAAACCTTTCACCTGACCGGATCGAAGCAGGAAAATTGCAATGTTCTGGAAGAGGAAATCGACGGATGGCATTTTTACCGTACCCCGGTTGCGGGGAGCTTAACAGCCCAGCTGCCTGTCCTGAACCAAATGGCCGTTATCGACACTCTGACCCGTCGCCTGAACGAGGTGGTCGAGCTCGTCAAGCCGGACATCCTGCACGCACATTCCCCCGCGTTAAACGCAATACCCGCCTTGAGGGTGGGCGGTGAACAAGGACTTCCTGTCGTCTATGAGGTCAGGGCATTCTGGGAAGACGCGGCAGTGGATCATGGTACCAGTCGGGAATGGGGGGTTCGATACCGACTGACCAGGGGGCTGGAAAGCTATGCGCTAAGGCGTGTAGATGCCATCACAACCATTTGCGAGGGACTGCGTCGCGATATTCTCGATCGAGGGATTGGCCCAGAAAAAGTAACAGTCATTCCCAATGCAGTGAATCTCGAAAATTTCAGCATGAGCAATAGCCGCGACCTGCAACACGCTCAGGATCTCGGGGTAGAAGGCAAGCTGCTGCTCGGCTTCATTGGGTCTTTTTATGCGTATGAAGGTTTGAGCGTCCTATTGCGGGCATTACCCAAAATGCTGTCCATAAATCCTGATATCCGCGTCCTGCTGGTTGGGGGTGGCCCGCAGGAAAAGGAATTAAGGGCTATCGCAAGCCAGCTGGGATTGGACGGCAAGGTAATCTTCGTTGGTCGCGTTCCTCATGATCAGGTTCAGCGATACTATAATCTGATTGATGTCCTTGTCTACCCAAGATTACAGCTGCGCCTCACTGACTTGGTCACGCCGCTCAAACCCCTTGAAGCGATGGCTCAAGGCAGGTTGCTCGCAGCTTCTGATGTTGGTGGTCATCTCGAACTCATCCGCGGTGGAGAAACTGGCATTCTGTTCAAGGCCGGCGATCCGGGTGCATTGGCGGACGCAGTGCTGGATCTTCTTTCCCAACCCTTGAAATGGCCGAGCCTTCGCGCGGCCGCCAGAAATTTTGTGGAAATGGAGCGCAACTGGCGCGCAAGCGTCGCGCGCTATCAACCCATCTACGAAAGGTTAATAGGTTAGTTGCTTCGCAATGAAAATCCTGACCTTCAGCACCCTTTTTCCCCATGCAGCACGTCCCAACCACGGTATCTTTGTGGAAACTCGCCTCCGCCATCTGGTTGCCACCGGCAAGGTGGAATCGCGCGTAGTGGCTCCGGTACCTTGGTTTCCTTTCAAGCATTCACGTTTTGGCCAATACTCGACCCACGCACGAGCACCCCGAACAGAAACGCGTTTCGAGATAAAGGTTGACCATCCGCGCTATGCGCTCTTGCCAAAAACAGGCATGACTTTGGCTCCCCTGACGCTTTATCAAGCGTCAAAAAACGCTATTAATCGCATTATGGATGAAGGTTATACCTTCGATCTGATCGATGCCCATTATTTTTTTCCGGATGGCGTCGCAGCGGTCATGCTCGGAAAACACTTCAATAAACCGGTTGTCATCACGGCTAGGGGTAGCGATATAAGTTATATTCCGCAATTTCAGGTACCGCGCCGAATGATTCAATGGGCAACGCGGCATGCAAACGCATCAATTACAGTATGTGAAGCACTGCGTACAGCTATTATCGATATGGGAGCAGAGCCGTCACGAACGGTTACGCTACGCAATGGAGTAGATTTGGACTTCTTTCGTCCTATGGAGCGTGAAGCCCAGCGAAAAAAATTCGGGTTAACCGGCTTTACCCTGCTTTCAGTGGGCAACCTGGTCCCGCTTAAAGGCCACGACATGGTCATCGAGTCCCTGCTGCAACTGCCCGGGGCAAAGCTGATCATAGCTGGCAGCGGCCCGGAGAGGGATAACCTGGAAGCGCTGACTGGCCGCCTCGGCCTTTCTGACCGGGTCAAATTTGTCGGTACCCTCACCCAAGCCGACCTCAGGGATTATTACAGCGCTGTCGATATATTGGTATTAGCCTCAAGCCGCGAAGGCTGGGCCAACGTGCTGCTCGAATCCATGGCTTGTGGCACACCCGTTGTTGCCACCGATGTTGGCGGTACGCCTGAGGTAGTTGCCTCGCCGGACGCTGGTAGGCTGATAACCGAAAGAACCGCTAGGGGAGTGGCAGAGGCAGTTGCAGCATTGCGCGCAGCCTATCCGTCTCGCGAGGCTACGCGGAAGTATGCCGCAAAGTTTAGCTGGAGTGACACTATCCGAGGGCAACTCGATTTATTCACCCAGATTCTCGCTTCTCGCAAAGTGGGAACAGCTTGACAATTTATTAGAGCATTCTGGATTTACAACCTTTGCAAGCCTGCCTGCCTGAGTTTGATTGCCGAGCGCAGAATGCGGACGCTCATTGTTATAAAACTGCCGCCACTTCTGGATCAATACTTTCGCTTCATGCCGTTTAATGAATCATTCACGGTTGAGGCATTCATCACGCGGTTTACCGTTGAAGCTTTCCATGAATCCATTCTGTCAAGGGCTGCCAGGCTTAATAAAAGCTGTGATGGGCTCACGAAAATGTAACCAGCGGTAATATTAGTTTTCGGCAAAACTTACCTTTGGAGGAAGGAGTTTAGCATGAAGACGAAACGGTTCAGCATGGAGCAGGTTGTTGCGGTACTGAAGGAAGTTGAAGCTGGGATGGCGATAGCGGACTTGATTCGTCGCATTGATATTTCCGAGCAGACCTTTTATAGCTGGAAGAAGCAGTACGTCGGCCTGGACAGCGATCAGGCAAGATAGCTCAAACAACTTAAGGAGGAGAACGAACGCTTAAAGATGATCGTGAGGAATTGAGCCTGCAGACATCATTAAAAAAGTGGTGAAAGTCGCTTCCCGACGTGCCATCGTGGACTATCTCAAGAACTGCTATCCAAGGCAAGGACTGGCGGCGCTCGCCATGCGTTGTGACCGCTGCGCCAACACCTTCTTCTCCGCCATCTGTATCGCCGCTACCGTCATCTTCTATCTCAATTAATGAGTCCTGAGCCTAGGTGTTTAGTCCCGCTGTATGCTGGTGTAGAGTATTGCCAGCTACAGAGAGGGGAATTATGGGACAGATATTACATGGCTGCGCCACAACGACAGAGGCGGTGCGTCGAGCGATACAACATAGTCAAGAGAGCCTGATGGTTCTGGCTGCCCGCTACGGGATCAATCCGAAGACGGTGGCAAAGTGGCGTAAGAGAGCACATGTGACAGATGCTCGCATGGGTCCGAAGGAAGTGCGGTCAACCGTTCTGTCAGTGGAAGAAGAAGCGGCTGTAGTTGCGTTCCGCAGGCATACCTTGTTGCCCCTGGATGATTGCCTCTATGCCTTGCACGCAA
>NZ_JCAHZJ010000020.1:0-69191 GCF_059489795.1 Nitrosospira sp. CT
AAAGTTGGCCCACGTGGCGCCCGCAAACAGCACCCCACACGCAAGCGTAACCAGCCTCAGCCAAGGCTTCATTAACATCTGCTTCTCTCCTTTACTCCGTAATGATGTTGTTGTGTCTGGATACCGCGTCACCGCATCCATTCCGATACGGCCTTCCCTCGCTACATATATCCATGTCTCAGCCAAAATCCCGCGCAATTCCCGGGCCAGACTAAAACAGCGCGTAGCCTAACTGGACAGATACCCTGTGTCAAGGAAATTGAACATCGCGACGCGAGGCGCCGCGATGTTTCAGGGATATTTCTTTAAGGCGCCGTGCGCGTCGCGCCGGTCACCGGCTTTTCTTCTGTGACAGCAGGATAAGGAGCAGACTTGTTGACATAATGCAACACCAAGCCCGTCAATACTGCACCCCCCACGATATTACCGAGCGTTACCGGAATCTGGTTCCAGAACAGCCATTGCCCGACAGTGATGTCAGCGCCGAGGAGAATAGCGGTGGGCATGACAAACATGTTTACGATGGAGTGCTCGAAGGCCAGGGCAAAAAAGGTTGAAACCGGCAACCAGATAGCGACCACCTTACCAGTAGCGGACGTGGAAATCATGCCCAGGATGGTACCCATCGCCACCATCCAGTTGCATAATATGCCTTTCACGAAGGCGGTCACCCAGCCGTTTGCGCCCGCGTGCTCATATACCAGTGTTTTGGAAATGGCCACAGCAATGATCTTTTCCCCAAGTGCACCATGCCCCTCGACAAACGCTTCGGTCAAGGCGATAGCGAGCAAGAAGCCGACAAAAACACAGCCGAAAAAATTCCCGATATATACCCAGGTCCAGTTGCGGAACAATTTATCGAGTGTGGTTTTACCCCGCAGCACGCCGACGGGCAGCACTGCGAAATTGCCTGTGGCAAGCTCCATGCCGAGCAATATGATCATGGCAAAACCGACCGGGAAGACGGCGCCTGAAACGAGTGCACCAACGTTTTCAGGAAGACCGGCGGAAACCTTGAACGCAAGAGCAGTGCCATACGCCAGAAGGGCGCCTGACATGAAGCCTTTGACCAACATCGTACCCACGTCTAGTCCCGCCTTTTTCTTGCTGGCAGCTTCCACCTCTTCCATGAGTTTCAATGGCGGATGATAGTCCATACTTTTCTCTCAATTCTCCTAACGGAATGTTTACGATTTATGCGAATGTTCTGCCTGGTCCGCTTTGATCGGGTTTATCCGGGCCAACACCGCCACCTACTAGCAAAGTCCCGAGCCACCAAAAGAAAAGCAGCACCGAAGCTATGACCATATACCACCCGGCATTCTCCTGATCATTCACCAGGTAACTGTTGCAGACACGCACAGGCGCAACAATATATAACCATCCGAGTACCGCCAGCATACTGAAAAAATTGGTCCAGACAAAGCCCCGGCCAATAAGGGTCAGGCGCCTCCAGGCCAAAACCAGAGGAAAGCCAACGAGAAATGGTAAGCTCAGGAATTTTGCCACTTCGGCCCATGGATCTGTCAGTGCTGCATCCAGCGCCCGAGGAAGCATCCAGTAACTTGAAGCAAACAAGGCCGCTATTACACAAGGCCAGGCGCCCCCGAACCGGATCAGGAGAGAGTCCTGCGTACGCCTAGGTACCAAGCGGGCAGCAATGATTCCGATTACTACAAGCAAAGGCATCTGCACCAGCATATGCCTGCTCATGGAGACTTCCAGCCAGTCTCGTGCAATAGGTGTGGCAAGGAGCAGGTAGAACACTCCAAGCACAAGCGCGCTTCTGCCGGGGTGATGAGATAGGGTTGCGATCATAGCAATGCTACGACTTGCTCGGCGAATGGAACCGCTTTATCGATATCGCTGATCAGCCTGAGTCTTCCATCCCGCCCAACGAGATGGAGAGCGGTGTTATGCTCGAATCCGCCGAACTGGTCCGGTATCACGATAATGCCGAACGCATCCAGCAGCGATTGAAGCTCCGCCTTGTCCTGTACTCTTGCGATACGCCAGATCTGGCCGTCGGCACCATAGGTTTCGCCATATTTCTTCAAATTGGCGGGATCGTCGTGCTCAGGATCAAAGCTGATGCTAAGCAGGGCAAAATCGCGTCCCAACGCCTCCTGCGGTATCAGGTCCCGAATCTGCTTGAAGATCATGCCCATGCTGCGGCACAAGGTGGTGCAGCGCGTGAAGATGAAGTCTACCGCAAGCAACTTGCCCTGGTAATCTTTCAGGTGAAAGATTTTTCCGTTCTGATCTTCAAGTGTAACATCTGGCAGCGCACGCGGGGAACGAAGTATTTCCACGCGCCTTGCCGTTTCGGCCGTAAATGCCGTGAACCCGTCAGTGCCCCACCAAAAAACCCATGTGCCCAGCGAAGTCACTAGCGCTGAAATAAGTACGCTGCGTTTTGCCAGGCTCATGGGTTATGTCACGTCCTTACCATGCAGGTATTATGTAGCCATACTTCGCGCAAGAGAGGCACGTTGATAATCGCGACTTGCCAGCCCCAACCGCGTAAGAAAGCGGAAAATGAATACTAGCACGGAAGCGATCAACAGCATTACGAAATATGAAGCAATTTTGTCGTAAGGCACCCATTCCGGAAGATGCTCCGCGTAACGGCGCGGCGCGCTGATTTTCCCCGAATAGAGGAAGCTCATGGTGAAGCCCATCGTGCCGATAACGAATCCCCAGAAAGCAGCGACGTCAAGGGCGCTATCCGGCGCATTCTCGTTCGGCTTGCCAAGGTAATACATAAACCCGAAGACCATCGCAACCATGCCGAGCAACAGATAGGTATGGAAGTGTCCGGGCACCCACAACGTGTTGTGCATGACATAGTTGACCGTGATGGTGCCGTCGATGAATGCGGGCATGGCTCCGACCGCCCAACCGAAGAGCGACACGAACAGCAGTCGTGAGCACATATCCCAGCGAATGCCCGAGCGGTACACGATCATCATGGCGCCATAACCCGTAACGATCAGAATCGGGAAGGTATTGAGATAACCGATGATGTGACCCATGATCAGGAACCACTTGGGAAAGGCATAATCCATCAAGAGGTGGTGCGGGAAGATGAACATGACCATGATTGTGGAAGCAGTCCAGGAGGCAAGAAACACCTTGTTCGACTTCCACGGGCGTTGCGTATAACGCGGCAAAATCTCGTAGACCGCAATCACCGCCATGTAGATAACTGCATTGATGAATACATGGCCAAAGAAATAGATCATACCCTTGGCCAGTAAGGCATCAATTTCGAAAGTCGGAACATAAAGATTTACCAGCATCATCACCAGAATGCTGGCACCAACCACCAGACCGACCAGGTTAACGATGGTGACCATGGTGCTGGCGACAACCGCTGGCGGAGGTGCATTGCCATCATCGGGGCCGAAAAGCTGGGGCCAGCCAAGTCCGCGACCCAGACCGCCATAGCGGCTGATTATTGCGCGAGCGATATCCAGATGCAGCAGGACGAAGCCAACGCCAATCACGAGTAAACCACCCATGAACAGGGCAGCAGCACCCGGGGTCCACATTCCCATCGAATTTCCAGGCAATGGAAAGAGGAATGTCCAGGCTGCATGAAAATCGCCCAGCAGGACGCTTGCCAGGATCATGACGACACCTGTCAGGAACAGGATCAGGTTAGCCATGAATATACCTGTCGACAGATCGACATATTGGCGCAGAAAATGCCACATGATCGCTGCTCCGGCCAGCGCGACGATACCCACCATTCCAGCGCCGTGCAACGTCATGATTTTATAAAACCAGAGTGCCCCGATTGAGATCATTTGCGCCTGCTCCATCCTCATGAGCAGACCGAAAAGCATCATCAGTAGCAATACTACACAGGAGATGACCAGATAGGCCAGCACCCCCGCCTTTGCTCCCTGATCGGGAACTGGGGTATAAGTATAAGTTGCCATGCTTATTCCTCTCTAAGATTTGCCAACTTTGATTTCGGTCATCATATTGTGGTGGGCAACACCGCAATACTCCATGCACAGCACCCGATACGTACCCTCCTTCGGGAAGGTGATGTGGATTACGTTGGTGTAGCCGGGCATTGCCTGGGTCTGAGCAATCAGGCGCAGGTCGGGATCATAAATACCGAAACCATGGTTTACGTCGGCGCTGGTGACACGTATCTCGACCGGCTGATTTGGCTCGACCTGATCGCGGTCCATTTCCCAGTACCACATATGACCGTTAACATTGATAACCTGGGCAGGACCGCTACTGGCCACCGCCTTGGGACTGTAAGGCAAGTCCATCAGGTTGTAGATCATTGCCGGGAAGAATACAAATGCCACTGCCCAGAATAATTTGGTGCGGAAACTGTATGCCCGCTTCACCAGCGGCCCGTATTCTTCCTCGCGTTTGCCGGAATTGATGGCGACGAACACAACACCAAAGGTGATCATCAGCATCAATACAAGGGAAACCTGCCACGCGGTTTCTTGCATTATATTCTCCTTCTTTCTGTATATTTCATTTTAATACCCAACCCAGTTAAAACATGGAATATCGGCCGACAGGAGGCCCGAGTGCATGCGATGATCATGGCGTGAGTGAAAATGTGCTTTTTTCAGGTGATTTTCCAGATTGCATGAGAATTCGCCCGGGAACACAGACAATCCCGCCAAAACGTTCACGCAGCCGCGATGCCTCCGAAACTATTCATACTCACCTTATTCTGACCAGGAAGCGACGTAGATTTGACATGCATCAGAATATCCTACCCAGTCAATACCGTCAGAAAAAAAGATAAAGAACCATTATCGAATAGCTGAGCCTGCAATCTCCACGCCTTTTACCTCTGACCCCGCACTTTTTACCGCTTGTCGTGGCCTATCATGCAGTTGTATGCAGGCGAAAAAAGCAGTATTTCCGAACTTCTTTCGCGACCATTGAACAGCTGACTTGAACTGTTCCACTCCTCTTGCCGGAAATAATCCTTTCCGATCCCACACTAACAATATCATACCCGCAATACCCATACTTGCTACGCTGGTATGCATATTGATTACTGCGTGAGGGCTGGAGTATGCTGGATGAAGAGTTCGATGTCAAGCGCGATATATAGACGGTTCAAATCCGTAACCATAGGAAATGTAGGGTTAAATTCTCTCGAAAGAGATCATGAGCAATGGCAGTTTCAATCGCTGCAGAAGTCTTTTCCGGCCCCTTGACGCGGCGTCCTTATGCTTTCAGCCATGCCGCCATGGCATAGTACTTTTCCACACAAAGCGGTGTCCGCGGAGCCAACAGTCAGGGCAAGGGATATTCAGGAGCGCCTACTCACTTATTCAGCACCTCCTGGGCCTGCAATCCTCCTGATGCCTGCGAATAGAGCTGATGGAAGTTCGCAAGCTCGGCATCCGGACTATGGTCGGAGGACGTACAGGAGAAGCGTTTCGTGCCTGGAAACCCAGCTGATCACTGTTACTTATCCGGTTCTCATGCCTGAGAATGTATTACACTTCGAGGGGAGTCCTGTCGCTGCCTGTACCATTGCTCCAGCATCATCAACACCCATACCATGGTACCGTGATATCCGGCGTGCTCCTCCAGGTGCTGCTGCAGCAGCTTCTCGATAAAGTCGCCGCGGATGACGTTTCGCGATTTGAGATCACTCAGACTGTCCCACGCCAGGTCCTGCAGGTTTTTGTGGGTTTGAAGCCACACCCCGAAAGGCAACCCGAAGCCATGTTTTTGCTTGGCAATAATATCGTCCGGCAAAAACCCTCGCAGCGCTTCCTTGAAGAAGTAGCGCAACTTCGTTCCCTTGAGCTTCAGGTGAGGCTCGAGCCGCAGGGAAAAAGCAACGATCTCATCGCTGATGAGCGGAAACGCCACATCCATTCCCGCCAACTCGCACGCCTTGGCTACCTTGGGCAAGTCGTTATCGGCGAGCGTGAATTTGCGGTCAAAGGCAAGCATTTGATTTATCAAACTTCCCGTGCCATTCTCATGGTAAATCTCGTCCAGCAGGCGCGCCGGATAACCCGGATTTACCGCATCGAGAAATTCAGGGGTAAAAATAGCTTTGCGCCCGTAGCGTTCGAGAAGATTATAAGTCTCGGTGCGCGCTGGCATGGGAATGGACGCCTGCTCGACATAACTGCGCGCCTTCCGTATCAGGGGAAGCGCACCAGGAAGACCAAAAACGATTGGCTCGATGAGTCCTTGGCGCAACAATAAGGGAGCCTGCTCATATAGCGAGAAAATGTATTGCTTGGCATAACGTACGTTACCGCCAAAAAGCTCATCGCCCCCATCTCCGCCGAGCATTCTGCTGAGGCCGTCGGATTTTGCCATCTGCGCGCAGTAGTAGGCGGGTAACGCGGAAGAGTTACCGAAAGGCTGGTCGAATACTGCTGCAACCTGGGGAATGGCGGAGACGATATCCTCCGGTGTAACGTAGTACTCCTGATGACGGGTACCGAAATGCTTGGCCGCGATCCGGGCATATCCCATTTCGTCATAACCCGTTGCATCGAAACCAATGGAATAGGTGCGTGCTGGCTGCCCGCTCACTTCCCCCAGTATCCCGGCAATCGTCGAACTGTCGGTTCCGCCACTGAGAAACGCTCCGGCTTCGTCATCGCCGATGGCGGTCCGCACGCTGGAATGCAAAACTTCCATAAATTCCTGCTTGAGTTCCTGGAAGGGACGTCTTTCATCTTCCCGAAACCGCATCTCCCAGTATTTTCCAGTCTCGATGCCGCCCTTACTGTAGACGAGATATTCGCCTGGCAGAAGGCGTTTCTGGCGCTGATAAATGGTGTCAGGACCAGGCACCATGTGAAAGTAAACGTAGTTATACAGACTCTGGGGGTCGATTTCCGACCTGATCGAAGGATGCAAGCGGATGGCATCCGTTGACGAGGCAAAAATCAGGCCCCCGGCTAAAGTCTGGTAGGAGAGTGGGTAAGTGCCCATGCGGTCTGTCGCCAGAACGACCTCATTCGCATGTTCATCGACAATACAGCATACAAATGCACCGGTCAGACTCTCGAAAATCTTTGTGCCTCTTCCGCCTCCTCCACTCCTTTCCCGCCAATTTTCAGCCAGCGTCTTCGCTATGCCTTCGCGTTGCGCCTGTTCATCCAGACGAGGTTCCAGAAAATTTCCCCGCCCCCACAACACGGCAAGAAGTCCATCCCTCTGATAAATGTGAGCGCGCCCGTCCGGAGCAGCGATTGCTAAAGCACTGTTCCCGCTCGCGCACGCGTGCAACTTACAATTGTCAAACCGTACGAGCGGGCTAGCCATTTGCCGGACCAGCGCCAGGTTTTCAGAAACAGAATGGCTATATCCCAGCCAGCCGCATAGTCCACTCACAGGAATTCTCCACCTTTTCTTGGCATTGTGCTTCTCGTTATCTGATGGGTTTTTTTGTGGATTATTTGCTTTTTGCCGTCCCCTTGGTCAAAAGGCATAACAGTCTCATGCATGACAGTGCTGAATCTGCTAGACCAGCACTTCCATGGGCGGCGGATGACTGAGAAACGCGGTAGGACTGGCGGTCAAGCCGTATGCGCCGGACTGGAATACGACGATAAGATCGCCTGCTTCTGCCCTGCTCATCTCCATGCGGTCGGCCAGAAGATCCAGCGGTGTGCAAAGCGGCCCCACCACCGAAACAACTTCCCTGTCGGTTCCCTGTACCCGATTTCCCACTACGACCGGATAATTCTTGCGTATCACCTGACCGAAATTGCCGGAAGCCGCCAGATGATGATGCAATCCGCCGTCCGTGACCAGAAATATCTGCCCTCTGGATTCCTTGCGTTCGAGCACCCGGCAAACGTAGATGCCGGCCTCCGCCACGAGGTACCGGCCGAGCTCGATTACGATGCGCGCCTCCGGCAGTGCTTGTCTCACTTCGGGCATGAGGCGCCGCAGATTCTCGCCAACCGCCGCTATATCCAACGCTTCATCCCCGGGAAAATAAGGCGTGCCGAAACCGCCGCCTATGTTCAGCATGCGGACTGGAACAGGAGCATGTTTCGCGAGTGTAATGCCCAACTGGAAGGTCTTTTCATGTGCTTCCTGCAGGGCTGCCACTCTCAGATTCTGGGAGCCGCTGAAAATATGAAACCCTTCGAAATCGAGTGCCAGTTTTCCCAATCGGGCCAGCATGCCGGGAACGCGTTCGGCATCCACTCCAAACTGCTTAGGACCACCACCCATTTTCATGCTGGATGATTTAAGTTCAAAATCCGGATTGACGCGAACGGCCACTTTCGGACGAATCCCAAGATAATCACCCAGGGTGGCGATTCGCTCCATTTCCTGTTCGGATTCCATGTTGAGAACGATGCCGGCGGCAATGGCGCAGGAAAGCTCGCTGTCCATCTTGCCCGGGCCGGCGAAGCTGATTTCGCCGGGTGGCATGGGAGTATCGAGCGCAATCTTCATTTCCCCGGCTGAAGCGACGTCTAACCCATCCACCAATCGAGCCATATACTGCACAACGGCCGGCATGGGATTGGCTTTCATCGCATAGTGCAAGTGAATTTCCGCAGGCAGATGCTGACGCAGGAGCTCCACGCGGTCCGTCAGTCTTTGTCGGTCATACACATAGAAAGGTGTCCTTCCTACGCGCTGCGCCAGGCGTGTGAGAGGCAACCCTCCCACCTGAAGGCAATCATCGTTTATGGAAAATTGAATGGACGCGTGTCTTGGCCGAGGATCCGTCATGCGCCGGGTTCCATGAAAATATTGTGCAATTCCTGTGCGAGACGCTTGCGATCGATCTTGCCATTGGGGTTGCGCGGCAAGCTACCCTCTCTGTACTCGATCCGGCTGGGCAGCATGAAGGCTGGAAGATGAGTCTTGCACGCAGCCAGCAACGCATCCTCGTCAGGCTTCAAACCCGCCCTGGGAGTCGCAATCAGGACAATAGCATGGCCCAGCACAGGGTGAGACACCCCCACCGCGGCGACTTCTCCCACCAGCTCCGTGCCATAAACGACTTCCTCGACCTCCGTCGGACTGACACGATAACCGGATGTCTTGATCATTTCATCGCGACGCCCGATAAAATAAAGAAAGCCTGCTTCATCCATGCGGACCGTATCTCCCGACCATACTGCCAGTTCGGGGATAGTCAGACCCGGCTCCCGGCAAGGAGCAGGTTTGAATCGCTCAGCGGTTTTTTCCTTGTCATTCCAATACCCCATGGAAACGAGAGGACCTCTATGCACCAGCTCGCCCGGTTCACCCGGAGCGCAAGGCGACCCGTCCTCCCGCACCACCAGCACCTCAGCATTGGGAATGGCCTTGCCGATGGAGTCCGGACGGGTATCGACTTCTTCGGGTGGAAGAAAGGTGGAGCGAAAGGCTTCGGTAAGCCCATACATGAGAAATACGGCGGCATGGGGCAGCATATTGCGCAACAGATCAAGCGTCGCGCGCGGCATCGCGCCGCCGGAATTGGTGATATAACGTAACGGAATATCCTTCGGCCAGCTTAATTGCGCCAGTTGAATCCACAGAGGGGGAACCGCAGCCAGCCCTGTAATCTTTTCTTCCTTCAACACATTGATGATATCGCGGGGGAGCAGATAGTTCATCAGAACACCGGTCGCTCCGACGCGAAACGCGGTAGTAAGCTGACTCAGTCCGTAATCGAAACTGAGGGGCAGCACAGACAGAATACGGTCGTCCGGAGTGTTCTTCAGATATTGCGATACGCTTGCCGCGCCCGCTACGAGATTGCGATGGGAAAGAACGACTCCTTTCGGCTTCCCTGTGCTTCCTGAGGTGTAGAGGATAGCAGCCATGTCAGCATCGGTGGCGCGGTGTGGAATTGTAAGCTCATCAGGGCTGCCGGCGGTGATAATGTCATTCCAGGATACGACAGTCAGACCGGCAACAGGCATGGCATCCTCTGTCTGATCGGTTACGATCACTGCATGGAGATCGTGGCATTGAAGCAGCACTTCGACAAGCAACCTCAGCCGCTCGGCCGAAGTCACGAGAATTCTTACGTTACAGTCCCGCAGGATGTAGGCCACCTGTTCGGGTTTCAAAAGCGGGTTGACTGGCACGAAGACGCCTCCCGCGGCCGCTGCCCCAAACAGACTCGTCACTGCCTCTATGCGTTTCTCAAGGTAGACGGCGACACGCTCGCCCCGATCCAGCCCCAGTGCCAGCAGACCTTCTCGCACCGCGCTGATTTCGTGCGCAAGATCAGCGTAACTCACCCTGTTTCGCCGGTAAACCAGCGCTTCCTTATCTGAAAAGCGACTGGCAGATTCGAAAACGAGATCCTGGATAAGGTGCGTCATTGGAAGCAAGCCTGTTGACTGTAATTTTGATGCGGAATGCGCGTCTGCATGGTATTACTTCAAACCGTGACGATTCATCAGATCATAAATAGTGGGACGACTGACGCCCAGCAATTCAGCCGCCTTCACCACGTTTCCGTCTACTCTCGCCAATGCTTTCATCAGTGCATTGCATTCTGCCCTGTCCCGTATCTGGCGAAGATTGATAGGCTCAGCTGCGCTTGTGTTGTACAGGCCCAGATCATCCGCACCGATTACCGAGCCCTCTGCCATAATGACTGCGCGCTTGATACAGTTCTCCATTTCACGCACGTTGCCAGGCCACGAATGACTTTCAATGGCAGCCAGCGCTTCCTGGCTGAAATTCAGAGAGGAACGTTTCTCCTGCATGCAAAACTTGTTCTTGAAATGATGGGCAAGCAGCGCGGCATCCCCCACCCGCTGCCGCAAGGGAGGAATGGTTATCACGATTTCACTCAAGCGGTAATACAGATCTTCGCGAAAACGTCCATCCTCGATCAGTTTCTTGAGATTCTGATGAGTGGCGCATACCACGCGCACGTCCACTGGTATTTCCTTCCGACCACCTATTCGCTCGATCACCCTTTCCTGCAAAAAACGGAGAAGCTTTGCCTGCAAGGACATGGGCAGATCGCCCACTTCGTCAAGAAAAAAAGTGCCTTCGTTCGCGAGTTCGATTTTTCCGGGCGTCTGCTTGACGGCTCCCGTATAAGCGCCCTTTTCATAGCCGAACAATTCACTTTCCAGCAACGACTCCGGGATGGCTGCACAATTAATGGCCATGAAGCGCTTCTCCCGCCTGGCGCTCAACTGATGCAGCGCCCGCGCCAGAATTTCCTTGCCGGTACCACTCTCGCCCAGCAGTATAACTGTAGCATCCGAGGGCGCAACTTTTTCCACGTTGCGGCATATCTTGCTCAAAACGGGATCGCGGGTTATGAGGCCGCTGATGGGAGAGTTCATCTGGGCCTGCAACAGGTTGCGATTCTCCTGCTGCAAAGCATAGAGATAGTATGCCCGTTCTATCACCAGACTCAGGATATTGGGATCAAAAGGCTTCTGATGAAAGTCATAAGCCCCTGCAGCGATAGCCTTGAGAGCATTTCCATGGTCCTGATTTCCGGTGAGGACAATTACCTTCGTATCCGGCACCAGTTCAAGTATCTGTTCTAGCGTAGCCAAGCCTTCCGAAGCGCCATCCGCATCGGGAGGAAGGCCCAGATCCATGGTAACAACGGCGGGCTCATGCCGTCTGACCAGAGCAAGCGCACTTTCGCGGTCGCTTGCCACCAACACTTCATAAGCATCAAAGCTCCAACGCAATTGACGTTGCAATCCAGGATCATCCTCGATCACTAACAAACTCTTCTTATCCTGACTCATTCAGTCCTCTTATTACCGGTATTACAGTCCCTCGAATTCATTAAATCAGCCGACCTTCTGAATGCTCGCAGTCCGCCCTTCATAAAGGGGCAGAATGATCCGGAAAATCGTACCATTCGAGGCACTGCTACTGACTTCCACCTCTCCGCCCAATTCGGAAACGTACTCCCTGCTTTCAAAAACCCCTATCCCCATGCCTGCCGACTTGGTCGATTCGAAAGGTTTGAACAGCTTTTCACGAATGAATTTCTCGCTCATGCCATGTCCTGTGTCTTTTATTTCTATTACGGCAAAATCATTCTTTCGCATTAGCCGAACCCATACTTGTCCATTGCGCGCAGTGGCTTCAATTGCATTTTGAATGAGATGGCCAACTACACGCTCCAGGCGGGCAACGTTTGCATATACGGAAAGACCAGGATCCAGTATCTCGAGAACAGGTTTGGGCTCGGTAATAGACTTGCTTTTCACCGCCTCCTGCAGCAACTCGGCAATAACGAGGGGGGCGGGATTCTCCGGCGAATCGCCACTGCTCAATTTTTCCAGGAGACGCCTCATCTTTTGCACCGAGAGATATACGGTTTCTATCATGTCCTGCTGAAATTCGGGATTTTTCCTGTGCTTCTCGGCATTCGAGAGCAAGAGGGACAACTGTGAAACGAGATTCTTGAGATCATGCACGACAAAAGTCGACATCCGGTTGAAAGACTCGAACTGGCGCGCAACCATCAGGGCATTCGCGGCCTCGTGCTGCGCCAGATAGCTTGCTGCCTGTTTCCCGGCGACCTTGAGCAGGTCGCTTACTTCCCAGTTCAACTTGACCTTGCTCCGCGGTTGGACCAGCACTACGAAGCCGAGCAATTTTCGATGCTGAATCAGCGGCACGACCAGCCATGCCCTGGAAATTGCGTGCAGCCATTGGGGCAGAGGGATTGCGTACTTCTCGGGACCTGCTGCGTATTCTCCCAGATCGATTACCCACTCCCTGTTTTCCAGAAATTGACAGAAGGGACCGCTTGATGGCTCCCCCCCGCCTACCGGCGGTATATTCAAATGCGTGACAGGTTCAAAGATTTCCGATTCCTTTCGGATCCACAAGCTTCCGCCCGGGCTTTCCACCAGTTGCGCCAGAGCCTGGATCACGCGCTCCTCCAGCCCATGCTCACCTTCAGCGAGAGTGCGGGTAAAATGCAGCCATTCTTCCCGATAGTCATAGTTGTAACTGAAAAAATGCTTACTGATGAAGACCCTGAGCCAGGAGCGCAGTGTTCCGGAGAATAGCACCGCCAGAAGAAGAACGATTGCGCCAAACAGGAAACTGACCTGCATGACAGTACCCCAGCTTCCTCCGAAAAATCGAAGGTAGTAACCGGTGGCAGCCATTGCCAGCAAATAAGCAGCGGCGCCGAACAATGCAGCCGAGTAGAAAAGAATTCGGCGCGACACGGCGATCCCCAGCGACCAGTCGGGATTGCGCGCAGCAGAAACCGCTATAAGCGGAACGACCAAGGCATTGATTATTCCACGTGCTGCCCATATCTCGGGATTGATCTGCTTGAGAAGCAAAGCATCACTGTAGAGGTAAAAATCGTAAGCAAAGATACCCCCGATGCCGAGACACGCAAACTTTATGCCCCATCGCTGTCGTAGAGGGGTGTTACGATAAACCTGCTCGACGAGGATCATGCCCAGTATGGCCATGGCAAGACTTCCGACAATATTGCTCGTGAAGTCAGTCGTTGCGTGGAACGCAAAGTCATCCTTCCCATGGGAATACACCGCCACAAAAAGACAACCGGTATATAGCAGCGTAATGGCCGTGAGAGCTGGGGAAGTTCTTGTGCCGGAGGAGTTTTTTTCCTGCTGGTGGAGTCCCAGCAGCACGATCAGAAAGCCTGTCCATCCAGCATTTCTGAGAATCTCCAGCATATCCGATGAGAGGGAAAGAGGAGCATTCTGGTTTGCCTGATAAGCAAAGAAAGCGGACCATAGTACCGAAAGCAGGCATGCGACAAGGAGCATCATGCCATGGAGCCGCCCTCGCCAGCTTGTAAGCAGGAGCGCAGCCAAGACCAGATACGCCATTCCAGCCATTGCATAGCTGGCGCTGGCTACCGTCGTCAGCATCTCGGGCTATAGTTCCTCGAAATCATCTTCCACCCTTGCCTAACAGGACAACCTCAATGGTTTCTATCAGGATAATGACATCAAGGAACAAACTGTGGTTCTTCACATAGTAGAGATCGTACTGAAGCTTTTCGATTGCGTCTTCTACTGAGGCTCCATATTGATAGCGAACTTGCGCCCATCCCGTTATTCCCGGTTTTACGCTGTGCCTGACGTTGTAATAGGGAACTTCCGCGATCAACTGGTTTACGAAATAAGGTCTCTCCGGACGTGGCCCGACGAAGCTCATATCTCCGTTAAGCACGTTGAATATCTGGGGAAGCTCATCGATCCTCAGTTTGCGGATAATTCTACCGACACGTGTCACTCGCGGATCATTTGTCAGCGCCCACTGCGGCTTCCCCCCCTTCTCGGCATCATTCCGCATGCTGCGAAATTTGACCACCATAAAGGTCTTACCGCCCTTTCCCACCCTTTCCTGGCGGTAAAAAACTGGCCTGCCATCCTCCAGAAGAATACAGAGGGCAGTGACAATCATGACGGGTAACGTAATAATCAACAGTATGCTGCTGGCAACCACATCAAAAACACGCTTGATAGCGGTTCGGAGGGGACTCTGATCGAATCCTCCGCCAAAAATCAGCCAACTCGGGTAAAGGGAATTGACGCGAATCTTGCCTTGTTCACGCTCGAAAAAAGCGGCTGAATCAGTAACCTTGACACCGTTCAGCTTGCATTCCAGCAAATCCTGTATCGGGAAGCATCCTCCTCTGCGTTCCTGGATCGCGATGATGATCTCCCTCACCTTGAGACGGTTTACAAGGGATATCAGGGAATCCACTCTGGGCAATACCGAGCCGGCCGGAACTTGCAACTCTTCATCGGGCAGGGGAACGAAACCGACGATCTTCAGGCCTCGATGCCTGGAACTATCTTTCGCCCGATCGACGAACTCTCTGGCCCTTCCGCCTATTCCCAGCACAATAGCCTGGGATTCGAGAAGCCGCAGGCTCGACCATTTAAGAAAAGCCGCACGCATCAGGAGAATGCCGGAAAAGGCAAGGAGCATTACCAGTCCCAATATACCTCGCCCGAGATAGAGATCGGGCACCAGATAGAATATCAGGGTCATGATCCCGAATCCGGCCAATAAGGATGGCATCAGGCGGAACAGAGTATCCTTCATATCCAGCCGCGAATCGAGCTGATACAGTCCCATCGCGGCCATGCACAGGATCATGACAAAAGCAAAGGTGGCAGCTTCCGGAAACAGGGAGGAGAGGGAAAATGGTTCAGCGTAGTTAAAAAAACGAAGGCCTGTTCCAAGATACACTACGAGCATCAGCGCGAATACTTCCGCGCCTATGAGCAGGACTACCGTTCTTGATATGTAATGATTAGAAATACGAAACAATTTTCACTCCTCATCCTGTGCCGCAATGAGCAAGGCAACTCGCGCCGCCTCTTTCAGCCGTCTCTTTCCTTTTGTCGAACCGAAGATCTGGCCGGGAGACTCAGGCCCGATACATGCGAAAAATTATCTGCCGGCTTAAACGCACTGCTTAAAGTACTACTGGGCCGCCCATCCAATTCGCCGGCAATTCTCCGATGCCAGTAGCGGCGTATCACGCCATTCCTGCGCTCATAAGCATTTAACTTCCTAGATTATATGAAACCTTCTTCGACGGAGTATCCGTTTTCCGAACTGGATACACTACATCATATCAATTTCTACAGCAGGGACAATTGGACTTTAGTACGTCGAGAGCGGAAAGTAGCGTTGTCCGGGGCGTTGCGGTCATTCCGCATAGAGCCCTGCGAAAACATGGAAAGGAGAAGTGGAACAGAAACCAGCAGGAACCAGAGGTAAAAAGAATATCGGGGTTGAAGTATTGGACGGACTATTGGCTATTGAGCGAAATCTGGCCGCGGAGTGAAACACTCAATGGCTCATTTTCGAGGAGTCCCCGGGGTAGATGGATCCTTTGACAATCAAAGCTAGTTTGAGGCGGTCGGCAATATCCAGCTTGCGAAAGACTTCCGTCAGGTGAGCTTTTACCGTCCGCTCCGTAATATCGAGCCGGCGAGCAATCTGCTTGTTCGTTTCACCGTTTCCCACAAGCGTTGCAATTTCATATTCACGTTGAGTCAAATTGGCAAGCAACTCTCCAACCGCCTGTTTGATTTTGGTCTTTTCCTGGGTGATGGTAACAAGCTCATTCAGCAGATGCCAGCTGAGCGTTCTTCGAATCCAGAGTTCGCCGCGCTGCACCGCTGCCACTACACTTTGTAGCTGCTCTCCGTCGATATCGCGCCGACAGACCCCCCTGACACCGGTTCTGAATAACGCCCACTCGGCCTCATCCGGAAGGGAGTGACTCAAGACTATCACCTTAGCCTCCGGATGCAATTTTATAAGCGCCGAAATTCCACCTGGAGCGCTCAATTGCGGCAAATCATAATCCAGCAGCAGGACTGAAGGCTTTAAACGAGCCAGTTCGACCTTGAGAGATTCAAGGTTGGTCGAGCAGAATATTGGGGACAGGGTGTGCACCCCCTGTTCCCAATGACACAGATCGTCCTGAGAAGCGCTAGCCAGCAGGATCAAGGAGTTCTCCCGGAAAAAAGCGAGTCATCAGTGCAGCACTCTATCCATTATCTTGCCCAACATCCCCCGTGTCACCCAGATCTCGCCACGGTCCACGACACGAACAGCCTTCAAAAAATAAAAAGGATCAGCCTCATGACTCAGACAGCCGCGCGCCCCATTCGCCAGAGCCTGGATGACCTGTTCCTCCTGAACCGATTTATCGGTCAGCAGTAACACGAGCGTTTCAGGACAGGTCCGATGTAAAGCTTCCAGCAGCGCGCATTCCCTTTCAATGGATAAATCGAGATTGACAAAAAGAATACGCGGCTTGAATTGGGTAATCCTGGCAACTACCTCTTCAGTTGATACAGGATTTTTATGAGGTTCAGGCTCATGGCCTGCAGGAATGTCGTCCCGGTCGGACATCACATCTGTCAACACCTCGATACCCGGTCCTCCCTGCAAAGACTGTTCCAGTTTCGCGCGCCTGCCGGCGTCAGTGTCTGCTATTGCCACGGTAACGGTTTGCATTGTTTCTCCTTCCAGTTACTTCTCAACTACCCAGAAATCAGTCGATATTGCAGATATGAGCAGTTTTCAATCACGTCTTTACTCCGGTTCGATGCGACGCAGCAGTTCCTGGATGTAGGTCGCAGGGATAGCATACGTTATGCCGCTCGGATTGCTGAGCGCCGCCTCCTTCTTCCCTTTTACGAATACCATGTTGATTACGCCATAGACCACCCCAGACTCGGGATCATAAAGCGGACTCCCGCTATTGCCCGGATACGCAGTGCCGTCGAGCTGAAAAACCGCATAAACGGGCTTTTGTAACTGGTTGATCATCTTCGCGTCGAGCTGCCGCGAATTATGCGCGGGCAAAATAATCGGCGTGATGGATGAAACCATGGCACGATGGGTAACCGGGTAAAATCCAAGAACCATCCCGATCGGGAAACCGGTGAAAACCAGATTCTGCCCTTCACGCACCTTGCGCGCATCTCCCAGTTCCATGGCTGGCAAAGCCGCGCCGGAAATTCTGAGCACCGCCAGATCGTGCTCCTTGTCGATTGCAGCAATATCGGCAGACCTGAGTTCGCCCTGTTTTCCCCTGCCGGTAATGACGGTATATGACTCATGATTGGCAACGTCCAGTCCCTCGGGAACAACATGGGCATTTGTAACCACATGGAGGCCATCATTCAATACAAAACCGGTTCCGAGGAAATTCAGAGCGGGCGAACGTGTCTTCTGGAAAGTACCCACCCCTACGATCGAGGGCTTGACACGTTCAATAGTCTTGACAAGGTCGCTACCCCAGAGCGGGGTAACGAACATGAGCGCCAAAACGCTGAAGCATTGAACAGAGCCGATGTAGAGAACCAGTAAGGCTTTGCGGATGTGCATCATCCCTCGAGTTGAATTCATTTACAACTTCAACCGATCCCCCTGAGACCTCCTCCAGTTTCTTCCTGGATTGCTCGCAGCGGCCCGCGGGCTCATCTGCATCCTTCCATCTTGTAGATGAAGTAGCCGTCCTTGCTGATTGCTTCCTCGACATTGGCAGGGGCCTTTTCGCTGTGGCAGAACCTGCACTCCCTGCTGCTAACCGTTGCATCGCCTTCGCCAACAGAAGTCAGCCACTGCTTCGCATACTCGATCGCTTTCTTGTCGTCTCTCGTGTTTGTAAACACGTCAAAGTGCATCGTGCGGCCATCCTTGGCTTTCACCCAAGTGTCATATACATGCATTTCCATAAGCTTTCCTCTTCGATGGTTTCAAGTCTTACCAGGGTTGGTAATTCAATAACAGCACATAGACTATCACGGCAAAAGAAAAAGTGAAATGTAGCGCATGCAGAGCCATTGTTTTTCTATGTCACTTCATTATATTGCCTCCTGTCCGCAGCCGCTTCCGGTTCAAAACAATGCGCGATTGACATGACGTCAAACACTTCTCAGGCGCGCTGACCTGGCCCGAAATCATCAGGTTTGTCATAAAACTGTGACAAAACTGCAATGAAACGGACATCTGCCGGAATTATTCTCCCCTCGGTTTTTATCAAACCTCCGAAAAGAGAATAAACCGATGAAATTACGCAAGCTTACACTGGCACTCGCTACCGCCCTGGGTTCAAGCTTATCGTCCGCAGCTTTCGCCCTTGATCTTTATGTCGATACCAAAACCGAGCAAATTTATGCGAAACCTGCACCCGGACGTCTGCATATCGGTTCTTTCGTAAGAGAAGAGGATTCTCCCGCAAAAACTGCCGGTAAAACCAGTAAAACTGCTGAAGCACCGATGGAAAATTCCGATGGTCGGATAGCTGAAGGGGCAGCCGAAAAAACGGATCCGGCAGAACTGATGGCAGCCCGTAGAGACATCGAAATGAAGGCAAAGATGCGGGAAGCGCGTCTCGTCAGCGATATGGCATCACTGGAAGAGCGGGTCAAGCAAACTGAAAAAACCAGGATGAAGTATGGACCTGGATTGCATTTTGAAAGTGCTGACGGCAACTTTACTGCCGAGGTCGACGGACGCCTGCAAGCTGACTCGCAATATAACATTACCAATGACGTCCTGCCGCCCGCGCCCAATGATCGTCCTTATGAACTGAACAGTGGAGCCAATATCCGGCGTGCCCGTCTCGGTGTGGAAGGCACGATGTTCAAAAAATGGGACTACAAGTTCGAGTTCGATTTCAGCCGCGGAAACGGATCGGTGGCATCGGGGATAACGGACGCATTCATCCGTTATAACTTCGATAGTCCGTTATCAGTAAAGGTAGGGTCGTTCAAGGAACCGTTCAGCCTGGAGGAAGCAACCAGCAACCGCTTTCTGACGTTCATCGAACGGAATATGGCGGTGAATACATTTCTCGATAATCCCAACGTCTACAAGACCGGGGTGGGCGTCAACTATGCCGTGCCCCGTTGGCAAACCGGTATCTCCTTCCAGACCGAGCCGGTGGGAAGCTGGTCCAGCGCCTCGACGTCAGTCAATCCCAATGGCAACAACAGTCGCAATAATGGCTCGGGCGACACCAGCTGGGAAGGAGTCGGCCGTATTTCCGGCAGGCCCTGGATGGAGAGCGAGACCAAGTTCTGGCATGTAGGAGCGTCAGCAGCGTATACTCGGGTCAACACCCAATACGAAGGGGATGGCGACTTCGCCAATGGCGGAATGAGCTTCGCATCTTTTCCCGGCGCCAACGTTGACCGAACCAACGTGCTAAACACCGGCAACCTGAGTTTCGGCAATAAGAACGACCTGAACTCGCGTCGGGTGGAAAGCTATACTCGTTGGGGCACAGAAACTGCCTTGGTCTATGGTCCGTTCTCTGCGCAGGGAGAGTATCTGCAAACCCATATAAATGGCCATGGCTACAGCGGGGAATCGTTGTTCGGCTTCTACGGTTACTTAAGCTATTTCCTGACCGGAGAATCTCGTGTCTACCACGTCAAGAATGGCGCATGGAACAGAATAAAGCCTTTCCAGAATTTTCAGCTCGCCGGCCCGGGCTGGGGAGCCTGGGAAATTGCCGCGGGATACGATTACATGAATATGAATGACGGAGCCATCAGGGGTGGAAAGGCGAATCTCATCAAGTTCGGTCTGAACTGGTACCCTCATTCCAATATTCGTGTCATGACCAATTATGTCCATGTTCTCGATATAAATACTGCGGGCGTGGCGGACCGCCGCAGCGCCGGATTTAACAATGCCAACCTTGATATGTGGCTGACACGCTTTCAGGTGGATTTTTAAGGCTACCAGGAAATACAGTGGCGCAATAGCGTGAGCGGCAGAAGCGGACATTTCCGTAACTGATCGGAGCGGAAATGCCCGCTTCTGCCGGGCGGGGCTTACCTGAGCGAGAACTCCACGCGGTTATCCGGCTTCTCACGGTTCGTTCCTGCTTCAACTTTCGGCGAAAGTACGAAAATTCGAGCGTCAGGGATTTTCCCATGCTCGATCAGCCAGTCGCGTGCGCTCATCGCCCGGCTTTCGGCAAGCCCCTGTAGTTCTGCATCACCTGCGTCGATATTGGCAAGCATCAGCTTCTCCATCTCCTCCGCAGGCAGGCTTTTTGACAGCCCGATGAAGTTTTTCGGCTTCTCGAACTTGGCATCCTTGTAAACCTGCTCCAGGTATTTTTCATATTCCTCCGGCGTCAGGGTTACATCATCCAGAGAATCGTAAGATTTTCCCTTTTTGATATCCACTGACAATTTCTCCGCCTTGATTTTGCGTTCAAGTACACGCCGCTTCAAAGGCTCCGGATCACTCGAAGCATCGGCATGACCGATGATTTCGAGATTGAGTGCTGGCCGATCTGTCAGTGCCTGGGCTAACTTCTGGAGTTTTTCTTCTGCCTCTGGCGGAATCTTTACCTCACCCGCGGGAAAATTGATCTCCGATAATTCTTCTCCCCCGAAAAGCGATCCGAGCACCGTGAAAGGCGCCGTGGCTGCCTTGGTCAACAAGTTGAGGATTGCCTTGACGATTATCCCCCCCAGGCTGAATTTCGGATCGTTGATGGAACCGCTTACAGGGAGACGAACATCTATTTCTCCCCGTCGGTTTTTTAGCAGTGCCAATGCAAGGTTGACCGGAATCGATAGTGCATCCGGACTTTCGATTTTCTCACCGAAAGTCAATTGATCAAGGAAGATGCTGTTTTCCGCTGTTAACTCGCCGTGTTCGACATGATAGTGGACGTCGACCGATAGTTTGCCTTTCTCGATTGCGTATCCAATATATTTCCCGGAATAGGGGCTGAATGTAGGCATATCGATACCTTTGGCCGAGGCCGTAATATCAAGGTAGAGTTCTCTGCCGAAGGCATCGACCGACCCGCTGATTTTCAATGGCGCCGTTTTATCTACCGCGCCGCGAATATCCACTTCCCCGGCTTTCCGGGGATGGAGGGGTCCTATGCGTCCTGCCAAGTCGGTCAAGTAGGCGCGATAGTTGGGTTGGATGAACTGATCCTGGAAATTGACGTGTCCTCCTTGCATCACGATACGGCCTATGCGGACAGGGAGACTCTTGCGCGGGGGCGGCTGCGAAGGAACAGGCGCAGGTGATATCTCAGCAGGTGTGCCCGCCGGTTCCGACTCGGGCCTCGATTCTGGCTCAGGCGTCGTTGCCGGCGCAGCAGCAGCCTGTGAGGGAGAAACCGCTGTTTCCTCCTGCCGCACTATATATTTGAGATTCAACTCGCCTCGGGGAGTAACGACGACATGGGCAAAAAAGTCAGTAAGCGTAATCGAAGCGGCGTTGATGTTGAGAGGTTCATTGGCAAACTCGATACCCTTGATATCGACACTTCGCCAACGCATGAGGTTGGTGGCGTCCGCCTTGTCCAGCATGTTGAAATTAGTGAGCCTCCCATCCCCGCGCACCGCCACTTTTAACGACGATGCCTTTTCTCCCCGTGTCCGCTCAGGTCGCTTCTGTCCCTTGCCGCCATCGGCTTTGATCTTGCCGCGGAAGGACAACGCTCCGCGCGAGAACAGCACATTCAACCGGTCTCCGGCCCAGCCTTGCAATGCAACAAGGTCGACATCCTTGGCATCGACTGCCAGATCTGCTACGACCGGCGCCCAGGCAAGGGATCCTTTTGTTTCCAGGCTGCCTGTTTTGTTAACTTCCGCCTTGAGCTCGAGCTGGGAGGGCGCTGCGCCGCTGAAGTCGATCTGGTTAACTGTCAGATCAAGAGCATTGACCACCATGGGGGCTACGTCCGGCAAAGTGGTATCTTCAAAGCGCAGTCCGGCATCCGCCAGCCTGAAGCTTCCGAGTTTTACCGTCCATGGCTTACCTGTGGCCGCTTTGGGAGAAGGAGGAGTAGAGGATTGGGATGCCTTTTCCGCCTTGTTTATCGGAGTAAAAAGCTTGGCAAGATCGAGCCGCCCGTCTTTATGGCGTTGCAATGAGGCATTGAAGCGATCCAGGGTTGCAGCGCCGAGACTGACATTCTTCTGTCCGGTATCGACCACGATCTCATCCAGCGTTAGCTTTGGCAGGTTGAGTGTGGGTTCAGTGCTGCCTTCTGGCGACACCGCAATTTCCGTCAAGACTACGGCAACTCGCGAGGGCTTCACTGCATTCAGGTTTATTTCAGTCAATTGAACGTTGAATTCGCCCAGCGTGGCGGCATAGGGCGCCTCCACCGAATGATTCTCCACTTTCAGCTTCTTTAAGGCGGCATTGCCTGTGAGAACCAAGGCAGGCGATTGGCCGTCGACCTGGGTAAACGTCAACAAGAGCTCGCTGTCAAAATACCCGGAGAGAAGGCGAATGCCGACTGGAATGGGGGAATACTCGTCTATCCGTGTCAGATCCACATCGCTCAACCTGATCTCAAGTGTCGCTTCACGATTTGTGGTGAAAGGCCGCAGCTTCCCGGTGAGATTGAACGGAGCGCCGTTCACCCTGGCGCTGAAGCGCGGTTCCACCCATGTTTCCTCCGCGCTTTCGAAATTGGCGATGAAAGGTACACCGATTTGAATGTCGGATATCTCCTGCTGACTTTTTTTCACATGGTCGACGAATTCGAAGCGGCCGTCTTCGATAACAATATTCCGTACCGAGAACATGCTCTTGCCGTGCTCTTCCTCCTCTTCTTTCGGCCGTTTCATGAAGTCTTCTATCAGGTCGGTGATATTGAACTGCTGCTGCCCTTCACGAACGAGACGCATAGTGGGCCCTTTGAGCGAAACCGAACTGATCACGGGCGCGCGATGAGCAATAGAGGCAATACTCAGGTCGAGGTAAAGTTCATCAAAGGAAAAAAGATTCTTGTCTGCGTCTGCGCTTGTCTCTTTTTCGCCTATTCGAAAACCACGCACTGTCAACTCCAGCGTATAGGGCTGAATGTCGATCGACTGTACAGTAACGGGGCGGTGCAGAACATCCGATAAAACAGCTTCCAGCTTCGCCTTGGCATATCCGGGCAACCAGAAATAGCCGAGCAGACCAAACAGGATGATTATCCCGGCGAAAACACCCAGACCGATTCTGAAACGACGGTGGCTGATGAAGCGATGCAAGAACGTTGTGAGGGAAGACATGAATGAGAGTTTTCGGAAAGTAGCTGCCCGGTGCGCAAAAGGTAAAAGGGTATAGAGGCTTCAACCTCCCATGTACATGAACTTCTTTCTATGCATGACTTTACGCCGTGCAGAAAAGCCGGTCAATTATGACTGGAATCATCGCGATGAGCGGCGCGGCTGCGGCGGAATGAGTCGGAAAGTAATGACCACCAGGAGCGCAAACAATACATAAGCTACCAGAAACACCCATTCCGGAAGATCATGGAAGAGGATGAGGTGCAGCCAGCGCTCGATGAAACCGGTTTCGGTTGCCCTCCCACGCAACGCGTCTTCCAGCCATGTCAGCGGACATACCACGCCAAGAAGGAACTCGGCGGTAACGTACAGGATAGCGGCAAGGTGGGTAAGCCGGAATCTTCGATTTCGCACAAAGCTCACCCCTATCCAGTTACCCACCCAGATCAGGGGCAAACCGCCGACGACAAACAACACGAACAGAAAATGAATGACTAGGATGATATCGGCCATCTGTCGAACAGGTTTGTGGACTGATCCGCTCCCGAAAATAACAAAAGAATAAACATATTCTATTAGGTTATTTCTGGATATTTACGCCTGTCGGTATAGTGTGGCGCTTATAGAAGAGACAGGAATAAGGTATGAAGATTCGCAACCTGGATCTGTCAGGCAACCCGATCAATATCGAACATCAGCAATTGGGAATTCCTCCCGTCGAGGAACCGGTCTCCCATCCCGGCACTCACCCGCTCCTTCACGCGGCGGCCTGGTTTGCCGTCGCAGTGTTGATCGTATTGACCCTTTTTCTGGCAGGTCGTTTTTTTATTTCCAATAACTGGTTCGGGGGCTGGCAGATCATTGGCGAAACCCTGAGCAGCAGCATTTTCTGGAATGCTGCGATAGTCGGGTTCTTCGCCCAGGTCGTGGATGGCGCGTTGGGAATGGCTTATGGGGTGACAGCCACCACTTTCCTGCTTGCTTCGGGCGCCACACCCGGGGTTGCGAGTGCCAGCGTTCATATCGCCGAGATTTTTACCACCGGCGTTTCCGGCATTTCGCATGTCAAGTTCGGCAACGTGAACAAGGATTTGTTTGTCCGGTTGCTCGTACCCGGCATCCTTGGCGGTATCCTGGGGGCAGTGCTGGTGACGCAGGTCGATGGGGCCCTGTTCAAGCCCTATGTTTCCGCGTATCTGTTGCTGCTGGGAATTTACATTCTGAGCAAAGCGTTCCGGTCTTTGCGCCTGCGCAAGAATCCGCCGAAGCATGTGGGAAAGCTCGCCCTGTTTGGCGGATTCGTCGATGCGGCAGGAGGCGGCGGATGGGGGCCGGTGGTAACATCTACGCTGGTCAGTACGGGAAACGATCCGCGCACGACTATCGGCTCGGTCAATTTCGCTGAATTCTTCCTGACGCTGACCGGCGCCGCCGTTTTCACCTTGCTGATGGAAACCAATACATGGCCCATCATCGCGGGACTGGTCTTTGGGGGTTTGTTCGCCGCGCCGTTTGCGGCAGTTCTGTGCA
The DNA here is from genome assembly GCF_059489795.1 of Nitrosospira sp. CT. Taxonomy (NCBI): domain Bacteria; kingdom Pseudomonadati; phylum Pseudomonadota; class Betaproteobacteria; order Nitrosomonadales; family Nitrosomonadaceae; genus Nitrosospira; species Nitrosospira sp. CT. Next base: position 25,050 of record NZ_JCAHZJ010000020.1, read on the forward strand.
AAAAGCTGCACGCGAAGACCCTGCTCATACTGGTGGGCACGCTGATCATTATAACCAGTCTTTATAACCTGTACAGGGCGCTCGGAGGCTAGGGCAGAAGCCGGAGGAATACGATCGAAATGCAATCTTCCCCGCCTGCGAGGGATTGTTCAGCGGTTCCCTAAAGTAAAGGTCCGATCATGGATTCGAGCTTGCTCTCACTCAGGCGACCGAGTTTGCTACCAATCATTTTACCGTTCCGGTCAATCACGACGGTAAAAGGCAGCGCACCCTGGATGTTGCCCGCGGCACCCGCGATCTGCATCGCTTTCATATCCCCCACTAGGACCGGATAATTGATGCCCATTTCCTTGCTGAATGCTGCCGCCCTTTCTTTCTGATCCACCGCAATGCCTACGAAGACCAGTCCCTTATCACGAAACTTGTCCTGAAAGGAGATAAACTCGGGTATTTCCTCGCGGCATGGCGCGCACCAGCTCGCCCAGAAGTTCACCACCATGACTTTCCCCCGCCACTGGGAAACAGGCTGGATATTTCCCTCGAGATCAGGAAAACTCGCCGCCAGTATCGCTTCGGCACCTTTAGTAGCCACAGCGGCATCAGGAGCGCCCATATCCTTGCTCGCCAACTGGCCGCGCAATAAGACTCCTGCTGCCACCGCAAGTATGGCAACGCCCGTGTACAACAATACCTGTCGCAATTTTGTCATTGTTATTCCTAAGAAAAATAAGCTTCAAATCCTGATCCGCGACCGCGACTCACGAGCCAGGCTTGCCTGTTCGCACTCCGGATCAATCAAATTGCGCCGCTGGGGGGAGGCTAGATCAGCACCGCGTTGAGTATTTTCAGAAAAGCCTGCGTGTCCTGATAGCCGATGATTTTGACGTTGGGAACTTGACGCCCCTCTTTGTCCATGAAGAGAATGGCGGGAGGCCCGAATAGCTTGAAGCGCTTGAGAAGCTCCATGTCCTCAGGCGTACCTGCTGTCACATCAACCTGCAGCAGCACAACGTCCTTCAATCGCGTCTGGACAGCTGCGTCGGTGAAGGTGAAACGCTCCATTTCCTTGCAGGAGATGCACCAGTCTGCATAAAAATCCAGCATTACGTATTTGTTTCTCGACTGGAGGATCTGCTGATTCAGCTCCGCCACCGACTGCACTCTCTGGAACGGCAAATGCTCGTTTGAGTTGATACCGTCCTTTTTTACCCCTTCCATGTCAGCCGCTGAAATATTCAGCCTTGAAAGAGGCTGCAGGATATCGCGGCTGCCGGAAAACACGCCGATGAGCAAGGCGATGCCCGTTAGCAGGGCAATCATGCCCACCCCCTTGAGGAATTTTTGAAAACCGGAAGCACCTGGGCGGAGCGGGTCAACCGCATGCAGGTAAATGGCCGAGACGATCAACAGGGCGGCCCACAGCAGCATATGCACCACGGCAGGAATCACCGGCGATATCAGCCATATTGCCACCCCGAGCAGCAATACCCCGAACGACTGCTTGACCCCTTCCATCCACGCACCTGCTTTCGGCAACAGGGCCCCGGCGGAGGCGCCCAGCAACAGCAAGGGCAGGCCCATGCCCAGCGCCATGGCAAAGAGCGCCGAGCCCCCGAGCACCACATCGCGGGTCTGGCTGATATACAGCAACGCGCCTGCAAGAGGCGCCGCTACGCACGGCCCGACAATCAGAGCGGACAAGGCGCCCATGCCGAACACACTGGTCAGGTGTCCCCCTTTGAGATGCCCGGCTTCTTCCGAAATCTTGCCCTGAAAAAAAGTAGGAAGCTGCAGCTCATAGAATCCGAACATGGAAAATGCGAGCGTTACAAAGATCAGCGCGAACGCGCCAAGTACCCATGCGTTCTGAAGGGTTGCCGACAGCATTGCTCCGGAGAGTCCCGCTGCCACCCCGGCGATAGCGTAGGTAATGGCCATTCCGAGCACATACGCCAGCGCAAGGATGAATCCGCGCTGCTTGGTAACATGCTGCCCCCCCTTGGCGATAATGCCCGACAGGATAGGGAACATGGGAAATACACAGGGAGTAAAGGAGAGAAGCAGGCCGATACCGAAGAAGCCGGTAAGAATCAGCCAGAAGTTGCCGGTCTGGAACATCCTCTCGATTTCGACCGATTCCGTCTCGACGGTGGCCGAACCGCCATTCGACCGAAACAACTCGTCAGCGGCATCAGCCCGTACCCCAGCGGTATCTGTTGCGGCGGATGCATCAGTGCTCACTGCATTGGCAACCGCGCCAGCCGCTGCCTTTGCAACCGGCAGCGTCAGGTCGATTACCTTGCTTATGGGCGCATAACAGACACCGATGGGCTCGTTGCAACCCTGATAAGTGGCAACAAGAGTCAGTTTATCAGCCGATGGGGCGTCCCGCTTCAGGGAAATCAGCGCTTCAAACGGCTCGTGAAAAACCTCGACCTCACCAAAGGTTACATCGCTTTTCATCTTTCCCTGTGGCAGGGAAATGTTTTCGACGGTGGTTCCGGGAGTCTGTGGCTTGAACGCAACTTTATCCTTGTAAAGATAATAGTTCTTCGCCGGCTCGAACTGCGCCACCAGCGTATTTGCGTCCCGTACCTTAACCTTCAGCTTGAAAGCCTCGTCTGGCGGCAACAATTCCTGCTCCTGCTCCTCCTGATCCTGATTGAAGGTCGAGCGCAGTTGCTGCAAGCCTGAAAGAAATCCGGAAGTTTTTCCTTCTTCCGCAAAAACGCTTGTGCTGAAAAAGCAGAGAAGCAGCAGGAAATATCGGCTATATCGGTTCAGGGGCATGACACCAGATTCTCTTCAATTTTTATCCGGACTCGACGTTTCGCCGGAAATCCAATGCAGATACGCGGGCAATCCGCTGCTTATTGGGACAGCAATGATTTCAGGGAGTTCGTAAGGGTGCATGGACTTTATCAGGCGCTCCACCGAGGAATAATGCTGCGCAACCGTTTTAATAAAGACCGGGACCTCGACCCCGCTTTCCATTCTGCCTTGCCAGCGGTAGATGGAAGTACACTCTCCCTGTATGTTGACGCATGCGGCCAACCGCTCTTCGATCAGCTTGTGCGCCAGCGAGGCTGCCTGCGTCTTGTCGGGGAGGCCGGTAATGACGAGTATGTATCCCGTTTCACGATCGGTGTGGGGTTGGAGCGGTTGGGGCATTTGCTTGCTCCCATCTAAAATGGGCCTATTTTACCTGCTTTACAGTCTATCTTGCTGTGCGCAGGCACTCTGCGACCGTGGGATAGCGCAGGTGTACGCGCAACTCCTGCTTGATCCGCATATTGGTCAGCCTTCGCGACTCCTGCATGAATGAGAGCATGCCGGGTGCGATACGGCCTTCTGCTTCGGCACGGGGAACGCGTGAAGGACGCGGCAAAGCAAAACGGTCCGCTACCAGATCAAAATATTCCCCCATTTTCAGGTTTGAATCATCGCACGCATGGTAGACCCTCCCTGGTCGCGCATATCGGAGCGCAGCAACAACGATGCGCGCTAAATCGTCGGCATGAATATGATTGGTATAACCGTCGTCTTCCGACGCCAGCACTGGCGTCCCCTCACGCAGGCGTGCGAGCGGTAGGCGATCGCCGGCATAAATCCCGGGAACACGAAGAATCGAAACACTCACGCCATTGCGCAGGCCCCAGTTGCGGACACGTCTTTCCGCATCCACCCTGCGCACTGCACGTTCCGTCAGCGGGTTGATCGCGCGCGTCTCGTTTACCAGAGCCCCCTTGCAATCCCCATATACCCCGCTGGTACTGATGTAGATAAAACGTTGTGGTAACATTGTGCGCTTCATTTTTGGCCGCCTTGTTGTCAAGGCCGCCAGGAGATGCGCGGTACGGGTGTCGGTACGACCTCGGACAGGCGGCGGAGCAAGATGTAAAACGGCATCTGCCGCGCCTGCCAGTTTGTCAAGACTGTCGGGTATGTCAAGATCACCGGACACGGGCGTAATCCCCAGCGAACGCAGCGAAGCACATTGCTCAGGCTTCCTGTACAGGCCCAGCACACGGTAATGCGTTAGCAGCAGGGGAGCCGCACGCAGGGCGATATCACCGCAACCCACGATCAAGAGTGTTCGCTTTATCGTTTTCATGTTACTTGCCGACATTCCATTTTTATTTTTGCTGGATCATTCGTAATCGTAATCATGTCCCATCAAATTACCATCCAGCCGAGCGGGCACAGCTTTTTCGCCCAGCCCGGCGAGACTATTCTCCAGGCCGCGCTCCGGGAAGGTTTTCCACTTCCCTACGGCTGCCGCAATGGCGCTTGCGGGACCTGCAAGGGCAAAATCATACAGGGAACAGTGGATTTCGGCAGCTATAACGAGAGCGCGTTGACGGAAACGGAAAAACAGGCCGGAATGGCACTGTTTTGCCGAGCTGTACCCCTCTCTGAACTCGTCATTGAATGCCGCGAAATCAGCGCCATAAAGGACATCAAGATCAAAACCCTTCCGTGCCGGGTGCAAAAGCTCGAACGGGTCGCACCCGATGTGATGATCATCTCCCTCAAGCTTCCCGCCAACGAACGGCTGCAATTTCTGGCGGGACAGTATATCGACATCCTGATGAAAAACGGCAAGCGCCGCAGTTTTTCACTGGCCAACGCTCCCCATGACGATGAGCTGCTTCAGTTGCATGTGCGTAATTATCCGGGCGGAGCGTTCGCCGAGCATGTGTTCACGCAGATGAAGGAGAGGGATATTCTCCGCTTTGAAGGACCGCTCGGCACGTTCTTCCTGCGCGAAGACTCGGATAAACCCATCATCTTTGTCGCCAGCGGCACAGGGTTTGCACCGGTCAAGAGCATCCTCGAGCACGTATTTCAAGGGCGCAATCCCCGCGGCCACGAGCGGCAGATGGTGCTCTATTGGGGAAACCGCACCAGGGGTGACTTGTATACGCCGGAATTGCCAGGAAGCTGGCAGCAGCAACATGACAACTTTACTTTTATCCCTGTGCTATCAGAGCCGCTGCCATCTGACAACTGGAACGGAAGGACAGGCCTGGTACATCAGGCCGTGCTGCAGGACTTCGACGATCTCAGCGGCTATCAGGTGTATGCTTGCGGCACGCCGGCAATGGTCGAGGCTGCTCACAGGGATTTCACGCGCTTGCGCGGCCTTCCGGAAGAAGAATTCTTTTCGGACGCATTCACCACCTCAACCACTTCAGCAAGTCCGGCAAAAGCGTGACGTTTTCTTCCTTGCGCCTCTCTCTTCCTAGCTCTCCAAAGCGGCCTCGGGAATGGAATCAAAGCTGAACGGTTTCCGGCGCTATTCAATCCGCATTATTCGGCCATTTTCGGTCATTGCGGCTGTTTCCAGGTGCCTTACAGCCAGTTCCAATCCCTTGCCGTAGTGTTCCCTTGCCAGTTCGGGCTGCCCGAGCTTTTCATTCAGCCGCCCCAACGCGAGGTGCGCCGCATATCCCGATTTGACCGACAGGCTCGCTTCAAGATAACTCTCAGCCTTGCCCCACAGTTCCGCCTGGACGCAGAGCTTTCCCAGAACAAGCAGCAGGGATGCATCACTGGGATGCACTTCAAGCCATGCCTCGGCACGTTCTATCTGCCGCAAGGGATCGCTGCCGATGCATTCCGCATAGAGCTTTGCCAATTCCGAATCCCATTGGCTCTCCAGGCTCTGCTCGACCAGATGATGAACCATGGCGCAGTCTCCTGTTGCAGAAAACCCGCGCGCGGCAACAGCAGCGACTTTGCCATCCTTTCTTTCCGACGGAGACAGACCCTCCCAATACTCCCTCAGCCTCCCCGGATTCAACATTCTGCTTCTGAGATTCTCTATATGTGCTCTGCACCTCAGTTGTTTTATGAGGCTGGCCTCAGGACCATCGCGCTGTTCCAGTTGGCTGAGCAGTTCCAGCACGGCATCCCAGTTTCCGACGTTCTGCTGGGCTTCCAGCTCCAGCTTCAGCGCACCCGTATGCCGGCGCAACTCGCCGGAGGGCAGGCGGTGCAGCAGTTCGAGCGCTTCTTCGGGCCGATGTTCGTCCAGAAGCAATTCAGCCTGTGTCATCAACCGTAATGCCACTTCTTGCGGCGCACTGGTTTCGGCCTGGGCAATGAACTCGTCCCGGCGGGAATAATTTCGCAATCCATGGGCCGAGCGCGCGGCAACGATGGCATTGATGGCGCTGAAAGCAGCGGAGTCCTCCATTTTTAGGGCGGCGGCCGCGGATTTCTCCGCCTTCGCATAACGCCGCTCGAAAAACGCCTTGAGGCCGTCCAGCGTTCCTTCCAGGGCTTTTTCCCGACGCCTGCGAGTGCGAAATTCACTCAGCTCGGCAGGCAGCCGGGCGGTAAATACAATAAGCCGCATTCCCAGGTAACCCATCGAAATGACGACTAGCAGCAATAGCACCAGCAGATTGAGCGACAGCTCTATACGATAAGGTTGGGCAACAATCAGCACGTAGCCGCTGTTATAGGTGGCAGCGATGGTAACCGCCACGGCAATCATGAACAGGGCCAGAAGCCAGAGCGCCCCCTTCACCTGTTTCCCCGGTCACGCGTCAACCTGTAGTTACGAACTGCATCGAGACTTGCCGAGATGCGGGGCAACTCGGCGCCGATATCAGTCTCGCCCAATTGCTGCAATGCTTCCCGGAAATCGACGACGGGTTGTGCTTGAGTGTCGTAATAACGCCTGATCTGCTCCCTGGACGCATCGAGGTCAGCCTTGAAGCTGGATCCGTTGTGCGCAAGCAGCGCATACCGCGCGGATAACAGCCGCAACTTCAAATTCTCGCGCAGGAAATACGCTTGCGATGGCGACAGCAGGGCGATATCCGGAGTGTCCATATGCTGTATCCGCACCAGCCGTTTGAAATCCTCCCATACTTGATGCAGAAAGCGCAGCCATACATTTTCGGAGGCGGGAACGGGAGATGGGGGCGAGGCACTCTCAGGGGGTCGAAACTCCATCGCCAGGGGCAGCGTATCGACGGAGGCGACAAGATTATCCAGGCGCATGCTGATTTCTGCGGTGTCGACATACGGCACCGACTTCAGCAGATCCATATCCTTTGCAATGGTTTTTCGCAAGGAAGCCAGTTGCGGGCGCTCTGTGCGCTGAAGCCGGCTATCCGCCTCCTGCATTGCGATCAGTGCGGCTTTGACGTTGCTTGCCAGTTGCAGTTGCTGGTTGGCGATAAGCAGCAACTGCTCCACTTCTTCCAGCATTGCTTCATCGCGGCTTCGCGTAAGTTCCTGGTAAAGCGCTTCCAGGGCAACCTGCTGGCTCTGCGATTCAGCCAGTCTGTCTTCAAGGAGGTCGAGCTTTGTTTCCGCACGGCGTCCCGCTTCGACTGCATCAGCTGCAGTATTGCGCGCTTCCTTGCCTGAAGTATCTGCTTCGGCCAGCCGTCTTGCCAGCTCATGCCGCAGCCCTGCGATTTCACTGCGCGTGTCGTACCATTGCCAGGCGAAAACCAGGATCAGAATCAAAGCAAAAACCAGCAGGGGATTGGCGCGCGCAAGCCATCTCGCCCCCGTTTTCTGTGGTCGATCGATATCAGCAGGCTGAGTTTCCACGCTCATGATTGCGTAGGAGCAAAATTGTGTTGTCGCTCTTCGCGGTTTTCACCTTTACCGTCACCTTTCACCCGATGTGCCCGGAAAAATAATCCTGCAAACCCGCAACCAACCCGTCGTCTCCGGCAGCGGTAACAATCACGCGGTTAAATCCCAGTTTCCGTGCCACCCCCGCGATACGTTCATGGGAAACGAACAAGGGTGTGTTTTCAAGCCATGTTCTGCCTGAGTCGCCCACCATCTCCTGTAAATTGCGCAACCCTTCACTGCTGGTGACGGTAACCGCGTTCATCTCACCACGCGTCCAGGCTGCGAGAAGCGGCGCAATTTCCGCTTCCGGCCGTATCCGGCGGTAGCACGCCGCGTATTCGACAAAAGCACCGCGTTTCCTCAGCGTTTCCCCCAGCAGTTCGCGCCCGTTGTCGCCCCGAAAAATGATGATTCGCTTGCCCGCTACATGGATACGATCCAATTCTGCCATATCGAGCAAGGCTTCGCTGTCGAATCGCACCGCAGGCACGATTACTCCGCTCACCCCGAATCGTTGCAGCGTTCTGGCAGTGCCCTGACCGACTGTCGCAATTTTGAGATCGAACGGCAATGCGCGTTTCGCACATATGACGCTCATCGCCTTATTGACGGCGTTGGGACTGACAAAAATCGCCAGATAGAATTCGTCCAGGTGCTCGATCAATTCGAGCAATGGACGCGGGTCGGAGATATCCTGAATCTCCAGGACCGGAAACAGGTAGGGTTCTCCGCCTGCTGCTCGTATTTTCCCAGCAAGCTCCCCCGCCTGATGGGAAGGACGCGTGACCAGGATATGGAGCCCGGTCAGCGGCTTGCTCACGGATGGCTCACGGGTTCAACCGCTTTCGATTCCAGCGCTACCAGAATCTCTTCCGCACCCTTTGCCTTCAGGTTCTTTGCCAGTTGCGCTCCCATCGAGGCGCCATCATCGGGATTCCCGTTCAATTCATCGCTTATCATACATATTCCATCCTGGCTGGCGACAAATCCGCGCAGCCTCAGCACGTCTCCGCTGATTTCGGCAAACCCCCCCAATGGCACTTCGCAACTGCCCCCCAGGGCGCGACTCATGGCACGCTCGGCTTCGACGCAGCGCGCAGTGGGAATATGATGCAGCGGTTCCATGAGCTTGATCAAATCCGAGCGATCTGCACGGCACTCAATACCCAAAGCGCCTTGCCCTACTGCGGGCAGGCTGAGATCGGGGCTTAGCAGCGCCGTGATGCGATCCGCAAGTCCCAGTCGTTTCAATCCCGCTGCCGCCAGAATGATCGCCGCGAATCGGCCCTCATCCAGCTTGCGCAAACGCGTCTGGACGTTGCCTCGCAGCGGCTGCACCTGCAAATGAGGAAAGCGCGCGCGCAACTGGCTTTCACGCCGAAGACTGGAAGTGCCCACCACGCTCCCCGGCGGAAGCGCATCCAGCGTCGCGTACTTGTTGGAGACAAAGGCATCCCGCGGATCTTCACGCTCCGTGATCGCTGCCAGCGCGAATCCGGTCGGCATATCCATCGGCACATCCTTCATCGAATGCACGGCGATATCGGCCCGCCCCTCCTCCAGCGCCTGTTCCAGTTCTTTGATGAACAAACCTTTTCCGCCGATTTTGGATAGCGTCACATCAAGAATCTGATCGCCCCGGGTCGTCATTCCGGATATTTGAAATTCCGTTTGCGGGTATAATTCTGCCAGGCGATCCCGGATGAAATTGGCCTGCCACAGGGCAAGAGCACTTTCCCGTGTCGCGATAACTATTTTATTGGGTGTGGATGAATTAGGCATTCCTATTAAAATAAACAAAAGTTTGTAAATCCTGCTGGCACTTATTTTACCATGGCGGACGTCAAAGCCGGACTGAAGTACTGAACTGAAGTACTTAGGGCATGAGTTCGCATCTTCCAGAGAAGAGGTTGTTTATGGGATCGGTCGCCTCCCAAAGCGAAAGTATGGATACTAATCCTAATCACATCGATGACAAGGAGCCGAAGGATGACCCTCTGCGAGAGGACATCCGTCTGCTCGGGCGCATGCTGGGCGATACCCTGCGTGAACAGGAGGGCGAACCTACTTTTGATTTGGTGGAAAATATCCGGCAAACCGCAATTCGGTTTCGCCGCGACCAGGATCCGAAGGCGCGACAGGAACTGGACCGGTTGCTCAACCAGTTGAGCAACAAGGCTACCGAAGCGGTGGTTCGCGCGTTCAGCCAGTTCTCGCAGCTATCGAACATAGCCGAGGATATGCATCACAATCGCCGGCGGCGCAGCTATCTTTTAGCCCGGTCTCAACCGCAGGCGGGCAGTGTGGCGCGCGCGCTCGACCTGGTTTTATCCAACGACACAAGCAGCGCGGCCCTTGGTGGGTTCTTTGCCAAAGCCCTCGTTTCGCCAGTACTGACGGCCCATCCGACGGAAGTGCAGCGAAGAAGCATACTTGATTGCCAGTTGGGGATTGCTCGACTGTTGAACGAGCGCGATCGGGTGCAGCTCACTCCGGATGAACTGAGCAAGAACGAAGAGGGGTTGCGAACCGCCATTCAGATATTATGGCAGACTCGCATGCTGCGCTCGGCACGCCTGTCCGTATATGACGAAATCAAAAATGGCCTAGCCTATTATCACTACACTTTTCTTACAGAAGTGCCGCATCTGTATGCGGAAATCGAAGATCTGCTCGAACGCCGGATGGGCGATAAAGCCCCCCGTGTTCCTCCGTTTCTTCGTATTGGCAGCTGGATAGGCGGCGATCGCGACGGCAATCCCTTCGTTACTCATGAGGTACTGCTGCACGCCGCCGAGCGGCAATCCGCTCTGGCACTGGATTTTTACATGGGTGAGGTCCACCAGATCGGCCGCCGGTTAAGCCTGACTGATCGCCTGGTCGACGTGGACGATGCCCTGGCGGCGCTGGCTGCGGCTTCCCCCGACCGGGCGCCGAGTCGTGCTGATGAGCCTTATCGACGCGCCCTGATCGGTATTTACGCGCGCCTTGCTGCAACCAGCATGGGGCTTGGTCATGCAATCAGGCAACGGCGTCCGGTCGGTCCGGCGGAGCCTTACACTGACAGCATGGAACTCGTTCGCGATCTCGATATCGTCATCCATTCGCTCGAACGGCATAAATCGGAGTTACTGGCGCGGGGTGATCTGCGCCACCTGCGGCGGGCGGCTGAGGTATTCGGTTTTCATCTCGCGCCGCTGGATATGCGCCAGCACAGCCACATTCATGAGCAGGTCGTGGCCGAACTGTTCGAGCGTGGCGCCAGCCTGAAAGGCTATTCAGACCTGCCGGAAGCGGAACGCGTGCGCTGCCTCCTGACTGAGATCAGCAGCCCGCGCCTCCTGCGCTCGCCTTACCTCGACTATTCGGAGCTTGCCGAGGGTGAATTGCATATCGTGGAGACGGCGGCCGAAATTCATCGGCGCTTCGGTCCAGCAGCATTACCCAATTACGTCATTTCCAAGGCGGACGGCATATCCGACATCCTGGAAGTTGCGCTGCTGTTGAAGGAGGTAGGGCTGCTTCGGGCAGGAGAAAAGCCGCATCTGCATGTCAATATTGTTCCGTTGTTCGAAACCATCGCCGACCTGCGTGGCTGTCCCCGCATCATGGACGAGCTGTTCTCGATACCCTATTACCGCAAGCTGGTGGATTCGCGCAATGACGTTCAGGAGGTGATGCTCGGCTACTCCGATAGCAACAAGGATGGCGGATTCCTCGCGGCCAACTGGGAGCTCTACAAGGCCGAAACCGAACTCACGAAGGTCTTTGCCAAGCACAAAGTCGAGCTGCGGCTGTTTCATGGACGCGGCGGCACGGTTGGCCGCGGCGGGGGTCCCAGCTATCAGGCAATACTGGCGCAGCCGCCGGGCAGCGTCAACGGGCAGATACGCATCACCGAGCAGGGCGAAGTCATCGGCAGCAAATATTCCGATCCGGAGATCGGGCGACGTAATCTGGAAACGCTGGTCGCAGCAACCATCGAGGCGACGCTGCTGAGCCATGATACGCTCGGGCAGTGCGCAGATGAATATTATGGGGTCATGGAAGTGCTGGCAGGCGATGCCCTGCGGGCTTATCGCAGCCTGGTATATGAAACGCCTGGATTTAACCGGTATTTTCAGGAATCGACCCCGATAAAGGAAATTGCGGGGCTCAATATCGGCAGCCGCCCTCCCTCCCGCAAAAAATCCGATCTGATAGAAGATCTGCGCGCCATTCCATGGACGTTCAGTTGGGGTGTCAACCGCGCGATGATTACCGGCTGGTATGGTTTTGGCACGGCCGTGGAAATGTTCGTGCAGCGCGAGGGCAGGGGCGACAACGGACTGGGACTCCTGCAGAAAATGTATCAGGCCTGGCCGTTCCTCCAGACATTGCTGTCGAACATGGACATGGTACTGGCCAAAACTGACATGGGTATTGCTTCGCGCTACGCTGAACTGGTTACGGATGTGGAACTGCGGCGCGAAGTTTTCGGTCGGATACAAAAAGAGTGGGAACTTAGCGTGAAATGGCTTTTTGCCGTGACCGGCCGAACTGAGCTATTGCAGGATAATCCCACGCTTGCGCGCAGCATTCGCAACCGTACCCCTTATATCGATCCGCTCAATCACTTGCAAGTGGAGCTGTTGCGCCGTTACCGGTCCGGGGATGCCACAGATGCGGTAACACGCGCCATACAGCTTACTATCAATGGAGTTGCCGCCGGACTGAGGAACAGCGGGTAACTTCAGGCAGAGCGATACTGCCCGGGCACTTCCAAGTGCTTCGGCTCATCATGATTTACTGAAACAGTAAGTAAGGTCGTGGCAAAAAAACTTTACATCAAAACATTTGGCTGCCAGATGAACGAGTATGACTCGGAAAAAATGGCGGACGTGCTGCGTGATGCGGAGCACATGGAAAAAACGGATAATCCCGCTGAAGCGGACGTAATTCTTTTCAATACCTGCTCGGTGCGGGAGAAAGCGCAGGAAAAGGTGTTTCATGACCTTGGACGCGTAAGACATCTCAAGGCGGCCAATCCCGGTCTGCTGATAGGCGTGGGCGGATGCGTGGCCAGCCAGGAGGGAGCGGAGATCGTCAAACGCGCCCCCTATGTAGACCTGGTGTTTGGTCCGCAGACGCTGCACCGGCTGCCGCAGATGATTTCGACGCGTCAGATTACGGGCCGGCCGCAGGTGGATATCTCCTTTCCCGAGATCGAGAAATTCGATCATCTGCCGCCGGCGCGCACGGAGGGCGTGACCGCCTTCGTATCCATCATGGAAGGGTGCAGCAAGTATTGCAGCTTTTGCGTGGTTCCTTATACGCGCGGTGAGGAAATTTCACGTCCGCTCGACGATATCCTGACGGAAATCGCGAGTCTGGCAGATCTCGGTGTCAAGGAAGTAACCCTGCTGGGGCAAAACGTCAACGCCTATCGCGGCAGAATGCAATATGCGGAAGAGGGCGAATTAGCCGACTTTGCGCTGTTGCTGGAATATCTCCATGAAATCCCGGGTATCGAACGCATCCGTTATACCACCTCTCACCCCAGGGAATTCACACCCCGCCTCATTGAGGCTTACAAGACTTCTCCCAAGCTGGTAAGTCACGTGCATTTGCCGGTTCAGTCCGGTTCGGATCGCATCCTGGCGGCGATGAAGCGAGGCTACACTTCGCTGGAATACAAATCGATCATTCGGCGGTTGCGTGCTGCCCGACCGGATATTTCGATTACCTCTGATTTCATTGTCGGATTTCCGGGAGAAACCGAAGCAGACTTTGAGGCAACGATGAAACTGATCGAAGCGGTGAACTTCGATGGTTCCTTCAGCTTTATTTACAGTTCCCGTCCGGGGACCCCGGCAGCCGGACTGGAAGATACGACCCCTCATCAGATCAAGCTGGAGCGGTTGCAGCGGTTGCAGGAAAAAGTGGAGCTTCAGGCGCAAGAAATTAGCGTCAGGATGGTGGGAACGATACAGCGCGTTCTGGTGGAAGGTTCCTCCAGAAAAGATTCCGGCGAATTAAGCGGGCGCACCGATAACAACCGCGTAGTCAATTTTCCCGGGCATCCCGAAATGATAGGAAAATTTGCAGATCTGAAAATCACCACGGCCCTGTCCCACACTCTACGCGGCCAGATCGTAAGAGCCGATATGGCGCTCCAGTAGAGCCCGGTCGATAGCGGTTTCCGGAGAGTCGGAGGCGACAACTTTTCAGCGCCATGTCCTGAGTCTTGATTCGGTCGTCAGCTTTGACAATTCAACCCGATTACGCCCGGCCTCTTTTGCTTGATAGAGAGCTTGATCGGCGGCTGTGATAAGCTCACCTGTATCATCGACCTGTCCGCAACTCGTCGCGATACCTATGCTCACAGTCATGTCAATTTGTCCTGCACGGCTGTTGACAGGCGCGCTGCTGATGGAGCTACAGATTCTTTCGCCCAGGGCCATGGCCTCGCTCCAGTCACAACCCGATGCTGTAATGAGAAATTCCTCGCCTCCATAGCGTCCGATCCGGTCATAACCCCGCAATACACCTGACATGCGCCGGGCTGCCTCCTGCAGTACTTCGTCACCGGTTGGATGCCCATAGGTATCGTTGATTCGCTTGAAGTGATCGAGATCCGCAATCATCACGCTCGTGCAGGTATCCTGACGTGCTCCCCGCTTCAACTCCTTCTGCAGATAATCCATGATGGAGGCTCGGTTCCATACGCCCGTCAGATAATCACGCGTGGCTTGGATATGTAGCTTTTGATGCAGGCCAAGGATTCGTTCAGCGACCCGTAGCCGGGTTGCCAGTTGTTCTTCATCGAACGGTTTGGTAATGAAATCATCCGCCCCTGCGTCCATGCCTTCGAGATAGCTGCCCTTGCTGTCCAGCGCCGTAAGAAGGATGATGTAGGTATATTGCAGGCCAGGTTCGCTGCGGATCATTCTGCATAATTGCAGACCATCGATATCAGGCATCATCCAGTCGGAGATGAGCAGCGGATATTCGTCCTTTTGCCAGGCCTCCCAAGCTTTACGCCCGTCCTCTACTGCCGTTATGGTATGCCCCAGTTTCCTCAGGGTAGCGGCAAACAACAGGCGCGAGGTAGTGTCGTCTTCGGCAATGAGTATCTTCATGATCGGGTTGCATCCGGCAGCGATACGCAATGGGGATCTGACTGGGTAATTTCACGCTGCACGCGTCCAAATTCCATTTCAATTTGTTCCATCAAAGTGACCGCTCCAGTCATGTCGCCGGCTTTGCCTGCAAGCTCCAGCTTTTGAGCCATATCCGCCATGGAATGCGCACCGATATTGGCGCTGGCGCCTTTGATGGCATGAGCAGTCTTGTACAGAAGTTCCATGTTTCTTCCCGCCAGGGCCTCCTTCAGGGCATCGATGCGTTCTGCCCCATCGCGCAGGAACGATGTGAATATCTGGGTAAGCAAGGATGGATCCGTCGCTTCCGCGAGCGATCGAAGTCTCGCAACGACTTCCGCACTCAATGCAGAGGATGCGGAAGACATCGAAAGGGATGAAGAAACGGGCAGGGAGGAAGAGACTGTCGGTGGAGAATGATCCGGGATGCTGTCTGGCATCGCCTTTTCATGCCTTGCCGTGGGAGGTGTTTCATTTTTCTGCCCCTGTTCCCTGCCCGGCATCCAGCGCTTTAAGGCTGCCGCAAAGTCCTCCAGCTTTACCGGTTTGCTGATGTAATCGTCCATGCCCGCGCGCAGGCAACGTTCTCGATCACCCTGCATGGCCTGTGCCGTTACCGCAATGACGGGAAGCCGTGATTTGCTGTCGAGCCGGCTGCGAATTGCGGCAGTGGCTTCAAAACCATCCATCTCTGGCATCTCGCAATCCATAAACACCATATCATAGAGGAATGCATCCACCATCTCCATGGCTTCCCGGCCATTAGCGGCAACATCCACCAGACAGCCCAGATTGCGCAATATCATCGCTCCCACGATCTGATTGGTAGCATTATCCTCAGCAATCAGTACGCGTGTACCGGCAAACAGACAATTCGCGCCATCGGCGGCCTGCATCTCGGGATTTGCCGGGAAGAAAGGCTGACTGACGAGATTTATAGTTCGTTGATGGCGGTGCGCGTTCCAGATACTTACCAGAGTCGACAGCAATTCCGATTGCCGCACCGGCTTGACCAGATAAGCGGCGAAGCCGATCTTCTGAAGCCGCTCTCTGATATCGCCTTCCTGTCCTGACGAACTGAGCATCACCAAATGAATATCATGCAGCAATGGATCCGCCTTGATAGTCCGGCCCAGCATTTCTCCGTCCATATCCGGCATCTGATGATCGAGGATCGCAATCCTGTAGGGATCGCCGGAGGCGTGAGATGTATGCAGGGCCCGCAAGGATTCTGCCCCGGACGCGCAGCTGCCGATACGCATCCTCCAGCTGCGGAGCTGCTCTTGCAGTACCAGGCGATTAGCTGAGTTATCGTCCACGATCAGCACCCGAACATGTGTCAGGTCCGCGTGTAGACCCACATCCGTCGGCCAATCTTTCTGCAAGCCCAAAGGTAGCGTAAACCAGAACGTTGATCCAGCGCCCACCCGGCTCTTCGCAGCGATGGTACCCCCCATCAGCTGGACCAGCTGCTTGCTGATAGCCAATCCCAGGCCTGTCCCCCCATAACGCCGCGTGGTAGAGGCATCTGCCTGCGTGAATTTGTCAAAGATACTTTGCAGCTTATCTGGCGCGATTCCCGGTCCGCTATCTTCGATGCTGATGCGGAGTGATACTTCATCTTCACTGAGAGCATCGACTTCTACATCGATGAGTACATGGCCCTTGTCTGTAAACTTGATTGCATTGTTGGTCAAGTTTATCAGTACCTGGCGAATGCGCCCCAGGTCGCCGAATACATAACGCGGCACATTCGGCAGGTAACGTACTATTACATTCACATTTGCCTTTCTTGCCGGCTGCATGGCAACCATGCTGGCCACTTCTTCCACGGCCTGAAGCAGATCAAAAGGAACCGGTGAAATAACGAGTTTACCGGCCTCGATTTTGGAAAAATCGAGAATGTCATTGATTATGGAAAGCAGCGTCTCGCCACTCGCGCGCGCCAGTCCCGCCAGCTCGCGCTGTGATGCAGTTAGCGCAGTGTTCAAAAGCAGCCCGACTGCGCCGAGCACACCATTCATCGGGGTGCGGATCTCGTGGCTCATATTTGCCAGAAATTCGCCTTTGGCCCGGCTGGCAGCCTCCGCTGCCTTTCGGGCATTATGGAGCTCTTTCTCGATATTCTTCCTGGCGGTGATATCCTGGCCCGAAAAGTAGAATTCCCGCACATCCTCTGCGGCGGCTATATTCCATAAGACCCAGCGGAAGGAGCCATCCTTGCAGCGCATCTGGCTTTCAAAGGAAACATTGCTACCCATGACGAGCTTGTCCAGCTCTACCGCGGTATCTGCGCGTGAACCGGAGAAAACGAGGTCCATAAAAGGCTTGGACAGCAGTTCTTCCTCCGAATAGCCAAAAACTTTGGTCCAGGCCGTGTTCATTCGCTTGAAACGATTATCGAACCCGGAAATCGCAAGAAAGTTGAGAGACTGATTAAAATAGCGATCACGTTCAGCCTGAGCTACGATGAAGGCGCGGGAAAGGCTGCCTATCTCGTCGTTCGAGTCAATGTAGAAACCGGGTGAGCTGCTCGCCTCTCCGATATTCCTGGCTTTATCTTCGAGCCATGCAAGATTTTGTACCTTCCGACGCACGACACGATACGAAAAGGCGAACCAGGCCATGAGAAAGGCAAGCATGAAAAACACGCCGGATATGTAGAGATTGGCGCGGTTTTTAGCAAGGGCCATGGTATTGCGGGTACGCTTGTCGAGCAATTCATGAAACTCGTTCAACAAACGTATGATCTCAGCCTTGGCCGTATGGTAGCTCTCATCATGCAGCAGGCTGCTGGCCAATGCGGCGTCGGGAGCGCCCTTCACGTTGAATTCTCCGGTCGAATCCTGAAATAGCCCTTTCATTGCATTGAATGCCTTGTACTCTCGCTCCGTCAGCTGGTTTGAGCGACTCTCGGCTTTCGTAAGTTTTGCAAGCTCAGCCGCCGTAAATCCGAGTTTCTTTATTTGCGATCTCAAGGAAATCCTGCGCCCCGGCGCGGACTCCGGGTTCAAATGACCGAGGATCAGATCCCAGTGGCCGCGCTCGTAATGCAGCGGGCGTTCCTTGTCGCCGTTGCGGATGGCCAATATATCGAAGTAGATTTGCTCAAACTTTGGGTTGCCTGTGGCGACATAGGCACGAGCCGTGCGCGTCAGGTCGTCGGAAGATTGTCGCAACTCATCCACGGCAAGGAAGGCGGCATAGCGCACGTTTTCGGCATCATTCAATTTCCGGAGCTCGAAGAAACGAAGTACAACAAACAGGGTAAGCAGGGAAACAAGCACCCCGGTTACGAGGTAAAAAATATAACTCATTTTCCGAATTGTCATCGATCTCCTTTCGCATCATTCGTTCCGGCTGGAATTGCCAACTACGGCCCCCGAATGGGGTGGGCTTGCGCATCAAAGGGGACGGGGCTTTTTAGCCGAGTCTAATTCGAATCCCAAAAAGATTCACAGACCATTGCAGTCAGCATCTGAAGCAAGATCTTCTTTCCGCACGCTTGGCACCATCCCCTCACCTCGCCGCCTTCTCTTTCCCCATTTCCTTGCCGGAGCGGAGGAGCCAGCCAATAGGAAAAGCGATTTCGACCTTTTCTGAATAGGATGAGTTGCAAAGAAGGTCGGTCGCTGCCAGAATTAAGACCTCACCTCCATATTGTGTCGCTTTACCGCGCCATTGAAGCCCAAACCTGTAGAAATTTCCTTTTCCCCCGCTGACAACCAGCGTCTGGCGAACCTGTGTGGCGTGCTGGACGAAAACCTCAGGCAGATCGAGACGGTGCTTGATGTCGCGATTGCAAGGCGGGGAGAACATTTCAGTATCCGCGGGAAACCCGCCCAGGCTTCACTTGCCGCGGAAGCTCTGCAGAACTTCTACGATCAGGCACACCATCATTTCGGCATCGAACAGATTCAATTAGGCCTGATCGAGGCGATGAATCCCCATCACCTGAAAAAACAGGGGCCAGATGACAAGGAAATAACGGAGCCCGCCCTGTATACGCGGCGCAGCGATTTGCGCGGGCGCACACCTCGTCAAGTGGAGTATCTGCACCAGATCCAGACACATGACATTACCTTTTCCATCGGCCCCGCAGGCACCGGGAAAACGTACCTTGCGGTTGCAAGCGCAGTGGATGCGCTCGAGCGGGATATCGTGGCGCGTATCATCCTGGTGCGGCCGGCGGTGGAAGCAGGCGAACGCCTGGGTTTTTTACCGGGCGATCTGGTGCAGAAAGTGGACCCTTATTTGCGTCCCCTTTACGATGCGCTCTACGATCTGATGGGGTTCGATAAAACCAGCAAACAGTTTGAACGGAACGCAATCGAGGTGGCGCCGCTCGCGTTCATGCGCGGACGAACGCTGAACCAGTCTTTCATCATTCTGGACGAAGCACAGAATACCACGCCCGAACAGATGAAAATGTTCCTGACTCGCATCGGTTTTGGCTCCAAGGCTGTGGTGACAGGGGACGTCACGCAGATTGACCTTGCAAAACATCAGAAAAGCGGTCTGGTGGAAGCCCAGCAGGTCCTTGAAAAAGTACGGGGGATCGCGTTTACACGATTCGATGCGGAGGATGTGGTGCGGCATCCATTGGTGCAAAGAATTGTCAACGCATATGAGAAATATGAAAGAAAGGAGTAGTTCCCCCGGCACTCCTGGGAGCGGGGAGTACGCCAGTCCGAAACCGGCGAAATTGAAAATGACTGTCCAGTATGCGACTTCCACACGAGCGCCGCTTCCTCCCAGAGCCTTGCTTCGTAAATGGGTCAAAGCGGCTCTGGTGCATGATGCGGAAATTGCATTGCGCATCGTGGACGAAGCGGAAGGTCACCGCCTCAACCGAGATTTTCGCAACAAGGATTATGCAACCAATGTCCTGACTTTCGTTTACGGTAATGCGCACGCTGCTCCGGATGTTCCGCCGGGGGAAAAGCAAGATGCTCACCCTCTGGCTGGCGATATCGTACTTTGTGCGCCGGTAGTGGAAAATGAAGCAGGTCAGCAGCAAAAGGAGCTGATTGCGCATTACGCGCACCTGACAGTGCATGGGGTCCTGCATCTGCAGGGCTATGATCATCAGGAAGAGGCGGAAGCCGAAAAAATGGAGGAAATGGAAACACGGATTCTTGCACGGCTGGGATATGAAGATCCGTATGCGGGATATTCACCAGCCGAAAGCTGTTGATGCCGCAGTGCGAGCACAGCTGATAGCTGTGAGTGAGATTTCAATGAATACAATTTTTATGGCTATGTCAACTTTTACATATGGATGACCCTCCCCAACCTGGCTGGCTGGAGCGTATAAGCAGCATGCTCCTGCGTGAGCCAGGAAATCGGGCCGAATTGATGGCCCTGCTGCATGCCGCGTACGAACGCAATTTATTCGATTCCGATGCGTTGAGCATGATAGAAGGTGTAATACAGGTATCAGAGATCCAGGCACGCGACATCATGGTTCCCCGCTCGCAGATGGATGTCATCGACATCAGCGACCCGCCCGAGAAATTCATCCCCGACGTCATCGAGAAAGCGCATTCGCGTTTTCCGGTTACCGAAAATGACAAAAACAATGTTATTGGTATATTGCTGGCAAAGGACCTGCTGCGGTATTACGCGGCAGAGGAAGAGTTTGACGTGCGCGACATGTTGCGGCCGGTAGTATTCATTCCTGAATCCAAGCGCCTCAATGTCCTGCTTCGCGACTTTCGTACCAATCGCAATCACATCGCAATCGTCGTGGACGAGTATGGAGGCGTTGCAGGATTGCTGACGATCGAAGACGTGCTGGAGCAGATTGTTGGCGATATCGAGGACGAACATGATTTCGATGAGGTGGAAGACAATATTGTGCAGACGCCAAGCGGCCATTACCGGGTCAAGGCGATTACCGAGATCGCGGATTTCAATGAAAGGCTTGGAACGGAATTAAACGAATCCGACTATGATACGATTGGAGGTCTGGTACTGCACGAATTTGGACGTCTGCCGAAACGGGGCGAATCAGTGATTGTCGGAGGTTTCAAGTTCACCGTGCTTCGCGCGGACAGCCGCAGATTGCATACGCTGCTGGTGGAAAGAAGCAACGGCCAGGTCGAGCAATAGGATGCGCCAGGGTTTAAAAAAAATGGTTGAGATCAGACCGGGCAGGAATAAGCCAGGAATGCAGGACAACCTTGAAGCAAGCAGTACCAACCCGGACCCACACCCGGCCACCGAGATGCAGCGCGAGCCGCCGCTGGTGGAAGTGGTTATCGAAGTTCCTCGCGGCAGCTTTATCAAACGCGGCTCCACCGGAAAAGTGGATTTTATCTCACCCCTCCCGTGCCCGTTCAACTATGGCTCACTCCCGGACTACCTCGGTCTCGATGGCGATCTCTTGGATGCACTGGTGCTCGGTCCCCGTTTGCCCGCTGGCACCCGCGTACAGGCAAAGGCCTGGGGCGCCATTCGCATGGTGGATCACGGCATGCTGGACGACAAGCTGATCTGTAGTGACTTGCCGCCGGACCTGTTGCAGCGCCAGAAAGTACTGAGATTTTTTCGGTTTTATGCAAAATGCAAAGGATTACTCAATGTGGTGCGAGGCCGCTTAGGACGAAACGCGTGCGAAGGGTGGCGTGATGCGGCTCAGACGATAGCACGGGCACGCCCGCGTGGAAGCTCCTCGCGAACACCCTCACCCAGCTGATCGCAGCTCTCTTGCTGATTTTGCCAAGCCGGTATGAACGTGGCAGAATTGCGCCCCTTATAAATTACCCTGTTTGCCATTTTTCCCCTTATTTCCCCTTATGCCCCTGCTCACGCTTGAAAAAACGAGTCTGGCCTTCGGCCATCATGCCTTGCTCGATCAGGTGGATCTACAGCTTGATTCCGGTGAGCGCATCGGGCTTATCGGTCGGAACGGCGGGGGCAAGTCGAGCCTGCTGCGCGTGCTGGCAAGTGAAGCCCAGCCTGACGATGGCAGAGTGTGGTATGCGCCGGGACTGAAACTGGCTTATGTCGCGCAAGAACCGGAACTGGACGCCAATCTCACCGTGTTTCAGGAAGTATCCAAGGGACTGGGTTCGGTCAGCCAGGTGCTGATCCAGTACCATGAAGCATCTCACCTCCTGGGCGATAGTGCAGATGACACAGACGCTCTTCTGTTGCGCCTGGAGAAACTGCAGGCCGAGCTGGAAGCCCAGGATGGCTGGCGTATCCAGGCAAGAGTGGAAACGGCTATTGATAAACTTGACCTTCCTACCGATGCGCCAGTCGGACAGCTTTCTGGTGGACAGAAAAAAAGGGTAGCGCTGGCGCGTGCGCTGGTGATATCGCCTGAGGTGCTGTTGCTGGATGAACCCACCAACCATCTGGATTTTCTTGCAATCGAATGGCTGGAAGGATTACTCAAGGATTTTGGGGGAAGCGTCGTATTCGTCACCCACGACCGTCGCTTCCTCAGTAATGTGACGACGCGCATCATTGAACTCGACCGAGGCAAGCTGACGAGCTTTCCGGGAGATTTCTCCGAATACCAGCAGAAGAAGATGGAAATGCTCGAAATCGAGGCAACCCATAACCAGAAGTTCGATAAGGTGCTGGCGCAGGAAGAAGTATGGATACGCAAGGGGGTGCAGGCACGCTGCACGCGCAACGAAGGCCGGGTACGACGGCTCGAAGCACTGCGACAGCAGCGAGCTGTCCGGCGCGAGCAGGCGGGAAAGGTTAGCTTAAGCCTGGAAGAAGGCATTAAATCCGGGCGGATGGTGGCTGAACTGGAGCATGTCAGCAAAAGCTATGGGAGCAAAGCGATAATCAAGGATTTTTCATGCCGGGTCATGCGTGGAGACCGCGTGGGACTGCTCGGGCCTAACGGCGCAGGAAAATCCACGCTGCTCAAGCTGATACTGGGCGAATTGCAGCCCGACAGTGGTAGTATCCGGCTGGGCACGAAAGTAGCCGTTGCCTATTTCGATCAGATGCGCGAGCAACTCGATGAAGAAGAAACGCTGATCGATACGATCAGTCAAGGTTCGGACTTTATCGATATTGGGGGTGCCAGAAAGCATGTCATCAGCTACCTGGAAGATTTCCTGTTCGCTCCGCAGCGGGCACGCTCGCCAGTGAGATCGCTCTCCGGCGGCGAACGCAACCGATTGTTGCTGGCGAGATTGTTCACCCGCCCCGCGAACGTACTGGTTCTGGACGAGCCAACCAACGATCTTGATATCGAGACACTGGAACTACTCGAAGCGCTGCTGCAAAGCTACTCGGGGACTCTGTTCCTGGTAAGCCACGATCGCGAATTTCTCGACAACGTGGTAACCCAGGTAATAGCCTTCGAAGGGGACGGCATATTGCGGGAATATGTTGGCGGTTATGAAGATTGGGTGCGCGCCAGAAATTTCCAGAAGGTGGCGGTCAAACAATCGGCTCCCAAACCATCTCAACCGGTGCCCCTTAAAGCACAGGGATCCACACCTTCCGTCAAACTGGGTTATAAGGAAGCCCGCGAACTTGAGGAATTGCCTGGAAAAATCGAACTCCTGGAGAAGGAGCAGGCACAAGTTACCCATCAGCTATGTTTGCCGGATATTTACCGCGATTCCCCGGAAAAAGCTGACGCGTTACAGCGGCGCTTTACCGCGATTGAAGAGGAGTTGACGGACTGTCTTAACCGATGGGAGGAACTCGAAGCAAAAAGCTCTGCCGCAGGACAGAAAAAATAACGGTAAGTTCCCGTTATACTGGCGTTTTATTCATTGACCAGAAATGGTACATCGTTTAGAGTCGCTCTTTTTGTAAAGAGGGACTGATAATGAAAAGACCTGCAATAGTCAGTTTACTTGCATGCGGATTGCTTCTCGCGCTGGCGGGCACGGCCCAGGCGGCGGGCAATCCCGAGGCAGGGAAGCAGAAAAACACCATGTGCATCGGCTGTCATGGAATAGAAGGGTACCGGACATCCTATCCCACCGTATATCACGTGCCGAGACTCGGCGGTCAGCATGCCGAATACCTCGTAAAGGCCCTGCAAGCATACAAGACGGGCGCACGTAACCACCCCAGCATGAAGGGGATAGCAGCCACGCTGTCTCAACAGGATATGGAAGATCTGGCCGCGTACTATGCCGGCGCTGGCAAATAACAACCACTGACCAAGCAAGGAAAGCCTCATGAAACATCTTATTATTGGCGCTGCAAGCGCAGCCTTAATGCTGATTTCCGGCCAGGGAATGGCAACGGATATAGAAGCGGGAAAGAAAAAAGCGGCCGAGGTGTGCGCCGCCTGTCACGGTCCGGACGGTAATAGTCCTGCCCCGGCGTTTCCGATACTGGCCGGACAACATGCGAGTTACCTCGCAAAAACCCTGAATGAATATAAATCGGGCGTTCGGCAAGACCCGGTGATGGCGGGCATGGCAGCAGCCCTGAGCAAGGAAGACATCGAAAACGTGGCTGCTTACTTTGCTACCCAGAAAGGCCTCCAGACGAAATACTGATTGGAACCTCTGATAAAGTCCCGCGCGAGTGCTTCGATGCGCTCCGCGGAGAACTGTTCAGGGGACTTCGTTCAGAACCTTCGGGTGAAGAAGGACACGAACAGGAAAATCTCGGGAAAGAGGCTTTCTTCCCACCTGCCTGCCTGACACTCGAATAACCCGCCGAAGCATCCGGCAACATCGCTTCGAATATCAAATTCCCCGTCTATCCAGGCATTCGAAATAAACCATGACGTCATACGTGTTCTGGTTTCGTTGTGCCTGCCAGATCATTTCCGCCAGGCATTCCATGGCTTGGTGCATGGCTGTATGCTCGTTGCCGGTTTTCTTCAGCAGCCGCTCGAATCGCACGCGGATTCCTGCCGGTTGATCTATTGAAAGCTGCTCCTTGATCGCAATATGCATTCCCATGTGCAGAAATGGGTTGGTTTCGCCCATTTCAGGCAGATAATCCTTATCCTGATAATGCTCCACATCATCAAGCAGTGCATGGTATTCCGGGTGCTGCAAAATCACCTCAAGCGCCATATCCTCCATCGCGCTGAGCATTTCCCGTTGCTTGTATTTGCGCCAGGTCTCGAAAAAAAATTGACGCGCCTGGTCTCTGGAAGGATTGAATATCAAATTTTTTAACGAGGAGTATCCTCAAAGTTTTTTGACTCGTATTCACACAGGTCGTTTATCAGGCAGATCGCGCACTTCGGTTTTCTTGCCACGCAGGTGTAGCGTCCATGCAAGATCAACCAGTGGTGAGCGTCATGCCGGAATTCTCTGGGGACGCACTTGAGGAGCTTTGACTCCACCTCCAGCACGTTCTTTCCCCTTGCAATTCCAGTACGATTGGCCACGCGGAAAATATGTGTATCCACCGCAATAGTGGGCTGACCAAAGGCAGTATTCAATAACACATTTGCGGTCTTGCGGCCCACGCCGGGCAGTTTTTCCAGCTGCTCCCGCGTTTCGGGCACTTTTCCGCCATACTGATCAACGAGTATGCGGCATGTTGCAAGGATGTTCCTTGCTTTCGTTTTGTACAACCCGATGCTCTTGATGTATTCCCTCAACGCTTCTTCCCCCATTGCAAGTATTGCCTCGGGTGTATTGGCCTTGGGAAAGAGCTTCCGGATGGCAAGGTTCACGCTTTTGTCGGTCGCCTGGGCGGAGAGCGCCACTGCTATCAGCAGTTCAAATGGGGAGTTG
Source organism: Nitrosospira sp. CT (assembly GCF_059489795.1). Classification (NCBI taxonomy): domain Bacteria; kingdom Pseudomonadati; phylum Pseudomonadota; class Betaproteobacteria; order Nitrosomonadales; family Nitrosomonadaceae; genus Nitrosospira; species Nitrosospira sp. CT. The sequence goes on from NZ_JCAHZJ010000020.1 coordinate 50,497, forward strand.
TACTCCAGCTCAGTGGTAGGATGAGGATTAGCGGCCCTGAAGCGGGTAAAAATCTCACGACGTATGCTTGAATTCATGAATCAGCGGGAAGAAATGTCTGACGTTCTGTCACTCCAGCCCTCCTTTTCCGATATTCCGGGCGATGCCTGTGCCCTGGTAGCCCTTGCGCGCTCCAGCGCCGCCTGAACGGTGACTTTTTTCAGACTGGGCGCCGATGATAAACGCACCACGGTGGCTGTTGCTTCGGTTCTTTTTGCCAGCCTTTCCTCCCTTCCCTGTTTATCGCGTTCCAGCCGCTGCAACCGCAACTGGTAGCGCGCGCGTGCGCGATCAGCTGCTTTCTTTTTTTCCACCCTTTCCACCTTCTCCACTTCGTAGTCTTGATGGTCCGGTTCAATCCACGAAACGTTGACGCCGATCTCGGTGCTCGCAGAACGCTCCTTTGGAAGAACCATCTGGATACAGTCTACCGGACAGGGTTCGAGACATAACGAGCAGCCGGTGCACTCCCCGGAAATAACCGTATGCATCTGTCTTGCCGCCCCTACAATCGCATCCACCGGGCAGGCTTGTATGCATAAGGTACAGCCTATGCATGCTTGCTCATCAATCAATGCCACTTCTTTCGGTTTGAATACGCCATGAGCTGCATCCAAAGGAAGGGACTCTATCCTCAGCAGCCGAGCCAGTTGATGGATGCCGTCTTCTCCACCTGGGGGACACTGGTTGATCTGTGCCCGCCCCTCTGCAATTGCTTCGGCGTAAGGCCGGCAACCCGAAAATCCGCACTGGCGACACTGGGTTTGCGGAAGAATGGCATCAATTTCCTCTGCCAGAGAAACTTCTTTCATGCGGCACCCGCAACATCCGCGCGCCTCCCATCTGCCTTGCACAACACTTGTGCAATCTCACGTACCAGATGGGGGCCGCGATAAACGAGACCGCTATATATCTGTATCAGGCTGGCGCCAGCCTCGATTTTTTCGGTAGCACCTGCCGTATCCATGATGCCCCCCACTCCGATAATGGGCAGAGCCCCTTGCAGGGCATGGTGAAGGCGCGCGATGACTGACGTCGCGCGTTTTGCAAGCGGCGTACCGCTCAATCCGCCAGCTTCCCGCGCATGGGGAAGTGTTTCTACACCTGCCCGGGAGAGAGTGGTATTGGTGGCAATAACACCGTCAATCCGATGCTTCATCAACAGTGCGGCGATGGAATCGATTTCCGGCAACTCGAGGTCAGGAGCGATTTTCACCACGAGCGGGGTGTATTTTCCATGTTCGTCGGCCAGACGCTGCTGATTCAGTTTCAGCGTGGCGAGCAGGGAATCCAGTTCGGTAGCCTGTTGCAGTTGTCGCAGATTAGGGGTATTTGGAGAAGAAATGTTGACAGTGATATAACTGGCATAGCGATAGGCCTTGCGCAGGCATGTCAGATAGTCATCCACCGCCTTCTCTACCGGCGTGTCGAAGTTTTTCCCGATGTTGATCCCCAGAACACCTTTGTAGCTCATCGTCTTCACGTTTGCGATAAGACGCTCTATACCGTTATTATTGAAGCCCATACGGTTGATAATGGCATTGGCCTGGGGAATGCGAAACAATCGCGGCCTTGGATTTCCTGGCTGTGGCCGGGGCGTGACCGTGCCAATTTCGATAAATCCGAATCCAAGAGCTGCCAGCGCGTCTATATGTTCGCCATTCTTGTCCAGTCCCGCTGCCAGTCCGACAGGATTGGGGAAAGTCAGCCCCATTATGCCGCGGGACTGGCAGGGTACGGAATGCGCATGGTAGAACCCCAGCCGATGTGCTGCCTCCATCGCATTGAAGGCAATACGATGCGCTGTTTCGGGTTCGAGGGCAAATACCAGCGGGCGGAGCAATGAGTAGAGCATCATTCATTTTACCATTGCCGCCAGGGTGAACGCTTGTTACCTGATCCGGTCTATACCGGGTCTGTGATCTGTGATAACAGGCGGGCTTCAGAGGCCATGCCCTCATATTGAAGACATACCCGGAATATCGGTTGCATCAGTCTTGAACAGGAGCATTCATGAAGTTGCAGCACCTTTCTTTGATTCTGGTTCTCATTTTATTTTCGGGAACTGCTCGCGCCGCCACATTATGGGACAAGCTCAACGATGAGGTGGAAACATTTTATCAGCAGGGAGACTATAAAGGAGCGGCGGTAGCGGCGAAGAAAGCGCTGCAGGCAGCAGAACAGGGATTGGAGCCGGATCATCCGGATATTGCTACCAGCCTCAACAGCCTTGCCATGATCTATAGTGCCCAGGGACACTACAAGGAGGCGGAACCGCTTCTCAAGCGTGCGCAGGCAATTTTTGAAAAATCATCGGGCGCAGAAAGTCCGGAAGTGGCCGCAACGCTGAATAACCTGGCCATGCTGTACCGGAACAAAGGGGATGATGCGGAGGCCGAGGCGCTTTACAAGCGTGCGCTGGCGATCGATGAGAAAGCATTCGGGGGGGAGCATCCCAACGTCGCTGCAAGCCTGAACAATCTGGCACAGTTATATCAGGCGCAAGGACAATATCCTGAGGCCGAACCCCTCCTCAAACGGGCAGTGGCAATATTGGAAAAAACGGGAGGGCCGCACCATCCCAACCTCGCCATGAGTCTCAACAATCTCGCCTTGCTTTACAATGCTCAGAAGCAGTATGCGAAAGCTGAACCTTTATACAAGCGTGTATTTGCAATCACGAAAAGAGCTTTCGGACCGAATCATCCCAACGTCGCCTTGAGTTTGAATAATCTCGGCGGACTGTATAAAGACCAGGGTAAATACCCTCACGCTGAACCGCTGTTTCGCCGTGCGCTGCTCATCTCCGAAGAAACGCTCGGCCCGGATCACCCGAATGTTGCAACGAGCCTGGAAAACCTGGCGCAACTGTATCGGGAGATTGGTTATACCCACAAGGCTGAGCCGCTGGCTAAACGAGCAGCGGCTATCCGGGCGGCGAAGCGGTGAATTTCAGGGGAAGCTGCAGGAAGGATAATCAGATATTTTCCAGCGGCTCCCATTGGCCGTTGATCAAGGCTTGCAATGGCCTGAATGCCGCTTTGTACGCCATTTTTCGGCTATCCTTGATCCAGTAGCCGAGGTAAAGATAAGGGAGCTTCAATTCGCGGCACTGGTGCACTTGCCACAGGATATTATAGGTACCAAAACTCGCGCCCGGCACATCCGGGTCGAAAAAGGTGTAGACCGACGATATTCCATCAGGCAGCTCATCAATGATGCTGACCATCCGTAAAATACCGTTTTCCCGGAATTCCACCAGTTTCGAATCGACGTTGCTGGGCAGCAGAAAATGCCGGTACTGCTCGCGGCTGTCCCGATCCATGCCGCCCCCCGAGTGGCGTTGAGCTTGATAACGAAGATACAATGCGTAGTGATCGGGGTGATAATATAAATCGTGCTGAGTCGCAACCAGGTGCCGATGTCGCTCCCAGGAACGGCGCTGGCTTCGGCGGAGGGTCAGACTGTCAACTACCACACGCACCGGAAGGCAGGCGCGGCAATTGTCGCAGAAAGGACGATAGGTAAAAGCCCCGCTGCGACGAAAACCAGCCTGTACGAGGCCGCCATAAACAATGGTGTCGATCAGGTGACTGGGAGTCGCTACCTGCGAGCGTGCCAGCTGCTCAGGGAGATAGCTGCATGGATAAGACGCGGTAGTGTAGAACTGTAGCGTGGATGCGGGAAGATCATTCAACTTGCTCATGATCGAAACACCATTTTTCGCCTCGTTCCGCATAGTTTACCAATTCTTTCAATCTTTGACTAAATTCCTTGCGAGGGATTTCACGCGCACCAAGGGACGCAAGATGAGCAGTTTTCATCTGGCAATCGATCATTTCAAATCCCCATCGCTCCAATTGCCGCACCAGATGCACAAATGCGATTTTGGAAGCATCGGAAACGCGTGAGAACATGGATTCACCGAAGAATACGCGTCCCAGCGCAACGCCATATAGTCCTCCCACCAATTTGCCGTCCATCCAGGTTTCCACGGAATGGGCGAAGCCCATTTCATGCAACGCGGTATAGGCGAAAATCATTTCATCCTGTATCCAGGTTCCGCAACCGTCTCGCCGCGGTGCAGCGCAAGCCTGCATGACCTGGATGAAATCCCTGTCGATGCGGATTTCATAATTGCCCTTTCGCAGTGATTTTTGCAACGAACGGGATACTTTAAGCTCGCCCGGAAACAGCACCATGCGAGGATCGGGGCTCCACCAGAGAATGGGGTCCCCATCGTTGAACCATGGAAAAATTCCATGGCGGTATGCCTCGATAAGCCGATGCGGCGAAAGATCACCTCCTACTGCCAGCAGGCCATTGGGCTGAATGAGCGCGGTGTGCAGCGGAGGGAAAGGTGAATCAGACGAGAGCCACGGAATCATGAAACAAGCAAGGCGTTGAATACCTTCTGTTTGAGCATCAGAGAGCAGTTGCCTGCCGGAAGCCTGCGTGATAGCGCGTTACGTCAGGGACATTCGCCGATTCGAAGCCTGCCCGTCGCAACCGGCAGGAATCGCATACGCCGCAGGCCAGCCCGGCATCGTCCGCCTGATAGCAGGAAACGGTCATGCTGTAGTCAACACTCAGCAAGCATCCCCTCTTTATGATCTCCGCCTTCGACAAGTTCATGAGAGGCGCGTGGATAGTCAGGCGCGCTCCTTCAGTCCCTGTTTTTGTCGCGAGATTCGCCATCGTCTCGAAGGCTTCGATGTACTCAGGACGGCAATCTGGGTAGCCAGAATAGTCAACGGCGTTAACCCCGATGAAAATATCCCCGCTCCCAAGCACTTCGGCCCAGGCCAGCGCAAGGGAAAGCATGATGGTATTACGCGCGGGTACGTAAGTGCTGGGGATGCCTGGCGTAATCCCGCCAGTCGGAATTTCACGCTCTTTATCGATAAGCGCGGAGCCGCCAAATGTGGAAAGATCCACTTCAATGACTTTATAGGCGGCGGCACCCAAGGAGTGGGCAAGATTTTTTGCCGCCGCGAGTTCCGAGCCATGGCGTTGGCCGTAGCTCACACTCAAGGCATAACACTCATATCCTTGCTGGCGAGCAATAGCAAGGGCGGTGGCCGAATCCAGACCACCTGATAGCAGCACGACTGCCTTAACCATAAAGTTGTAAAAAACGAGTCACGACACAGCCTGTTTTACCCCGTTAGTACCCGTTATCGTCCCGGCCCCTCCCCCCACAGCAATTTGTGCAACTGAACCTGCATGCGTACCGGCAGCCGATCCCGCAAGATCCATTCCGCAAGGACAGTCGGGTCCAGTCTGCCATGGACCGGAGAAAACAATACAGGACAAATACGGTCCAACCGATGCTTACCCATCATCTCGACCGCCCACCGGTAGTCGCCTTCGTCACAGAGCACAAACTTTACCTCATCATGGATCGTAAGGTGCTGAATGTTGCTCCAGAGATTTTTTTCCACCTCTGCGGAACCGGGCGTCTTGAGGTCCAGGATCCTGGACACGCGCTCATCCACGCCGGATATATCCAGCGCACCGCTGGTTTCCAGTGATACCGAATAACCCGCATCACACAGCAATCGAAGGAAAGCCAGGGACTCTTTTTGAGCCAGAGGCTCGCCCCCTGTTACGGTAACATGACGCGCCCCATGCCTTGCCACCTCCGAGAGAATAGCGGCAAGGGACATGCGTTCGCCCTCATGGAATGCATACGCAGTATCACAGTAGCCGCAACGCAGGGGACAACCGGTGAGTCGCACGAAAACAGTGGGTAGTCCCACACGACTGGTTTCTCCCTGCAGTGATAGAAAAATCTCGTTGACCCGCAAGCTTGACGTTTCCGCGGAAGATGTAATCTTCCTGGACAGATGTGGGAAATGCGGGGATAGGGTCTGAACCATATACAGGACGGAAGCCGGCAGGAAAATGTCCTGCCGGCACACACCGCTACTTGATACTGATTAACCGCCGTTTGGCTTTGTCTGCTGCGTCGCTGCCGGGATATCTGACGATGACGCTTTCCAGAGTTGTCCGGGCGGCATCTTTTTTATTCAGCTCCAACTGGCTGCTGGCTATATTCAGCATCGCATCCGGTACCTTGGGGCTATCCGGATAGGTTTTGATCAGCGCTTCCTGTGCGGCAACGGCATTCTTGAACTCGCGCAATGCATAAAAGGAATTTCCGATCCAGTAGTGGGCGCTGGCAGCAAAACTTGATTCGGGATAAGACCTGAGAAAGCTGTTGAAGCTGGATATGGCCTCCTTGTACTTGCCTGTCTTGAACAGATCGTATCCGCTCTCATAGGCCCGGCCAGCGGAGCCCTCGGCGACAGGATTCCTGTTGGCAGGCGTACTGTATTCGGACGAAACTGCAGCAGCCGAGGCAGGAGCAGATGCAGTTCCTTTCGCTCCCTGACCGGAATTCAGACCTGCATTGGAATCAATGGCGGAGCTGGATGCTGCGGGGGAGGATACGTCCGACCTGGACGCCCCTGCCCCATCGGCTCCTTCCGCCTGCTCCAGCCGCCTGAGGCGGTTATCGAGATCAACGTAGAAATCCCGCTGCCGTTTCTGCGCCAGTTCATTTTCATTGACCAGCACCTCTATCTGGCCCCGTAACCTGTTCAGATCGAGCCGCAGGCTTTCTATCTGGCTGTGAAGCTCCAGCAATGGCCGGCTACCGAGATCTTCTTCGAGTCTGCCAACACGAGATTCCAACGTTTGTCCCTGATTCCGCAGTTCACCCATCGAAGCCTGCTGCGCGACCATACGGCGCGGCGCCCTGTCATCATCGAAGGTTCTCGCATGAACTGAACCACAGACAATCAGAACCGACAGCAGGAAAGCGCGCGGGAGCATGGTTATTCACCCTGATAACGGATATCCACCCGGCGGTTTTCAGCCCATGCAGCCTCGTCATGACCCATTGCATGGGGCTTTTCCTCGCCCAGGCTCACAGCCTCGATCTGCCCCTCCTGGGCACCTGATAGCGTCATTGCATACTTGACCGCATCCGCGCGGCGCTGACCCAACGCCAGGTTATACTCGCGGCTGCCGCGCTCGTCCGTGTGCCCCTGCAGCAACACCCTGGAATTGGGATGCTCACGCAGGTACTTCGCATGTGCCGCGACCAGAGACCTGAATTGATCCTTTACTACATAGCTGTCTAAATCGAAATAAATGCTGCGCTTGGAAAGGATGCTGTTCGGATCGGTAAGCGGATTGAGGGTTGGGGATGTATAGTCCTCAGCCTGCATGCTCTCCCTTTGCGCGGCAGCATCCCGGGATCGATCTCTATCTTCCATATCCTCGTCGCCGGGCTGCTTTGTCTGGCTGGCGCACGCCGTCAACAGGCTGATCAATAACACGCCCAAAACTTTTTTCATTTCTGTTCCCTTTTAGGTTAGCCAAAAATACACTGGAATTACTGCAGACGCCGTAGCGGACCCCAAGCCGGTTCTCTTATATCACCCGCCTGCGTTGAAAGCTGTTGTCGCGTTCTCCCGTCACTCGAAACCGCGGATAATATACCACGACCCCGTATTTCAGTTGCATAAAGAACCATTCTGCCGTTAGGGGCAAAGCTTGGCGATTCGTCGAATTTCGAATCCGTGAGCAACCGCACCTGGCCGGTCGCGAAGTCCTGAATTGCCACGTTGAATCTATCGCCGCTGCGGTGGATAAAAGTAAAACCTTTTCCATCAGGACTGTAACGCGGACTCACGTTGTAGCTTCCCTCGAAAGTAAGACGTTCCGCAACCTTGGATACACCTCCTGTGACAGGCATCCGGTAAATTTGAGGACTGCCGCCACGGTCAGAGGTGAAAATGATATAACGGCCATCCGGCGAAAAACTTGGCTCGGTATCGATGCCGGAACTTTGAGTAAGGCGCTGGAGTCCTCCGCCATCGGCGTTGATCAGAAAGATTTGCGATCCACCCATTACAGATAGCACAACTGCAAGCTTCCTGCCATCCGGGGACCATGCCGGCGCACTATTGCTTCCCCTGAAATTTGCGACCGCCTTGCGTGCCCGAGTCGCAAGGGCTTGAACGTAAACTACCGGCTTCTTGTTCTCGAAGGATACATATGCCAGCCGCGTACCATCCGGGGACCAGGCGGGGGATATGATCGGCTCTGTATATTCAATGACCGGCTGGGCATTAACTCCGTCTGCATCCGCCACCTGGAGCGAGTATTTCTTCCCCTGCCTGATCACGTAGGCAATGCGGGTGCTGAACACGCCAGCATCGCCCGTCAGCTTTTCGTAGATCATGTCAGCAATGCGGTGGGCGGCAGCACGCAGTTGTTCTGGCGGCACTGTCTCGACATAACTTCCCAGTTCTGCCCGCCTTGCCACATCCAGCAACCGCACGCGGATCGATATCTGCCCTCCGGTGACGGGTATCGCGGTACCAATGGCGAGCGCGCTCGCACCCCGACCGATCCAATCCGGGTACGAAACCTCGGCCGGTTCATGCGGTCGCAGCCCTCCGGCATCGACCAGCTTAAATAATCCTGTACGCTGCAAATCCGCCGAAATGACGGGCGTAAGGCTTTGCGCCCCCAGTCTTTCCTCTTCCGCAAAGGGAACTATCGCGACAGGAATCTGGTTGGCGCCTCCACCGAAAATTTCGATATTGAGAGCAGCCTGCACCGGCGAGCAGACCAGCCACAAGAAGAACAAAACGGCAGCAGAGCCGGAAAGTTTATGCAAGCGGGACGGCATGGGCAGCATAGCAATGGCCATAAGTTAATTTTGAAACAACAGATTATACCAGTCATTCAAGGTAATGCACCTTGACACTCAAGTTGCGGAACTTCGGAAAAAGCGCGGGATCGGGCGGCAGCGGAAGCGGCCTGGACAAGGCAATAGCCCGCTCCACCGCACTGTCGAAAGCAGCGAATCCACTGCTCTTGCGCAGCCTGACATCGAGGATGTCGCCCCCCGGAAGTACAGTAACATCGAACTCGACAACCGGGTTTCCAGGCAGATCCAGCGGCATCACGATATTCCTTCTTATCTTGGCAAGAATTCTCGCCTTATATTCGTCAATCTCCTTCGCCAGCCGCGCTTGCGCCGCCGCTTCGGCCTGAAGCCTGTCGCGTTCTTCCTGTTCGCGCCGAAGCTGCTCCACCTCTGCTGCAACTCGCGCCTGCTGTTCTTTCTCCTTCCGTTCCTTCTCGGCTTTTTCCTTCCGTTCCTTCTCCTTCTGCTCCTTCTCTTTCCGTTCCTTTTCTCTTCGTTCTTCTTCTCTGCGTTCCTTCTCTTTCCGTTCCTTCTCGGCTTTCTCCTTCCGTTCCTTCTCCTTCTGCTCCTTCTGCTCCTTCTGTTCCTTCTGTTCCTTCTCTTTTCGCTCCTTTTCTCTTTGTTCTTCTTCTCTGCGCTCCTTCTCTTTCCGCTCCTTCTCGGCTTTTTCCTCTCGTTCTTTTTCCCTCTGCTCCTGTTCCTTTTTCTCCTGCAGTTCTTTTTCCTTACGCTCTTTTTCCTTACGCTCTTTCTCCAGTTGCCGCTTGTTTTCTACCGGTTTTTTTTCCGGCTTGGGTTTCTCGGTTTTCTCCTTTATGGCGATATCAGGTTTAGGGAGAGGCGGCGTTTCCGGCTTCGGCACCGGTTTTGTTTCGGGCGGCTTTACCTCCGGAGCCGGCTCAACCGGCTTGGGCGGCGGGGGAGGCGCTGCCCTTACCACGGGTGCCGGCGCAGGCGGAAGGCTGCTCCATAAATCTACCATCATCCCTTCCGGTGACTCGGTTTTCCAATTGAGGCCGAAAATCAGGAAAGCAAAAAAAACGAGGTGAACCAGCACTGCCAGCACTGCCGCCGGCACTCGCCCTGGTTCAGGTCGAACGAATTTTCTCAACGCCATGGCATTCGTATTCGTTGTGGGCGTCTAACCCAAACTTACAAGCAAGCTCTTTCAGTAATCTGGAGGCAAACACAAATTCCAGCGTCAAGACACGCTGAATGCATGGAAACATATCTTTTGCAAGCAGCAAAAGCTTGCAACGGGGTAGCGCGAACAAGCGGCCGACCCCCACGGAAGGACTGCAAGGACGACTGCAAATCCGAATTTTTCAGAGGCGTGCTCATTTCGGCCGGGCCAGCAGTCCCACCTTCTTCACCTGCTGCTGTTGCAGAATATCCATCACGTTCATCACTTCCTCGTAGCGCACATTTTTGTCGCCGGCAATCACCACCGGCTGCTCGGCATTTGCCGCCTGTTTCTGCTTGATCACCTCGACAAGCTCCTTACGACTGACCTGCTTCTCGCCCTCCCTGGCAGAGCGATCATTCAGTGCCAGAATACCGTTGGCCTTGACAATCACCTCTAGCGGAGCAACCGGTGGCGACAGGGACTTCCCGATCTGCGGCAGGTCAATCTCGCCCGGAGTGATGAGCGGCGCCGTGATCATGAAAATGACGAGCAGCACCAGCATCACGTCAATGTAGGGTACGACGTTTATCTCATTCATCAGGCGCCTTCTGGCGCGTCGCTCAGTCACAATCTCCGCTCTCCGAAACTATCCTTATTCACGTTCCTAGCCGCCGGCCTGCCGCTGCAGAACATTCGACATTTCTTCCATGAAGCTCTCGAACCGCGTGGCCAGCCTGTCCATACTGCTGGCATAGCGGTTATAAGCGATAACCGCGGGGATCGCGGCAAACAGGCCCATGGCGGTGGCAATCAACGCCTCGGCAATACCGGGCGCAACGTGGGAAATGGTGGCCTGGGCGACATTGGACAAACCGCGAAATGAATTCATGATGCCCCAGACGGTGCCGAACAATCCCACATACGGGCTCACGGAGCCGACCGTCGCAAGAAAAGAGAGATGCGATTCAAGACGATCCATTTCACGCTGATAGGTCGCGCGCATGGCACGACGGGTACTGTCCATGGCCGTGCCGGTATCCATTCCCGGCTGACGCCTGTGCTTCATGAATTCCCGAAAACCTGCCTCGAAGATCCGTTCCATGCTGCCTGCGGTATGACGGGAAGCAGCAGCGCTCTGGAAAAGCGCATTGAGATCGGTTCCCTTCCAGAAAACATTCTCGAATTCATCGCACTGCCTCTCCGCCTCGCGGATGACAAACAGTTTGCGAAAAATGTACCACCATGACATCAGTGAAGCGATCACCAGCAGCAGCATCACCAACTGCACCGGCAAACTCGCGCTGCCGATGAGCTGAAAAAGGGACATATCCTGGCCAACAGTCAGATTCATGATAGTTTTCCAAGCTTGAGACGCAGAGCAGCGGGGACGCTCACCGGTTTCAGACTATCCACTCCCACGCATACCGCCTGCACGGTAGCGGCAGCTAGCGTAACGTCGCCTCGCAAGACCCGTTGCGCGATCGTGATGCGGCTTCTGCCCAATTCCGCTGCCTGCGTTGTAATGTACAGCAGGTCATCCAGCAGGGCCGGTTTAAAGTATTCAATGCCAAGCGAACGTACCATGAAAATCACCTTATGAATCTGACTTAATGAATGAATATTGAACCCCAAGTCGCGCAACCATTCGTAGCGGGCACGCTCCATGAAATCGAGATAAGTTGAATGATAAACCACGCCGCCTGCGTCGGTATCCTGATAATAGACGCGGACGGGTAAAGAAAAGGGAACCTCGGAACCTGAGTAAGACATCTTTATCTGATCAATTGAGAAATCGATGCCGACATCGCAACCGGTCCGCCGGCTGCTACGATTGCATCACGGGAAATTTACTACTGACTCTCATCCCACAAATCCCCGCTGAGTCCATTCCTTGGCAGCGCCAGACCAAAATGCTGATACGCGATAGATGTCGCCATGCGCCCGCGCGGAGTGCGCTTCATATACCCCTGCTGGATCAGGTAAGGCTCGAGCACGTCTTCTATGGTTCCGCGCTCTTCGCTGATGGCGGCGGCAAGGTTATCGACACCGACCGGACCGCCACCGAATTTTTCCATTACGGTGAGGAGCAGCTTTCTATCCATTACATCGAGTCCGATTGCATCCACGTCCAGCATGAGCAGGGCGGCGTCGGCCACTTCGCGGTTAATGCGGCCCTCCGCCTTGACTTCTGCAAAGTCACGCACGCGTCGTAGAAGACGATTGACAATGCGAGGGGTTCCACGCGAACGGCGCGCAATTTCAGTGGCGCCATCGGAAGAGATATCTGCTCCCAACAAGGCAGCGGAGCGCATAACGATCTGGGTGAGTTCTTCGACTGAGTAGAATTCCAGGCGCGAGATGATGCCAAAACGGTCACGCAGCGGGTTGGTCAGCATGCCGGCCCGGGTCGTGGCGCCCACCAGGGTAAAAGGCGGCAAATCGAGCTTGACCGAACGTGCGGCAGGGCCTTCGCCGATCATGATGTCGAGCTGGTAATCCTCCAGTGCCGGATAGAGAATTTCCTCCACGACCGGGGAGAGACGATGGATTTCATCTATGAACAAAACATCGTTGGGTTCGAGATTGGTCAGCAGGGCGGCAAGATCGCCTGGGCGTTCCAGCACCGGACCGGAGGTCTGGCGCAGTCCCACGCCCATCTCCTTGGCAATGATGTGCGCAAGGGTGGTTTTACCAAGACCGGGCGGACCAAACAGCAGTACGTGATCGAGCGCTTCCCTGCGCCGCCTTGCCGCCTCGATGAATATCTGCAACTGTCCGCGAATTTTTTCCTGGCCTATGTATTCGGCCAGATGCTTCGGCCGCAGCGCCCGCTCCAGATCCTCTTCTTTAAACGAAATGGGTGCGGGGGTGATCAGGCGGTCTGTTTCTATCATTCCCAATTCAAAAAGCGGCTATCCCGCCCTGTTTTCTGCTGGTTGTATTGGATTGCAGAGATAAATTCATTTCAGGAAATCGGCGGCTCCGGAGCGGTAATCCGAAGGATGGGGTTTTCCCACTGCCCATAAAGACGTTATTTCTCTTTTGACAAGAGCTTCAATGCCTGTTTTATGCCGTCCGAAACGGAGAGATCCACGGATAGCTGCCTGACCGCCCAATTGGCCTCGCGATCATTATACCCTAGAGACAACAGGGCATTCAGCACATCGCTTCCCATTGCTGAGGGGCGCCGGGCTCCCGTTGCACCCGAAATCGCGGACACGGCCAGGTCAAGTTTGTCGCGCAATTCCAGCAGCAAGCGCTCGGCCGTCTTCTTGCCGATGCCGGGAATCCTGATCAGACGGGCAGGATCCTGATCGGACACCGCCTGCTGCAAGTCAGCCACGCTCAGGCCGGATAGTAAAGCAAGCGCAGTTCTTGCCCCAACGCCGGAAATTTTGACGAGCTGGCGAAAAGCCTGCCGCTCGCCTTCGGTAGCGAAACCGAAAAGCAGATGCACGTCTTCGCGCACGACGAAATGAGTGTGGAGCGTGATTTGCGTGCCGACGGCCGGCAGGTTGTAGAACGTGCTCATGGGCACGTCGATCTCATAACCCACACCCTGGACGTCAACCAGCACCAGCGGGGGAAATTTTTCCAGCAGGAGCCCGCTTATTCTGCCGATCATATGAGGCGCCCCCGTTTTACCCGGTAACCGGCGGTCGACAGGGCTCCCAATCCCAGCCCTCCATGGGCATGGCAAATAGCACAGGCAAGGGCGTCGGCGGCATCCGTCGCAGGCTGGCCGGTGAGGCGCAATAGCCGTCTTACCATTTCCTGCACCTGTTCTTTCCGGGCGTGGCCTTCACCGACCACCGCCTGCTTGATCTGCAGCGCCGTATACTCTGCAACGGACAGATTATTCAGCACTGCCGTGCATATCGCCGCTCCGCGCGCCTGCCCAAGCATCAAGGTGGATTTTGGATTGACATTGACAAACACCTGCTCGATCGCGACGTGATCAGGCTTGTGCTCTGCGATGACTTCGTTGAGGTGATCCATGATGCATTTGAGGCGCAACGGCAATTCACCCTCAACTGTCCTGATGCGGCCACTGCTGACATAGACCAGTTTGCCGCCGGTCTTGTCGATGATTCCAAAACCGGTTAGCCGCAGGCCTGGATCTATGCCGAGTATACGGATTTGATTGCCTTCTTTCTGCCGGAAAACCTGCTCAGTCGATCACCGCGGTTGTATAGACTTCCTGTACATCGTCGATGCTTTCCAAAGCATCGAGCAGCTTTTGCATTTTTACCGAATCGTCCCCGGTCAATTCGGTTTCATTGACAGGCTTCATGGTCACTTCGGCCAGCTCTGCCTTAAACCCTGCCTTCTCCAGCGCCTCCTTCACCAAGACAAATTCATACGGCGCGGTGATGACTTCGATGCTGCCATCAGCATTGCCGATAATGTCCTCGGCGCCGGCTTCCATGGCTACTTCCATCAGTTTGTCTTCGTCCGTGCCCGGAGCAAACAGCAACTGGCCACAGTGCTTGAAAAGAAAACCTACCGAACCGTCCGTGCCAAGATTACCGCCGTATTTGGTAAAAGCATGGCGCACGTCTGCCACGGTACGCACGCGATTGTCGGTCATGCAATCGACCAGCACGGCCGCACCGGCAATGCCATAACCTTCGTAACGTATTTCTTCGTAATTCACACCTTCCAGATCGCCGCTGCCGCGCTTGATCGCGCGCTCCACGTTTTCCTTGGGCATGTTCTGCTCGTAAGCCTTATCGACAGCCAGGCGCAATCGCGGGTTGCTGTTCGGATCTCCGCCGCCGAGTCTTGCGGCAACGGTAATTTCCTTGATGAGACGGGTGAAAATCTTGCCGCGCTTCGCATCCTGCGCGGCTTTCTTGTGCTTGATATTAGCCCACTTGCTGTGACCCGCCATAATTCTATGCCTTGTAGTCCTTATTGAGTCCTTTATTGAAGTGGTGCAATGTTATCACCCCCCGCCCCCAGCATAAAGCCGACAAGAATGAGTTCTTCAAGAGGTCCTCCCTGGTTGATAATCGGACTTACTGGATTCAAACTTACCGGGTTCAGATCGCCACCGATCGGGTTCAAACCGGCCACTGATAGGGCACCACATCGAGCGGCTGGAGTTTGCCCAGGATCATGTTGACTACGAGCTGCGCGCTGCCGGGCGCCATGGTGACGCCATAGCGATAATGACCGCTGTTGAGATACAGGTTGGAGATCGCTGGATGCACGGAAATCACAGGTATGTTATGAGGTGAAGCCGGCCGCAGGCCTGCCCAGTGCGCGACGATCGTCTCCTCAGCAAGAACAGGAATCAGGGCTTGCGCCCTTGCAAGCAATGTTTCCCGCGCTTCGGACGTCGTACTTTTGTCGAAACCGGCTTCCTCTAGGGTGCTGCCCGCAAGTATGTGCCCGTCCCGACGGGGGATGAGATAAAAATTGTTCCGCTCGTCGAGCACTATCGGCTCGAGCAACCCTGATCGCACTTTGAACAACAGAATCTGGCCGCGGACCGGCCAGACCTCCAGCGCTTCCGCATGCTCGGCCAGAAGCCGCCTGCTCCATGCTCCTGCAGCAACAACATACTGCCCTGCAGAATGACGCTCGCCCGCCAGCGTACTGATGGATTGGACGTACCCCCGCTCGATCTTCCAGCCGGCAACCTCGGCATGCTCGATGACTTTACCGCCAAGCCCCTTCACCGCCTTTATCAACGCCTGCAGCAAACGCGGATTTCTTACCTGACATACCTCGGGCAGCCAGAGTGCGGCCGTGTCGCGCATGAGCGAAGGAGCTATTTGACTGGATTGAACCTCCTGCACGGGTATGGCGTGACGTGTGCACCAGCGTTCGGCCAGAAGCATCCGGCTGTACTTATCAAACGCCCCCGGTTCGACATAGGCTTGGGAGGAAGAATCGGGCAGCACCAGCATGCCGCTGGCCTTATATTCCGGATCGACGCCCGTTTCCTCCTGCAACGCTTCAACAAATTGGGGAAACAGATGAGCACTAAACTGTGTAAGCTGTGTGATCGCTTCCGGATAGTCCCATGGCAGCAATGGCGAGAGTATACCGGCCCCCGCCCAGGATGCTTCCTGACCGCAAAGATTGCGCTCAAGTACGGTAACTGTCGCGCCTGAACGCAATAATTCCCACGCGGTGGCAAGCCCGGCAACTCCGCCACCTATCACGATCACATCGCTGCTCAAAAATTATTCCTTCAACAAGCCTCCGCACAGAATAACAAAAGCGGTTCTGTGATGAAACGCAATTCGAGCAGCTGTTTACAAAGACCGATGTGTTCTACAGGGCAGTCAAAAAACTTTATATCGGGAGAGTGAGCCGGTATAATGCACGTCCCCTCGCACCTATGGGCCGTTAGCTCAGCCGGTAGAGCAGCGGACTTTTAATCCGTTGGTCGGCAGTTCGAATCTGCCACGGCCTACCAATAAAACAAGAAGTTACCAAATATATTGCGTAACTCCTCTTTTACATTCCCGATAATGTAACCGATTTGTAACCATATGATCAAAATCTAGGCGCCTGATACTTGGCAGGGCTTATAGCCACCTGCTGTCCACGCGCATTTTTAACATTCCTGGGAAAAAGGCATTTTTCAAGACGTCCTGGGGTTATTTCTTTGTAATCGTGGGAAATATTGATCAGTTCTCTGGCGATTGAGGCTCGATCTGGGGGGCAAAAGATGGAGACGTTTATTTGCGGACATAGTCCTCGTATCGAGGCAACCAAGGGCACTTGATCACTGTCTGCGGTCAGCAGTATCACCCTGTCCACTTGGCTAGTAAAGCAATCAGATAGTATGCGAGTAGCAATTCCGACATCAGTCTTCTTCTCCTCCTTGAAGTTGCAGTAGCCTTGACTCCCTTTACAGTATTTTTTCGTTTTATTAAAGTTAGAGGCAATACATTCGACTTCCACAGATTTTAAAGCGTCGACATAAGCGCGATGCCTTTTATGCTTCTCAGGTTCCCAATTCATGTACGCGGTGAAATATACGACGTGTGTTAAATACTCCCCAGGGCGCAGCATAGTTTGTGCCAAAGCTCTTAAATTGAGCCACTTTAATCGCTCGTTGTTGAGGGCATCGATGGCGTGATAGAGATTGAATCCATCTATATAGCAAGCAGTCTTACTCATTATTGGCGTAGGCGTATTGCGTTTTATTGTAACTTCGTTTAGAATTAGCGCCGTCATCTCGATAGATGGGTATCACGATCTATCGAACAAGGGGTTCACGCCTTCGGGCCGAACCCCTTTTTATTTGCGGCGACACTATACCAGTGCCTGTAAATACTATCCATTGCGAGCTTCGTATCGAGGACGGAGGCAATTAATCTGAAAGCCTTTGGCTTGCCGAGAGTGAACGCTATGACGCGGGTTTCCTCGGCTCTGACTTTTAAAGCTCTATGATTCTCGACTTTGTCCAGGTCTTCTGTGTATCTCTGGATTTGATTTAGCTGCCCCACAATGTGGGTGAGGGTGGAGAGGTTCAATGCTGCTACTCAAAGAGATTTAAGCTAAGGCGTATGCCATAACTCCATATTTTACCGTTCGGGCCCCGGCCTCCTATAACTGTGGCCTTGCAAGCCGTAATTTTTCCAGTAAGTCTCTTTTCCCTAAGATTCTCCCTGAAATCCGGGGCATCTTCTCTACTTAAATAACCGACCATCATTCCTTCTATATCTACGCGCACAGCCTTTTTGTCATAGGGATTGTCATTTTCCGGGATAAGGAAAGCTCGATACTCTTTGTTATAAACATGTTCGTCGTTTGGTCCAGCAAGAATCTTTATTGATTTTTGATAATGAGACTCCCCAACAATATCGAATTCATCTCCCTCATCCGGCCACTCATAAACCTTAGTCGGAATCAGTCTTTGTTTGGGCGCGTATTGGGGCTGTAGCGCCCGATATAGCCGCCAAGAAATGGCAGCAAGAATGATAATAAAAAATAGAGCGTAAAATTCCACCACTTCAGACTCCCTCTGTTAGACGAGAACAATTCCTCGCCCAACGGATTATAGGAGTCCTGGCTATTTGACTCATTTGTACGAAAGTACTACTCCCTGCAAAAATTGCCATAGATAGTGTTTAGCTGATCGACTCTCCACGAGAGCGGTCTATCCGCCATTTGCTGATTCTTTTTGAATATGGATCCGCGTGGAATGGCGCGCCACTCTTACCTTTTGCGCCAGTCATTTGCTGATTCTTTTCAAATACGGAATTTTTTGTCTGCGTGGGAAGGCGCGCGGTGTCCAAGCAGGAAAGCTGTAGACTTTTGCCCACCCCCGGCCCTCTGCGTTGCCTCGAGCGCGCTCTTCTCTTTGTGACAGTCATCGCACAGCAGTTGCTTGTTGCTCTCATCATCTGATCCTCCTGCCCACAGAGGAACGATGTGATCCACTACTCTTCCGAGTCTCCCGCATGACTGGCACTTGCCGCAGTCTCGACGCTTGATGTTCTCTCTGTCCTTGACGCCAGCGCTTCCTCTCTTGCGCTCAACGATACCGGGACGAGTATGCTGGAGCGTCGGCACTCTTGATGTGCCTATAGCGCTGAGCCGAGGCTTGAGTGTTGTCAGCTTCATGGGCAATAAAAAACCCACCGGGTTAGGGTGGGCTCGATGTGCTGTTTTAATCTCTACTTTAGCGGGTCGTATGTGTATCCACGTGTCAGCATACACGTCGATATGAGTTGCTCTTTTCTCTGACGTATCATTGCGTCATGTACTGCCGCTTCGTTCACGTCATACATCACCGCACTGCTCGCGCTTGCTGTTGCCTTTGCTGCCTCG
>NZ_JCAHZJ010000021.1:0-27435 GCF_059489795.1 Nitrosospira sp. CT
TTTTTCACAAAACCTGCTTCCTGCTTGAACTGCGCTGCGTATTTTCTTCGCCTTGCCAAGACACACCTCCTGACTCATTATCAGCCTTTTTAGATGTGTCCGTGAAACCGGGGGAAAACCCGAAACACCAGGAGCGCCGGTAAAGAAGCGACGCATCTTTACCCATTCGCGCTTTGCCTTGCCCGCCAAAAAGGTCATAGAATATTTTTGCGATATCTTGCGCTGAACAGGTACCCAACTCATCAAGAATCAGAATGCAGTCATTGTGAGCCGCCGCGGTCGCTTCAAGGTCGTTTCCAGTTGTATTCCACTTGCGAATGTACGTTTCATGCGAGGCCGCTGGATCAGGTCCATTACCCAACCACCTTATACTTATTCATATAAGTCTCTTTCTGCGGGTGCTCGATCTGCTAGCTGTTTTGTTGCGCTATGAGCAGGCTTCTTTCCAACGTGTGCCACCGAACGGACGGGAAGATGGCACGGCCCTTATAACTGCTTCCAATCATTCAAGTTTCAACCCCGCTTCTATCCTGAGCTAAGCACGACTTTAAAGTGCAAGGTAAGTGCCTTTGCTTCCTTCTACCATCGAGTGGGGCCCTCAGGAGGAGAAAAAGATGTCGGAAAAAGCGGAAATAATTGTATTGGGATTCAGGGATCCCGAAGAAGCCGATCGTGTTCTATCCAAGCTTTATATGCTGCCCAGGGAATATCTGGCTGGTGAGGATGCGGTTGTCGTAGTGCGGGACGAGACAGGCTATGTTCATATCAAGCAAGGCAGCGATCTCGTCAAAGCCGGGACGAAGGATGGCTTTCTTACCGGGAGTTTATGGGGCACGTTCGTCGGACTGCTGTTTCTCGATCCCCTTGTGGGGTTCGCCGTGGGCAGCGCTCTCGGTGCCAGTACCGGTGCTCTGGCGGGCTCCCTCACTGATTACGGCATCGATGATGATTTCATCAAGTCGCTTGCTGAAACCTTCCCCAACAATTCGTCGGGACTTTTCCTTCTTTTCCATGAGGCTCAGTCGGAGAAGGTTCTGGCTGAACTCTCGGACGTGAAAGGCAAGGTACTTCGCACTTCACTCGCTCCGGAGCAGGAGAAAAGGCTGCAGGAAGCCTTAAGTGGATCATAACTCGGAACCTAATTGAGATGAAATCCGCACTGGCAATGAATCCGTCTGGCAATGATGAGCGAGGGCGGCTAGAAGACAGATCAAGGTGGCCGAGGGTAATTGAAGCAGCCTCGAATGCGAACAGGCGCAGGTGGAGGTGCTAGAACAGCAGACCTTCTGGCATACCTTCTTAATCCTAAAGAAGGGGTTGAGGACGGGTATAACATGATCCCGAAATTTCATCATTACTGATGTTCTACCCCTTCTTTTCCCCTTTGCGAACCCTGCAATACGCTGGACGAATTGCCGTCATCGTCATTTTGTCCTTTTCGGGAGGCTGCAGCGAGCCTCAGGAGGAAAAGCCCCCACCCGTTGCGGAGGTCACTGCAGTCAGCATCGAGCCTCGAGATCATCCTATCGAGCTCGAATTCGTGGCGGAGACCCGGAGTTCCCGTCACGTCGAGATTCGCGCCCGGGTCTCCGGGTTCCTGGATAAGCGCCTCTACACGGAAGGCGAGGTGGTACAGGCCGGGCAGAAGATGTACCAGATGGATCGGAAGCCATTTGAGGCGGCCTTGCAGTCGGCGGAAGGGCAGCTCGCACAGCAGCAGGCACGGCTTCAGGTTGCTGAGGCAACGCTAGGCCGGGTAAGGCCGCTTGCGGAAAAAAATGCTCTAAGCAAGAAAAATCTTGATGACGCCACAGGAGCTGTACAGCAGGCGCGGGCGGCAGTGCTTGCGGCAGAGGGGGAAGTCCGAACTGCAAAGCTGAATCTCAGCTATACGACACTTCGTTCACCGCTCCACGGGCTAGCCAGTCTCAGTTTAAAGCATGAAGGCAGCTATCTGAGTCCGGGGGAAGGTGGGCTGCTTACCTATGTGGATCAGATTGATCCTATCTGGGTCATATTCAGCGTCTCTGAAAACCAAGTGCTCAAGTACCGGAGTGAAATCGAAAGAGGTCTGCTCAAGTTTCCGCCACTCAATCTTTTTGAAGTCCAGATTACCCTTGCCAACGGCTCGTTATTTCCCCATGTGGGGCATATCGATTTCAGCTCACCTTCATTTTCTGAGGAAACCGGAACCTTTCTGGTTCGCACCCAGTTCATCAATCCTGAGGGAGTGTTGCGTCCGGGACAGTTCGTGCGCGTTCAGCTGAAGGGAGCAGTACGTCCCAACAGCATTCTGGTGCCCCAACGCGCAGTACTGCAAGGGGCGAAGAGCCATTACGTGTGGGTGATCAACAAGGAAGGCAAGGCTGACCGGCGCGACGTTGAAGTGGGGGACTGGCAGGGCGAGGGGTGGTTTATAAATCATGGATTGGTGGCAGGCGAAAGGGTTGTAGTGGATGGGGCTGTTCGGCTCTCCCCCGGAGCCGCCGTTAAAGTGGTCGATACAATGACGCCTCCCAGTGATCAAATCGGGACTAAGCCGGCAGCAGGGCACGGCACCACTCCAGCCGCTTCCATTGCAGAGCCGCCCGAAGAAGCGTCAGCCCAACCGGGCGACTCACCGTCTGCACCTGATTTGCAAGCAATTGGACCCGAAAATCGAGCGCCTCCTTCCGAAAAACAGTTCCCAGGTCCTCGAGAAAAGCCACCCGAATGACAGGCTAGTTCATGAAGATTTCCCACTTCTGTATCGACAGGCCAGTCTTCGCGTCGGTGCTCTCCATTATCATCACGCTGGCCGGCGGCGTGGCGATGTACAACCTGCCTATCGCACAGTATCCCCAGATCACACCCGTTGAAGTCTCGGTCACGGCGACTTATCCGGGGGCCACCGCCGAAGTGGCGGCGCAAAACGTTGCAGCTCCCATCGAGCAACACGTGAACGGTGCCGACAAACTGATGTATATGACGTCAGCAAGTTCGTCAACCGGCGCCATGACGCTCTCGGTCTATTTCGAGATCGACGCCAACCCGTCGCTCGCGCAAGTGGAGGTGCAGAATCGTGTAAGCCTGGCGCTCCCGCAGCTTCCCGCCTCGGTACAGAGGCAAGGTGTAGAGGTAAAAAAGCAATCTGCCTCCGTGATGATGGTCATCTCGGTCTTTTCACCGGATGAGCGCTACGAGCCCGTCTATGTTGCCAACTACACCAGCATTTTCATACTGGATGCGATCAAGCGCATTCCCGGCGCGGGCCAGGCAACCGTCATGGGGACACCGGATTATGCGATGCGGATCTGGCTGAAACCGGATCGGATGGCAGCCCTTGGCATCACTGCTGGGGATGTGCAGCAAGCGGTTGCGGCACAAAACGAGCAATATGCAGTAGGAAGTATCGGCCAGGCTCCGACGGACCGCCCCGTCGAGCAATCGTTTGCCATTACCACCAAGAGCCGTCTGACCACCCCCGCCGAATTTGACAACATCATTATCCGCGCCGCCAGCCAGGGTGTTGCGATGGTACGGCTCAAGGATGTGGGCTATGCGGAATTGGGCCAGAAGATTTACGCGGTTCGCAATACCCGCCAGGGGAAGCCTGCGACGGTGCTGGTGGTATATCAGCAGCCCGGGGCCAACGCGTTGGAAGTCTCGAAGGGCGTGCGCGCAACTTTGGAAGAAATGAAAAAATCATTTCCTCCCGGCATCGAGTACGAAATCACCATGGATACCACTGCTTTCACGCGTGCTTCCATCGCCTCAGTAATCCAGACCTTCTTCGAAGCGCTGGTGCTGGTCGTAGTCGTCGTGTTTGTGTTTCTTCAGAATTTGCGCGCCACCCTGATTCCGATCCTTGCCGTGCCCATTTCTGTAATCGGGGCGGCCAGTGGCATGGCGGCCCTCGGTTTCTCACTCAACATGCTCACCCTGTTCGGCATGATCCTGACCATCGGTATCGTGGTGGATGATGCGATTGTCGTCGTCGAGGCAGTCGAGCACAACATGAGCAAATATGGCCTGTCTGCTCGTGATGCGGCTAAGAAGGCGATGGACGAGGTAGGCGGCGCGCTGATTGCCATTGTTCTGGTGTTATGCGCTGTGTTTGTTCCGGTGGGGTTTATTCCGGGTATCACCGGACAGCTCTACAAGCAGTTTGCGATCACCATTGCAATCTCTGTTGCGCTCTCCGGTATCGTGGCCCTGACATTGTCCCCCGCGCTTGCTGCCCTCATGCTAAAACCTCGTCACGGCGAGAAACGGGGCTTTTTCAAATGGTTCGATACCTGGTTCGAGCGCATGACAGAAGGCTATATCCGCAGTGTGCGGCTCGCAATCAAGCGCTACGTTGCAGCGCTCCTACTGTTTTTCGGCATGATCGCTCTCGCCGTCGGGCTGTTCAAGCACATTCCTGGTTCATTCCTTCCCCCCGAAGACCAGGGGGTGTTGCTAGGCGTGGTATTGATGCCCGATGCTTCGGGACTTGATCGAACTGCGGAGGTCAGTCGGCATGCGACGGAATACTTCATGAAGCACCCGGCCACAAGATCCATCGTGGTCGTCGACGGCTTCAGCCTGCTCGACGGCCAGATGAAGAGCAATGCGTCCACATTCTTCGTCGGACTCAAGGATTTTGAAGAGCGCTACGCTGGCGACAATGCCGATACCCAAAGCGCGCCAGCCTTGATAGAAAGCGCCGCAAAGGCCTTCGCTCAAATACCGGGAGGTATCATCCTTCCGATCAACCCGCCCTCCATTCCTGGACTGGGGACGACTGGAGGGATGGAACTGTACATCCAGAGCAAGGGCGACAATGATAGCCAGCAGATTGCGCAGGTCATCCAGGAATATGTGAAACGAGCCCAGACACGGCCCGAGCTGACGAACATTACCTCGACCTACAATGCCTCTGCACAAGTGCTATACCTGGATGTAGACCGCGCAAAAGCGGAAACACTCGGTGTTCCTGTGGAGGAGGTATATAACTCCATGCAGACAATGTTCGGATCGCTCTATGTATCGCAATTCACAAAGTTTGCCCGCCTGTTCCAGGTGATTATCCAGGGCGAGCCCGCCTCGCGGATGAAACCGGAGGACACCAATTATCTGTATCTGCGCAGCCAAAACGGAAACATGGTCCCGCTCAACGCGGTGGCGACCGTGCGTTTTGATCGGGCACCGGACATCGTAACGCGTTTCAACAACTTCACTGCGGTAAAAATTACAGCCGAGGTTGCACCCGGTTTCAGTTCAGGAGAAGCGATTGCGGCAATGGAGCAAACCGCGGATGAAATCCTGCCAGATGATTATGGTATTGCCTGGAGCGGCCAGACTTTCGAAGAGAAAAGGGCCGGGAGCTCATCGGTGCTGGTATTCGTCTTCGGCCTGATCATGGTTTTCCTCATCCTTGCCGCGCAGTACGAGAAGTGGACATTGCCTCTTGGCGTATTGACAGCAGTCCCGTTTGCGCTGTTTGGCGCGCTGGTCGCTATTTTTCTCCGTGAGCTGAGCAATGATATCTACTTCCAGATCGGACTGACCATACTGATCGCGCTCTCTGCCAAGAACGCCATCCTGATTTTCGAATATGCGGTGATGAACCACGCACAGGGACAGTCCTTCTATGAGGCCGCTGTCAATGCAGCGCGGGACAGATTGCGTCCCATCATCATGACCTCGCTTGCTTTCACGCTGGGCTGTGTGCCTCTCGCAATTGCCACCGGCGTTTCCGCGAACAGCAAGATTTCGCTGGGCACGGGTGTAGTTGGCGGAATGTTGGGGGCAACTGTCATCGCTATATTTTTCATCCCGATGTTCTACTGGGCGATCGAAACCTTGACGGCAAGGATACGTGCGCGAATAGGTGGGGAGGACAAAACACCTCCTCCGACAGACGAATCCTCGGAAAGCAAGCTACCCGCTGATCCAGGGGGTGGCATGGAGGATGACTCCCGTAACAAACCAGGCAACAAGCCTTTGCCAGACTGACATGCGATTTCGGCTGACATTACTTGCATTCCTGCTTCCCCTAGCCCTTGTACTGCAAGGCTGCATGTTTGGTCCAAATTACCGGCGGCCGGAAATAGAAACGATGGAGAAATACCGTTTTGGAGAGAAAGTCGCGAGAGATATTGCCGACACCGCTTGGTGGGAGCAATTCGGAGACCCCATTCTCAACGAGCTGATCAGGATCGCGCTAGTTGAGAACAAGGACATACGCATCGCCACTGCGCGGATCGAGGAATTCCAGGGCCGTTATGGTGCTACTCGCTCGGAACTGTTTCCGCAGATCGGGGGAAATGCGGTGGCAGAAAGACACCGCTCCACGTCATTCATAGGGCCGATAGGGTTTTTGGGTAATATTGACCCTTACTATAGTTATTATGAGGTATCGATAAATGCGAACTGGGAGCTTGATATCTGGGGACGGATCAGGCGTCTCTCGGAGGCCGCGCGCCACCAACTGTTCGCTTCAGAGGCAGCGCGGCGCGCCACGATATTGACGCTGGTCTCCTCGGTGGCCTCGTCATACATTGATCTCCTGATCCTGGATCGGCAACTGGAAATCGCGAAGGCTACTGCAGCCACTCGGAGGCAAATGCTTGAAGTATTCCGGATGCGCTACGAAGGCGGCGTGATTTCACAACTGGAGCTGGCTCAAATTGAGTCACAATATGAAACCGCAGTCGCCGCCATACCCCCGCTTGAATCCCGCATCGGCCAGCAGGAGAACGCACTCGCAGTATTGCTCGGTCGCAATCCCGGTCCAATCGCGCGAGGACGCGAACTCGCAAAGCTTGAACTTCCCATGGTATCCGCTGGTCTTCCCTCGGAACTCCTTATGCGACGTCCTGATCTCCGTGAGGCTGAGCAGAACCTGATCTCGGCCAATGCACAAATCGGGGCTGCCCGCGCCCTTTACTTTCCACGGATTTCACTCACAGGCATGCTGGGAGTTGCCAGCACCCAGCTTGCAACTCTGTTCACCGGCCCAGCCTACATGACAGCGTTTGGCGTACTGACTTCCGTACCGATCTTTACCGCAGGAGGCATCGCAGGCCAGGTAAAACAGGCAGAAGCACGGCATGAACAGGCACTCGTGGGTTACCAGCGCGCAATCCAGATTGCGTTTCGGGAAGTTGAGGATTCCCTCATAGCCGTGCAGAAGACCCGAGCGGAGCTGGCTGCTCAAACCCGGCGGGTGGAGGCATCGCGCACGTATCTCGAGATGGCGCAACTGCGTTATGACGAAGGCTATATCAGCTTCATCGAAGTCCTTGACGCTCAACGCACTCTCTTCGAAGCCCAAACCACCCAGGCTCAAACGCGGGGAGGCGTCTTCAACTCTCTTGTCAATCTCTATAAATCGCTTGGGGGCGGATGGGTGGTGGAGGCTGACCGCATCAGAGGACAAATGGAAGCGGGTAGTCAGGAAAACAAGTCCACTCCGACAGATGGAAACCTGAGGGATACAGCGGATCATGAACGAACAAAGGCCGAACCTTGAGCGTTATTGGTGGCCATGGCTTCGGCTCATAATTTGATTACAACTGGAGGTGAAGCTGAATAGAACTCCATCATGAAAAAGGAAATTGTCATAATCGGCGGGGGTTTTGCAGGAATAAATCTAGTGAGGCATTTAGCTGATGGGCCTGGATTTCATATCACGCTTGTTGATCGCAATAACTACAACGCTTTCCCCCCGCTCTTGTACATAAGACAGTGGCAGCGGCTCGGTATATAACGCCTCCAGATCCGGCAGCAGGCTCTCCAGTCCCGCTAGTACCTTTCCAAGAGGGCTCGTGGGTTGCGTGTTCATGCTGAATTCCGTCGTCAAAAATTGACGTGAGGATAGTTGACCAGCTCATCTGAGCCCAGCTTTTTCATGCCTGCAAGCTTTTCATCAGTGGATTGGTGGCAATTACCTGCGCGCCAGGCAGTGAAGCCCCTCCTGGCATAACTTGGCAGTCTTGATACCCATGGGCTGAAATTTCCGGAAAAAAGAAAAAAGATAGAGCAGCGAAAAGCGGAGCCAGACTTTGAGCTGGACTCTCAGTAACCAACAGTGAAGCGCTGACGCGAATGCTTCGGGTTCTCCAGTTCATCGATCAGGACGATGACATAGTCTTCCATCGATATCCAACTGCGGCCTTTGTCGTCGATGAGAAGTCCGTCACCACCTATCCGATAGGTTCCGGTGCGCTCACCTGGCTCGAATTCAGCGGAGGGAGAAAGAAAAGTCCAGTCCAGTGTTTTTTCCGAGCGCAACGCCTTCAGATACTCGATACCGCCAAACGCTTCCGGCTTGTACGCTTCCGGGAATTCTGGCGTATCTACCAGCATTTTACCGGGGGCGACTTCCAAGCTGCCTGCGCCACCGACGACCAGGAGCCGCGGGACTCCCGCTTTTTTTACGGCGCTGATAACCTGGGCAGGATTTGTGGAAACAAAACGAGAGGCGCTGATAACAGCGTCATGACCTGAGAGAAGAGGGGCAAGGGTTTTGCCCTGGTTTACATCAGCCGCCTCAAGACGAAGCCCTGGCTTCGCTTCCATTTTGGAGACATCGCGTGCGATGCCGGTTACAGTATGTCCGCGTCGAAGCAATTCCGTGGTTAAACGCGATCCAACACGCCCGGTCACTCCTATCAATGCAACCTTCATATGCCCTCCGACTGGAGAAGAATTTCACTGCATACCAGATAACTGCGCCGCCTTTTTCGATTGCCTGATTACCAGGACAGGCCGGGAAAACCCTGTCAGCTCGTTGAGGAGTAGGAGAAGATCGAGAGAGGGGGTTCAGGATTCCAATCGAATAATCGGTTTGATGGTTACCCTCTTCTCACTGTCTTCCGCCGCCTGGTTGATCTGATCGAGCGTGTAGAATTTCACCAGCTTGTCGAAGGGAAAGCGCCGCTGGGTATAAAGTTCAACAAGAGCTGGTATGAACAAGTCTGGATTGCTGTCGCCTTCTATAATACCGATGATGCGCTTGCCCGCAGTATCACGCCATTCACATCGAAACTCGCTTCGGTTCCAAGCGCAGGTGCGCCCACGATGCCTGATCTTCCAGGGGCAAGGATGCCATTTGGGTCCAGAGCGACCTGCGCGATCGCATCCAGGACGAAGACCAACACTATGGGGGTTAACACGAAGGCGGAAGAACGTCCTCGTCCCATTGGTTTTTTCCTTGTCATAGCAGCACCTCCGGCACCTTTGCTCAGATCTCCTGCACGAGATCACGGGCGATGTTCATTGGTCTTTATGGATCAACATAAGGCACGGCGAAGCGAAGCCTTCATTCAATATAGACAATAAACAAGAAACCGAAGGGTTATCAACTTGCGGGAGAGATGCGGCTTGCCTATGATGATTTAAGGTTGACGTCTCGATTGATACTAGGAACTGTTGTGCTTGACTGAAGTCCCTGTGCCTGCCAGTGCTGTCGCAACACACTAGCGGGCATGATCTTTCGCACCACACAGAAAGGAGGCTTATATGAATAAGTACAAGGTGGGCTACCTCGTCGGCAGCTTCTCAAGCACCTCGATCAATAGCTTGCTGGCAAAGGCGCTCGCACGCCTGGCACCGCCTGAACTGGAATTGTCCGAAATCCCGATCACGGATCTGCCGATTTACAGCCAGGACTACGATGCTGACTTTCCGCCTGTTGCGCGTGCCTTCAAGAAGGCTATAGCCGATGTCGATGCCGTACTTTTCGTAACACCGGAATTCAACCGCTCGATTCCTGGGGGCCTTAAAAATGCGATCGACTGGGCAAGTCGCCCTTGGGGCCAGAACTCTTTCTCTCACAAGCCTTCGGGAGTGATCGGCACCTCCCCCGGTGCCATTGGTACGGCCTTGGCACAAAGCCAGCTGCGCGGCGTGTTGTGCTACTGCAATTCACCCTTGATGAATACTGTCGAGGCTCACATCCATTTCAAGCCTGGCCTTATCACGGAAGATGGGCAGGTTACCGACGAGCACACGGCTGATTTCCTGCGCAACTACATGAACGAGCTGCACGCCTTCATCGTGCGAGTGCTGACCGTACTACCCCGCCCCACTTGACGTATTGAAGTAGTCCACGATAGATACAACTGCCATTCCTCATACTCGCTGTCATGACGAGTTGGCTACGGCAGGCATCCTCGGCACGAATTTGCACGGCACTGGGCTTCCATCCTGGGGGTGCAACCACGATCGCCCTGAAGTCAATCATGCGTTTTACAGATGAAACCAACTTTCTCAAGTCCAGAAACGTCAGTAACACTCTATTGACTGGAAGTCTCCAGTCTTGCAATCAATTCCTGAGGAATCGACAGACTGACCGAGTCAAGAAGCTCATCGAGCTGCTCCCGGCTTGTCGCACTGACGATGGGGACGGTAGTCCAGTAGTCACCAGCGTATCGGGTGATAAGATTCTGCTGTTAATAACCCAACAAAAGACCTAAACACAACTGATCGGGTTTTTGACAGTTGACAGCGAATTTAGGCAAATGGCATTAATGCTGTCACTATACTCTCTAGCTCTCTATATAGTCCCATTGGCTATATTTGCATCTTTTATCTTCTTTTTTACCCTGATTTTCAGGGAATCATTGGGCCGCAGTTCAAAGCGGCATTCCATTCGTTGAAGCAATGTACTAAACTGGAATACCACGGCTTCGCTCTTTAGCGAAACGATCGGGAGGAACAGCTCGACCGTCCTGCGATGATGCTCTTCATCACGCACCGATAAAAAACTAGGGCGATAACAAATGAGAACACTAAGACTAAAACTTTTAATCCTTGTTACTCCATTTTCTCTGTTTTCTATCCCGTTATACGGGGAATCGAAAGGGGCACCGGTGGAAATCGTCGCCAAGACGTATAACCGGGTTTTGGTTCAGGCGAACAAGGATGGGCCACGGCTCGCAATCGACGATAAAGAAGCCGAAGCAAGCGCTTCGGGTAAGGAAGCAAGCCACTGCAATCAGGATAGGCAGACAAGTTTTGCCAAGGGCCGTGCAAAAACCTCCGTAAACAAGCTGAATGAAATGGGATTGGAAGTCAACCTGGAAAGTGCGGCTTTCGCGCGCGGTGGATATTTCATAACCTGCCAGGAGAGCAATCCGAGGCAATTCCCTTGCGACACGGGGGGGTGCCTGGGAAATGTCACGAACAACAAGTTGGCGAGCGCGGATGTAAGCTCCAGCGCGAGAGTGGAGCTTCGCTTGCCTACCGCTGATTCTTCGGATTACCGGATAAAAATATCAAAATCGGGTTCAAGTGATCTGGTGGCCACTTTAATGGGCCCAGATGGCAAAGAAATAAAACTGAACGAGCCGGGCGGCAAAGAACCGGTTCTACGGCGAGCAAGCAAAGGAAGTTATCACCTGAATCTTGAGCTCCCGGCAGTTGCAAGCAAGAAAGGTCAAGATAGGGAGGAACTTGAGAAATTTGCCACGGTTCGCGTCCAGTTAACCGCGCTTCCTGCTCATGAGCCCTCAAAATTGGAAACTCCAAAATCCGAAGCTTCAAAGCCTGAAACTTCAAAGCCTGAAACTTCAAAGCCTGAAACCCCGAAATCCGAGACTCCGAAATCAGAAGCTTCAAAGCCTGAAACCCCGAAGTCCGAAACTCCAAAGCCTAAAAAGTAATAAATTCTGAGCTCCACTTGAGGTTTGTCTCATTGGAGCTTGGTTGAATGGGCCACTTCGGCATTGTATTCCTGCGGGGTGGCCCACGGTGCTGGCTTCACAGACCGCTTCCCAGTGTGGGGAGACGCATTCACGCCATACCCGCGCCATACCATAATTTCCTGCACCCGCTCCGCCGTCAGGCACGCAAGGAGCAGTTCGATGAAGAGTGAAGAATTACCTTCCGACACTCCTCATGAAAAGCGCTGGCATGGATGAATGTATTCCGCCACCTACTTTCCTCTTCCCCGATGGGCAGATGTTGAATCATCAATGGTGTGGGTAAAACTTGCTGCCATCTGCTATTCAGAACAACAAAATTCTCATTCTCCTTCAACTGATCGAACTGAAACTGCTTTCCACATCTCTAATTCATAGCCTGAATAAGAAAGTTTGATCACGCGTCTGTGGGTTCTGATCGGCTGTCAACGGTTTATAACCTGTAACGTTGAAAGGGTGAGAAGGCAGAAGATAAGCGGCGAACCGCACAGATAATATGCTGGGCAAAGTACGAGAATTTACATCAGGCGAAAATGGAGGGCGAGACAATGGAAGGGGGTTTGGTCGATCTGTCCGGGTTGAGTGGCGACCCGGAAAGTGATGATAGGGCGGAGAAGCTCCTGGCACGCTGGGAAGCGGAGCTCGAGAATTCTTCGGATATGGGATCAGTTGAAGATAGGCAGCAACCGCCGATCATCCCCCGAAATCGGCGGAGTCGCGTACGGCTTTTTGATCGTCGGGCGCGGCGACAATCCGCGCGGGGCCCTGGCATTTGTTCGCATGCCCCCCACAAAAAGCGGAAGTGGAGGTGAATCGCTTCGGGTTTGAGGACACTCCAACATCATCAGCTTCATGTGTTGTTTATATGTAGTAGGCGCGACTTTACGCGTACCTGATCTACTCGCTTGCTTATTTCTCACTTATGGGGCGAGAAGGTTCAGTGTTGCGCCTTTTCTCCTTCCTATTTGCAGCTTTTCACATCCTCTGTAACGGTTTTTCCATCTTTCAGCACGACAGTTTGCCGGATAGTCTTGCAATTGCTGTCATCATCAGCGCCCACGACCTCAGCTCTCCCGCTCACGCCACTATCGGGATTGGTGAAAGTCTGGGTCTGGTTGGTTTCATACGCGCGCTGGGAAGTCTGAGCCATGCGGCGCTGATCTTCTTGCCCGAGACGTCCTCCGATTTCTGCACCCAGATAATATCCGCCCACACCGCCGGCCACAGCACCCAATATACGGCCAGCAGTTCCCCCACCCAGGTAGCTGCCAAGATAGCCGCCGCCAATGGAACCGGCAATGCTGCCCATCAAGCCGCCGGCACGCCTCGTTTCGGCGGACTGGCAGGCTGACAGGAGCGCAGCCAGGGCCAGGAGCAGTAAGCGCTTTGCCCATGTAGCTGAAATCGGTGCTTGATTCATGATTTTTCCTCCAAAATTTTGCTTCAGGCTGAATCCGGCCCTGTTCAGGTACAGTACAGCGCGATGGAGTTATCTTTGCCACGATCCTTTTACATCCCCTTGGTGTTATTAACGAAAAAGGAGACGCGAGGATGACAGCGCCTGTTCTGTTTTCTGTGGGGCGACTTTCTGCGACAATTATTATTTTCCTCTTATTCCCGGACTGCAATGAAATTCAGGAAAATAATAAGTCTTCTTACTCTGCTGGCCGTTCTTCCCGCCCTCTCGGGCTGCTGGTATCTCCTGGCGGGAGGTGCCGGTGCTTACGGCGGCTACAAGATGAAAGAGAAGGGTTATACGTTGCAGAGTCCCATCACGAAAGAGAAAAGCAGTCGGACATCGAAATAAAAGTATAGAAATATCGCGGCAGGATTGCTCGCGGCTGTACACGTTTGAAGGCTCCGTATTCGCCTGAGGCGCCACTCTTTTCCAGGGATTCCTGCGCAGGTAGATCTCCTGGGTTTCCCCTCATCGCTGTTCCTGAATTTACCTTGGCCTGTGAGGATGTTCGCCAAGGCTTATCACCGCATTCTGAAAGTCGTGCGCGATTGCCGACTTGGCCGCAAGTTCGGGGATCAAGCGCCACATTGCGGAAGCGGTGCAGTACCGGAAGCTGGAGCGGAATTGGAATTGCCCATGACTGCCTTATGCTCGCTCGTTACCCCTTGTTCTGCACGCTCCTCTAATGGTTCTCATTCCGCGAGTGGAAGGGGTTCACGAATATTAATTTTTTGTGTCAATGCTTGAAAAAAAACAAAAATTATCTATAAATTTATTTTGGCTCCTGGAAGTAAGGTGAAAAATCATGGCATCGGAAAACTTCAAGAGCAACCTGATCACGGGCTTGGCGGCTGGCGTGGGGGCGACACTGCTCGTACCAGTGCTGCTCCGGCTCATCAGGCCCGCTACCAAGGCCGCTATCAAGGGTAGCGTCCTTCTGTATGAGAAAGGACGTGAATCATTTGCCGAATTGAGCGAAACGGTGGATGACCTCGTGGCAGAGGTCAAGTCGGAGATGGAGACTGGGCTGGCGGGAGGCGCGGCGATAGCTGCCTCCGCAACTCAGCCTGCTGGCGCGCAAGGGAAAACCGGGACACCACCTGCACCGACGGGGGCGCAGGCGAGTGAAGGCCAGCGCGATGAAGGGGCGCAAGGTCGACCGCCAACCAAGGGGGAATGATGGCGCCACTTGCGCGAGTGGCCCACTCTCTGCCGGGCAGAAAGCGGATAAAGATCGACGCAAGGCGCGGCGATGCCGCGTACTTCGCGGCGCTGGAAAAAGGATTGGCGGAGTGCCCCGGGGTTGGAACGGTAACGACGGATCCGCGGACTGGTATGGCGCTTATCAGTCATACCGCGGAGGATTCCGTTCTTTGGAGCCATATCGCTGAGCACGATTTGTTCCAGCTCGGAAAGAATGGAACGTCAGTACCCACGCCAGTCCACTCTTCAATCGCCGGTGACGAACATAAGTCATATACGAAATCGGAAAAAAGACCAGATATCCGGCCGCTGATATTCCTGGCAATGATGAGCATGGGTGTCGTGCAGGTAATAAAGGGCAATATAGCGATCCCGGCGATAGCGGCATTCTGGTATGCGTACTGCGTTTTTCCGGGGACGAACGGCAACAACCCCGAACATTCCCTCATTGAAACCAAATTGCCCGAAGAATCTTAGATTTGGAAATGATTGGATGATGATTTCCGAAAATCTTGCGAAACAAAAATCTGTAGCAAAATTTCTGAGCGAGTCAAGGGGTTGCAAGAGCCAAAACCAGGGAACTCTGCACTGAAGCGGTAGAAAGCAGCAAAATGAGAGAAGCATTTTCATCGTCATAGGACGGAAATCGTAACTATACGAGGAGGAATCGAAATGAATGCCCCGAGATCAGACAGGCACGCAGGGGGAAAGACGCGCCCCGAGGAAAAAAAGCGGTCCGATATAGAAACGCCGAAGGAAGAAGCATATGCTCACGGCGAAACACGCCCGGAAGATGAAGGATACGTGGGTACGACACCTCCTTATCGTGCGGATGCTGACCGCACCATAGGAGCCGCTGGCCATACCGTAAAAACAGGCATTGCCAGCAGCTTGAGAGGCATCGACGGAATTGAATCCGACATCGTGAGCTTGGTGCGCAATACGGTATCCAATACGTTGAGAGCGACAGGGGCGGTCGGTACGGAAGCAGTCGATATAACAAGGGATGTTGTCAAGGGCGCGCTTGCCGCCACCGAAGATGTGGGGACCGGGTTAGTGCTTTCCACGAAAAGCGTTGCCAAGGGCGTGGTAATGGGGGTGTCCGATGTAGGCGGCGACGTCATCACGGCGGCCACAGAAACCGTAAAGGCCGCGGTCCGTAGTACTGCTGACGCTGGCGGTGACACATTGCTGGTTGCCAAGCGTGCAGTGGACGGCGTGGCCGAGGGAACGAGGGAGACTGGAGGCAATGTCGTAGAAGCAGTCAGGGCGACCGTAAACGCAGCCGCTGGAGGAATAGGCGACATCGGCACGACCGCGGTCACGAGCGTGCGCGACATTCTCCTCAGTGTCGTAGGAGGAGTGAAGGATGTGGCAAACGCGGCTATACCCAAGTCATACCGCGAAGACAATGTTCCCCCTGCAGGTCGCACTCCCCCCGAGGATCGCATTCCTCCTCCACCGCCGGTATAACATTTGGCGGCGCTAAGGCGCTGACAAAGCGCTAAAGGGCATAGCTCAAGCTCAAACCCATGCCAGGTGTTGACGCTTGGATCAGCCCGCGGGGTTCAGATTTTGTTTTAGGGCAAATGCTCCAGTAGCCTTAGCTCCCGTCCTCCTCTCATCCCTGGTGAGCGATCGATTACCGCCGCAGGGATGAATGTTCTCCACCGCCTTCTCTTTTTCCTTTCTTTTATCCCCTCTCCATCTCCGGTTCCTGGGCCTGAACCGTTTCATAAAGCTGTAACAAAACGCTGGTTAAATAGCTATCATCAGGAAAATGACCGAATGGAGAACCAATCATGGCTAATTATATTCACCATGTTCCCGGCCGTCTGCGCGTCAATATCCCCGTATTGAAAAAGGATGAAGTGCGCGTCCGGCAATTGAGGTGCTACCTGGAAGGAATGCACGGCCTTCTTCAAGCCGAAACCAGCATCGTCACGGGCAGTGTGGTAATCAAATACGACCCAAGTCTGACAAGCTCTGCCGCGATTCTTGATTCCCTGCGCGACCTGGGATATATCCGGAATGTGGATGTTCTGAATCAACCGTATGCCGCCCATTCGCTACAGAAGGTGGCAGATATTTTCGTGACGAAACTCGTCGAAACCGCCGTCGAGCGCTCAGCCGTCGCTCTGGTCGCTGCACTGATCTGAGGCGAACAGGTACTGCTCGCCGCGGCAGTCTACCGCGATATCGGGCTAACGCAGCAATGCAGCCTTGTCCGTGCTCTCCCACGGCAATCCGATATCCATCCGTCCCACCTGACCATAAACCGCGAGCCTGCGGTAAAAAACCCCGCGAAATAATTGAGGCTGGTAGCGTAAATTAAAAGCGCGAATGATTCCGGCCGGACGGAAATCAAACTGGTCAAGGATGCGGGCCGTTATTTCGGTATCTGGAATGCTCCCTGTACCGAAAGTATCCACCTGCACGCTTACCGGACTCGATATTCCTATTGAATACGCCAGGTGTACCTCGCACGCCTGCGCAAGGCCTGCGGCGATCACGTTCTTGGCCGCGTAGCGCGCTGCGTAGGCTCCCACCCGGTCGATACGGGAGGGATCCTTACCGGAAAGCGCGGATTCCGAATGCCGGGAATATTCACCGTATGTATCCACCGCGTTCTTGCGACCCGTCAACCCGGAGTGTAGCGAGGGGCCTCCGTCGGCAACCAACCCCTCGGGATTGATGAAAATATGGGTGCAGGAGTCGGGCCGCAGCGTCTCCGCCGCGAAAACCGGCTCAATCACATGTGCGTTGAGATCATCCCGCAGCGGGCCGACGCCGCGCATGGCAGTCTTCTCCTGAGTAGCAACGATGGTGATGGAATGGATGCGATATGGTCTGCCTTCGCGATATTCCACTCCTACCTGCGTTTTTCCATCGGGCGCAAGATAGGGAATCTGCTTCTGGAAACGTGCGGCCGTGAGCCGACGCGCCAGTTTATGCGAAAGCGAGATGGGGAGCGGCATAAAGGCCGCGCTTTGATTGCAGGCAAAACCGAATACATTCGCCTGATTCTTGGCAGTAACCGATTCCAGCTCTTCCTCACTCATTTCCCTCTCATCCGAGAACAAATAAGACGGTGCCGGCAGTTCGGTCAGGCTCGTCATGATCGTGCAATCTTTTGCGTTGAAATCCGCCTGCTCGTAGCCGATCTGGCGTATAACCTGGCGCGCGACCTCCGGGATGTCGATAGAAGCCGACGAAGCGAAGCGCGCTGCGATAAAAAGTATTCCTGTGGATACTGCGCACTCCGCGATCACCTTCGAAAAGGGGTCCTGTTGCAAAAAGCGGTCGACCAGTGCATCGCTCACCTGATCGCAAAGTTTATCCGGATGCCCGTCAGTCACGGATTCGGAGGTGAACATGAAATTCTGTTTCATCATCCATACTCCTTCGACGGTGGTGGCAGAGATAACAGGTCTTGACCCCGCTTGCCTTTGAAGGTGGCGCCTTTGGTTGCTTCATTCAGGAAAAAAGGCAGCACAGAGCCCGCGCCTATCACCGCTACATCAAGCGGGCCTATCGGGGTGTTACCAAGCAGATTGCGGACGCCTGGCACCAGCACCGTGGCCCATTGGAGCAAGGCTGTTCCACCGATCGCCGTGTCGAGATAGCGATTGGAGCGGAGCGTCTCGTGGCTGAATATGCTGATATGGTCAGAACGGCAACTATATGCGTGAAGCAGTTGCCCCATTGTCAGGGTCATGAAGGCGGCCGTGCTGGCCTTCGGCCCTCCGCCATAACGCGCCATTGCGTAGCCGTAGCTGGCCATTGAGCCTGCGCTCATTGTCAGAGATTCCAGACCGTAGCGCTTGAAGTCTGCTGGACCTACAATCGGTTCGCGAGGATCTCGCGGTGGCCGCTGCAGAACATCGGGCTCGGGGGGCTCAACAGCAAGCGCCAGTCCGGGGAAGATATCGGTTATCAGGTTGATCCACAACAACTGGATGGTAGTGAGCGGAGTGCCCAGCCCTGTACCTATAGACCCCAGCATCAGCATGATCTCGGACAGGTTGGTTGCGGTAAGGAAATGAATCGATTTGCGAATATTGTTGTAAATCGTCCTGCCTTCCGAGACGGCCACAATCATGGTGCCGAGGTTATCGTCTTCCAGTATAACGTCGGCCACGTTGCGCGCCACCTCCGTGCCGGTGTCGCCCATAGCGACGCCAATATCCGCAGCCTTGAGGGCGGGCCCGTCATTGATGCCGTCGCCCGTCATCGCGGCGACCTTGCCGCCGCGCTGCAGTGCCTGCACGATTTGCAGTTTGTTGGCCGGGCTGACGCGGGAGAAGATGTTGACCTTCTGGGCCAGCCCAGCCAGGACCTCTGCATCGAGTTGATCAAGCCGGGTAGAATCAAGAATGTCGAGTTCGCTGCCGCTGGATAGCCCAAGTTCCTTCCCTATCGCATACGCAGTGCCGCTCTGATCACCGGTTATCATTACCGTGTCTATCCCAGCCTGGTGAAACAAGGCGATAAGTTCCTTCATCCCCTGTCGCAGGGGATCGGCCATTCCCGTCATCCCCAGCCAGATGAGTTCATCCGCTGAAGATTGATCGGTTTGCTTCGGTTCGGTGTAAGCAAATCCCAGCACACGCAGCGCTTCTGCGGCCATGCGGTCATTTTCCATGAGTATGGCTGTCCGCTCCACCTCCGTGAGAGGCAGGCGTGCGCCGTCCTTCAACCACCATCGGCACATTTCCAGCACCTCGACCGGATTACCCTTGACGGCCACGAGCTTCCCCCCCCCTCGCACGCTATGGGTCGTGCTCATATAGTTCCGCGTTTCGGTGCGGTATTCCACTTGCTCTCTGGGATAGCACCGGCGAAGCGCATCAACTGAAACGCCTGCCGCCAGCGCAAGGTGCACCAGCGCGCCTTCTGTTGCGGAACCCTTGAGTACGTAGCTGCCTCTCTCACCGTTCAGTTCCACCTCGTTGCAAAGAACGGCTGCATGGATGAGCCGCAACAATTCATCGCTCTGATAGGGATCGGTTCTTACGCCCGCATCGTAAAACACATCCTTGTCCACTGT
Organism: Nitrosospira sp. CT; assembly: GCF_059489795.1. NCBI lineage: Bacteria > Pseudomonadati > Pseudomonadota > Betaproteobacteria > Nitrosomonadales > Nitrosomonadaceae > Nitrosospira > Nitrosospira sp. CT. Next base: position 19,385 of record NZ_JCAHZJ010000021.1, read on the forward strand.
AATACGACGTCCTCCGCTGTGCAGGGCCAGGACGGACATACGGTTGAGAGTGAGCGTTCCGGTTTTGTCGAGGCAGATTACCTGTACTGCGCCCAAGGTTTCCACTGCATCGAGACGGCGCACCAACACTTTGTGACGGCTCATTGTCCGGATACCCAGCGCAAGGGTAGTGGTGGCGACGGTAGGCAGTCCCTCCGGGACTGCGGCTATGGCAAGGGAAATAGAGGATTTCAACATTTGCAGCCAGCCGTAACCCCGGACCAGCCCGATGAGAAACATTGCCCCACAGATACTCAGGGATAGCAACACCATCTGATTCCCAAGGATGGAGAGCTGGCGCTGCATGGGTGTCTCCGGAGGCCGGGTTTCACCTACCAGCGATTGAATAGTGCCGATCTCGGTATATCGTCCGGTCGAGACTACTACTGCCAGGCCGCTGCCACCCGTTACCACCGTACCCATGTATACCATGTTAAGCCGGTCCGCAAGGGAGACGTTCTGCTTGTCCAGCCGGTTCACCATTTTTGTCACTGGAAGGCTTTCTCCGGTAAGCATGGACTCGTCCACCATCAGATTGCGCGATTCGAGCACTCTGCTATCGGCAGCTACTCGAGTCCCCGGCGTAAGGACCAGGATGTCGCCCGGCACCAGAGACTCAGCAGCTACTTCCCGAAGCTGAGCATCGCGAATGACCACTGCGTTCTGCTCGGCCACGTGTCCGAGCGCATTGATCGTTCGCTCCGATTGAGACTCAGCAACGTAGCCCGCACCCGCGTTGATCAAAACTACTCCGAGAATCACCGCCGCATCGACCAGTCCTCCAGTTGCCGCGGAAAGGACGGCGGATACACCGAGTAAAGCCACAGGCAGGCTTTTAAACTGCCCCAGAAAAATACTCAGGCCGGAACGGGGTGGCGTCTCCGGTAGGCTATTGACACCGAAATGGCCAAGCTTCCGCTCCGCGGAAGCCTGGCTGAGGCCGAGCTCTTTAGAGGTTTCAAGCGAGGCCAGCACAATCTCGCTGGATAGCACATGCCAGTTTTCCCCCTTCTGGGGAAGAACTGAATCGGAGTCAGAAGAGATGGCGGGAGAAATAGGACGTCTGGAGGAACGCAAAGAACGGCCATCGTCTACCGAGTTCTCAGGAATGATTTCCTGCCTGGCATCCAGCAGCAGTTGCTCCAACCAGGTTTTTATTTCTTCAAGGTCGCGTGCCGGATCAAAAATGATCAGCACTCGGCCTGTGAGGGCGTTCGCAGAGGCTTCCCTTATCGCAGCATGCGTGCGCAGCGCGGACTCGAGTTTGTGCCTGAGCGGGTCGCATCGGTACAAGCCCTGGACTTGAAGCCTTGCGCGCCCCTCCACGGCCACATGAACGAGGCGCACTAGTCCAGGAGGCTCAGCTTCAACCGCACCTGTCCCCAAGGAAGAAGGGCGTTGCATCTGGTCGAAAAGTCGAGACATCCTTGCAGAAGTAAGGTGAGCAGTGTATTTCCAGATACCGAAAACTCCTCGCCGACATTCCGAACGATTGGAGCCTTCTTCTTTTTAGGTTAAAACGATCTTCTCAGCAAGCTGAGCCGGCTTTTGATGCACTTCGCCGCTGGTCAGCTCACCTTGTATTCTGATTTCTGGTTTCCGTTCCGCGATCTTCTATCCTTATAATTCAAAGTCAGGCACAGTGCCTGATGCACTCGATGCATCAGGTTGGGGTTTGATCGGACCGCAAGCGCCTGATGCGCCGAAGTAACGGGAGAAAAAAATGCCGGGCAGCACATCTCATACGCAGCATATGCAGCATACGCAGAAAGCGGAAATATATGATCTGGTAATTGTCGGTGGCGGTATTGCCGGGCTCTATTGCTGCCACGAGCTTATCAAGAAAGTCCGGGACGGCTCGCTCGATATCAGGAGCATTCTCCTTCTGGAAGCTTCTGACCGGTTTGGTGGGCGCATCGAAACGTGGTCCCTGCTGAGAAGCAGTGAGGAAAATGGAAAGAAGATCGGTTTTGAAGATACATGGGACCCGTGTAACTGGAACATCGATGATGGTTACCTTGCTCCCCCTGACCCGCAAACGGGTAAACAGTCTCCATTCAGAGGTCCGACAGAAAAATCATTCAGGAATGTGGATGGCAACGATGTCGAAAAGCTGACCGATATCGAATACTTTCGCGCCGAATTCGGGCCCATGAGAATCGAGCCGCGAGACCAGATTTTATTGCAGGGATTGCTCGACGATCTTGGAATCAGGGAACCTGACCCAGGGGAGGAAGAAAGCCTGGATGACCTCGTGCCGTTCTCTTCGTACACCTCCGAAGATCCGATGGCGCCTCGATTCACGCTTCAGGAGGAGGAAGCGCAGCAGAAAACTCCTTTTGACCTGATGATACTCGCTCTCAGGCGCATCTTCGAGCTCGTCCACGGCCCGAAATTCGACGGCTCGGCTTCGAATCCCTGGTATACGGATGCCGCCAATGAACAATGGAGAAAGCTGCACAGCGCGCAGTTCTTTTATCGCCATTACTGGAAGGGAGAGCTGCTCGAATGGATACAGTATCTTACCGATCCTGACTTCGTAACGATCCGGGAGCACGCGCGGTTCAGGGACCAGCCGTTATGGGACCTGGGATTCTGGAACGTCCTCAGTGATGTCTTGAGCCATTATGCGGTGGTCAAGATCAGGGATTGGGGGAGTTACTATCACTTTGTTCACGAAAATCTGAATGCCGCCGAGTGGATTATCTTCTGGCTCAGGGCAATTCGAAGCACGGGTTCGCTTCGGGGCATACGCGGAGGGATGAGCAGGATAATCTGGAACCTGTTGGAGGTCTTGCGGAAGCATCAAGACAGTCACGAATCTCCTCGTTTGAAAATCGCGAAAGGTGCGAGAGTGGTGAGCGTAGAAAGACGGGATAATGCGCTGGTTGCCCTTACTGTGCAGAAGCAGGATGAGGTCGAGCTTGTGCGCGCACGAAGAGTCATTTTTGCTCTGCCGAAGCGTCCGCTCGAAGAAATGTCATGGAATGGGGAGCGCCCAAAAGGAAATCTTTACGAAGCACTCAATGCAGTCGTTTGCCTTCCGCTGCTGAAATGTTTTTTCGTCATCGAGAAACCTTGGTGGGAAGACAACCGGTCTCTCAATCGCTATGCATCCGACATACCGACCCGCGAGTTGCTGTATGTGAAAAGCAGGGACCGGACAAAAGGGTTGATCATGATTTATACGGACCGGCCGGCAATCACATTCTGGTCCGATTACCTCAGAAGCGAATCCAGCAATAATTCCAAAGGTCCCGAGCAACCGGAAGGTCCGCAAGTCGGCTATCAGGATGCCGCCAGGATCTGGTTTCTGGAGAAAAAACCTTCTCCGACGTGCGGTTCGATTATCGAAATCAAGCCCGGATCGGCTCGCCTATGGCAGCGTTTCGTGCAGTTTGCCAGGGATTATGAGCATCATGACTTTACCACAGGCCGCCTTCTCGCCTGTGGTATGCGCGACTGGGGAAAAGAGCCTTTCGGTGCCGCGGCGCACGGGTGGCGTCCGGGGGTAAAGTCCCGGGAGCATATCGAGTTTCTCGAGGCATTTTCTCTCGAACAAGAGGAGCAGGAAGCCGGGCAAAACAACCTGCACGTTTGCGGAGAAGCGTTTTCTGACTACCAGGGATTTATTGAAGGTTCGCTGCGATCAGCGCAGCGCCTTCTGGCGGTGATAGAAAGGCAGCAGAAGCCGGGAAAAAGCTGAGTTTTTTATCCGTCCTTTTGTTTCCGCAGAAAAGACAATATGGCAGACTCGAGCGGGTCATGCGCGGGATGTGCTGCTTCTTCCAGTTCCTGCACGCAGCGATGAAGATCGCCTTTCTGCCAGGCAGAAAACACCGCCGGATTGATATAGGATTTCCGGCAGACGGCAGGGGTATTGCGAAGATCTTCCGCGACTTGCCGTGTTGCCGCGACGATGCTGGCCTTGAGTGCGCGCTTGGTCGGGAATTCAGGCAACGGCGTATTGAGCATGATCTCGAACGCCCGCAGGGTTCCGCTCCACGTTCGGAAATCCTTCGCGGTAAACTCGGCTTCCATGACTTCGTGGAGGTAGGCGTTTACCTGCTCCGCTTCGACCGGCCGCCGCTTGCCACTCTCATCCAGATACTGGAAAAGACGCTGGCCCCTCAGCTCCTGGCAAGTCCGGATAATGCTGACGATCCGCCTGTCATCGATCGTGACTTCGTGTTCGATCCCGCTCTTGCCCCGGAATTTCAGTAATGCGCGTCTGGGATTGATGAAGGCAAGATGCCGCTTGCGCAGGGTGGTAAGTCCGAAACTGTGGTTATCGCGGGCGTAAGACAGGTTACCGATGCGCACCTGCGTCGTATCAAGCAGTCTCACTATTGCAGCAACAACCTTTTTTCGCGGCAAGCCTCGTTTTTTCAGATCATGGTGTACACGCTCGCGCAGTTGGGGCAGAGCTTCACCGAATTCCACCATCCGCTCAAATTTGATGCTGTCTCGCACCGCGCGCCAGTCGGAATGGTAGCGGTACTGCTTGCGGCTGCGCGCATCCAGTCCGGTGGCCTGCAAGTGGCCCAGGGGATGGGGGCAAATCCAGACATCGGTATAAGCGGGAGGAATGGCGAGCCGGGCAATGCGCTCAAGCTCAGCCTCGTCGTCCAACGATTTTTCATCCGGACCGACATAACGAAACCCCTCGCCGGAGGCTAATCTTCTGATCCCCGGCTCATCGCCGGATACATAGATCAGTCCCGCGGCAGCCGCTTGCGCCGCCAGAATTTCCATTGCTTGCGGTCGCAACTCCTCTTTATCCGGAAAGAAAGCCATATGGTTACTCGCTATCGCAGACTGGTCGCGCTTCTATCGACAGCAATGATAGCTCTCCGGTTCCATCCTTTTAGGATGCTACCCCGGATTTTATGGGATTCTATGTCTTACCCTCCTGCACTGAATTTCGTACTGCTGTGCGAGGGAGTGGAGTGCCCCCGCGAGGGCGCTTGCGTGCAGCCAATAATTTCTTCGCGCGCTCGACGATCCCCTCGCCGAGGCATAGTGACCCTCAGCAACGGCCGCCTTGATCATCTGCGCCAGCTCACGGGGCGTGATAGTCAGGTGTTCGAGCATTGGGTCTTAAGATCCGTGTACTGATCAAGGCACGCACTTCAAAGTTCTTCCTGCATTTCTGCCCTGAGGCGTGCTCCCGTATTTTCCTAAAGCTTGCCTGGGCAAGCCATAAAGCTATGCGTGCCACCGTACGGAACGGGTTGGGCATAAGTCTATTATTTCAATCCAGCAATTTCGCTGGTTTGAGATGAAGGAGCAATCATGAAACCTATCTTCCTTTTAAAAAACACTACCCGTTCCATCCTGCTTGCCGGCCTGATATCTGGAGTAGCTAGCTTGGCTTACGCCCAGACCAGTGGCACAGGAGCTGGCGGGGCCATGTCCGGTCAAGGCACAGGAGCTAGTGGGGCAATGTCCGGCCAAGGCACCGGGGCGGGAGCGGGCTCATCAATGGGATCAGGTAGCTCGGGAATGTCGGGGTCTGGAACTTCCGGAACATCGGGGACACGCGGCTCGGGTGGAACAGCTGGGACAGGCGGGTCCGGTGGAACATCGGGGGCAGGCGGCGTCGGTGGAACCTCGGGGGCGGGTGGCGTCGGTGGAACATCAGGAACAGGAGGCTCGGGAGGAGGGACAGGTGGCGGTGGAACATCAGGGTCTGGCGGCTCTGGAGGGGGATCAGGCGGGTACTAAACTGCAGTATCGGACTTGGGATGTGGGCCTCTTGGGCCACATCCCTATCCCTAGATAGTGGATGGAGTCACGAGACGTTTGGATAGCTGGGCCCTTCATGCGCGCTCGAAACTTCCTTCCAACCACAGCGTCATTAGTTGCTTGGAAATGTCGTCCAGATCCCAGCGTGACGGATCCAGGCTGTCCTTATTTTCAAGCCAGATACGCTCTATCTTTGGATTATTCGGCGAGCGTGTCAATCGGGCTGTGACACCGGATTGATGCACTGCCGTTCGGGAAATCATTTCAAGCGTCCAAAGTGAACGCCATGCCTCGTCATCTCTGTCCATGCTATCCGCTCCTTTTAGCCGTTGCGCATCGTTCGTACGGCCAATTTAGAGCAAATAGCATTTTTCTTATGTGTGAAAAAATCCTGTTTTTTCCTGCCTTATCAGGGGAATGGTTATCTCCGTTGGACCTGCTTCATGTGGTTAAGCGCAAGCAGAAGCTTTGAAAAAGATAAGATTACGGTTTTGTTCTCGTTTCCGGAATCTTTACGCCCTCAAAATATTGTGCAGTCTCGCCTGAGACTGCCTCACTCACCGTTTTAATGAATTTCTGCAGACCTTCCTTCAAAAGTGCCACACCTTCCTCGTCGCTTGAGCCTGCCCGTGCCTCCGCGGTTCGTAATTCCCACTCTGTCAGCGCAAACTGTAGTGTGAGTTGTGTCTGGGTGTAGCCTTGCCACGCTTTTTGCCAATTGAAAAAAGAATTGGCTGCAGCAACAAGAGCTATTAGCCAGGCAAGCGTGGAGGCCACCGGTGCCTGATGAGCTTTTTCGACCATCTGAGTCAGGAATGGGAGACTAATGCTTAAAAATAACAAAACAAATCCGCCCGCTCGAAAAGCTCTGCGCTTCTGAGGGGCGCGTTTCTTATAAAAAGCGATGTACCAGAGGACGCTGCCCTGCGTTGACTCGTCCTTAAAGAAAGTCTGTTCGTGAAGCGCAGATAAGAAGGCCTCTACCTTCGGGAAGGGATTCTGAAGGGAAGCCATCGTGCTTTGGTCCTTTTCCAATTGTTATTCCCCCCGCTCGGATTAAATGATGGGTCGTATGCTTGCAACTGAGTAGCTCATCTACAAAATTCATCACAAACTGCAGTGACCCCTCTTGATTGGAGATTGGACTTATTACTTGAAGTTCACATGAGGCTTGGAGCTTAATTTAAGGATTATCAGGTTGTCCTAAAGATTCTGCCTTGGCCTGATCAAGTTAGGAAAAATATATTCTCTCCCGGGTGAGTTACCGAACGGATCGGGATAACTGTCGTTCTTAGAATAACTTCTGTAATCCACGCCAGGCAGTCGGCAAGGCTGGCCCAGAAATGAAGTACTTGACGAAGACTGGAATCGTTAATCCATCATTTTCAGGAGAGATTTATGGAAGACATTATCACAGGAAGATTTGAAACAGGCGATGAGGCCAGGGCAGCGGCAGCGTCACTGGTTGATTCTGTAAATGAGAATGATATTTTCATTTTATTTGCCAATCAGCCAGGTGCTCTCGATTCGGATCGTGATGCGGCTGGAACCAACGGCCAGGGTGGTGCAAAAGGGGCGGCAAAAGGGACGGTTACTGCAGGCTCCCGAGGCATTGCGGCAGGTATGGCCAGCACGGTGGTTGAAGGACCGGCAGGCGCAGTAGCTGCCTTGGGCGGTTATACCGCCTCACTCGCAGCAGGTGGCTTACCGGGGGAAGGCAAAGGTGCGAACAAAGTGCCACATGCGCAGGCTGGCCTGATGCTTGCAGTACGTGTGGCGAATGGCAATAACAAACAACGGATAATTGATTGCTTGAGGCAACACGTGGGCCGAGGCCATTGAAACGGCCAAGGCAAGCGGGTGAGAATAGGAGTGGGGAGACTAAATACCGCCGCGTTCCGGATTGCTCAAAACGTCCGCGCATAGATTAATGTTCAGTCTACCGATATTCGATTCAATTGGCCTCATCGGCATCAGGACGAGCTGCAAGACGCGCAGACTCCACGAGTGCGGATAGGGTGGAGACAGACTTGAGGGCATTCCGACAAATCCCGCAAATGACTGGGTCGATCTTGTACCGGAATCCAGGAAGCCTGATCTCGCACTCCTCAACTGCGACTGCCGGTGCAGGCTTGTTATGCCTGAAATCCCACGGTGCGACAGGCGCCACATCACTCCACAGTCCAATGCCCTTGAGACTGGCTGCCTTTTGAGCCTCGGCATAAAGGCGGCGATCAGCCAGCTGCTGGTCCTTGTCATACCGT
>NZ_JCAHZJ010000022.1:0-11051 GCF_059489795.1 Nitrosospira sp. CT
GGCGGTGCGTGTTGCTCCACCCTCCGTACTCCAACGGAAGATCCCGCCAAGGCGCTCCTGTTCGTAATATCCAGAATACAGCATCGATGAAACGGCGATTGTCCTCGGCAATGCCGCCCCAGACGCCTTTGCGTCCGGGCAGATGTGGCTCCAGCAAGGCCCAGGTCTCATCGGATATATCGTGGCGGCAGTATGCGGGCTTCGAATCCTTCATACGAGTCTCCTTTCCTGACTCGCCAAGTCTCTCATGTGCGGAGACTCGTGACTACACTATCTAATAAATCTGCTTATTCACTTGCGGTTTAGTTGAATCGATTATGATAAAAAAAGGAAAGTACAAGACAATCGTAATGCTCGGAACATCGCCTGAAGCACATGGTGGAATCGCGACCGTGGTCGGCAACTACGAAGATTGCGGTGTGCTGAAGAAATGGAAGGTCAAGTATGTAGTGACGCATGGGCAGGGTTCCAGATTTGCCAAAGCATATGCGGCAGGAGTAGCGAGGCTACAGTTACTCTACATGCTGGTTACTGGTCAGATTGGATTGCTTCATGTGCACATGTCTTCAAGAGCAAGCACATGGAGGAAGTCACTTTTTCTGCTGATGGGGATGATGTTTCGGGTCCCGTATCTCATTCACTTGCACAGTCCGGATTTCGTTGATTTTTTTGAGCAGGAGTGCGGAGAATGTAGAAAGAAGTTAATCAGATTTCTGCTATCGCGAGCGCTATATGTTATTGCCTTATCCCCTGGTTGGGCTAAAGATATTAAGAAGATTTCTCCTGCTACACGTACAGTAATTCTTTTTAACTCCGTACCGCTACCTGCTGCGGTGTTACGCGAGAAAGAGATAGACGAAAGTAGCAGCGAGCTATGTGATCCCCCTCTCATATTATTTCTTGGTCAGGTTGGTAAGCGTAAGGGTACATTTGACCTGATTCGAGCGGTGGCGTTACTGAGCGAAAATTTCAGGTTAGTTATCGGGGGCGATGGCGAACTACAGCGGGCACAGATGTTGTCGGAAGATGTCAGTGACAAGATTCTGTTTGCGGGGTGGCTTGGTAAAGCAGAAAAAGATCATTTGCCGCTCGAGCAGCTATCTTTGTACTTCCTTCATACCACGAAGGGGTACCTATGGCGATCCTGGAAGCGATGTCTTGGGGGATTCCCATTGTGACTACCCCTGTTGGAGGCATACCCGAGGTGGTAACGGAAGGACAAGAGGGCCTACTGGTAAACTCTGGTGATATCGTAGGACTCGCACATGCGTTAGCGCGTCTGCTTGCTGCGCCATCCCTTCGCCGGGAATTCGGAGAAAGAGGAAGGCACAAGATCGAGTCCAGGTTCTCTATAAAGGTTCTGCAACCGCAGTTGGAACAGTTGTGGATAGACTCCGGTGTGTCAGGGCCAGAGCCGGAGCTAGAGCCAGTGATGCAGAGAGGGGAGGTGGATTCCCCCGAGATTCAACCTAAAGTATGATCTCCGTCTACTCCATTACCGCCGGCAACTCCGCAGCCAGTGCATTCTTTTCCTTGGTAGCCGCCCCTAGCAGCGCGTAGCCGAGCAGTTTGCCCTCGGCGGTTTTATACAAAGCTTTCACGCCGCTTTCATCTTCCTCCACTACCCATTCGCCCTGCACTCCGGTTGCTGGCGGCGACACGACGGCCGGGCAGGCTGGTGTTTTGACCAGGACAGGCATGGCAGGATAACGTATCGGGGTGGGCGTTTCGGCGAGGGTTGGCGCCAGCCCGCGGGCGGCATGCATGATCGGCATGACGAAGGGTAAAATCCTGCCTTCCACCTCCGCACAATCGCCCAACGCGTAAATATCCTCATTGTGCGTCTGCAAGGAGCGATTTACCACTATTCCGCGGTTCACCCCGAGGCCTGCAGCCTGGGCGAGATGGGTGCGTGGACGCAATCCGACGGCGGAAAGCACGATATCGGTCTGCAGCGTTTCCCCGTTGGCAAGAGTCAGGTGAAAACTTTCATGGATCCGTTCCACGTATTCGGTCGTGGCACCCAGGTGAAAAACAACACCGGCAGCTTCGAGCCTGCGTTGCATGAAAGCACCTCCAGTGTGGGGCAGAAGCCGACCCAGCGGGTGGACATTGATATCGATTACCCTTACCCGATAACCTGCTGCCGTCAGATCATTCGCAAACTCACAGCCGATCAGGCCGGCCCCAAGGATGGTGACGTCCTTTTTTCCTCCCAGGGCGTCGCATAGCCGCTGGTAATCCTCCAGATCGTTGACTGAAAGAATGTCTTTCGCACCTTCTCCTTCCAGCGGCAAGCGGATTGGATCGGCTCCCATGGCCAGAACGAGCTTGCTGTAGGAAACTTTCTCTCCATCCTGTAGAGTTATTGTTTTGCTGGATGGATCAATAGCGCTTACGCGGCTATAAGGCCGAATTGTCAGCTTAAGCTGCTCGGCCATTTTCTCGGCGCTCGCGGTGACTATGGAGGCAGGTGTTTTGCCTGTCGCCAGGGCATTCGAAAGCATCGGCTTGGAATAGAAACCGCCGTGATCCGCGGAAATGATTAGAACGGGGGTTGTAGTATCCAGCTTGCGGAATTCCCGTGCGACCGTATAGCCGCCAAGGCCGCTGCCAATAATGACGATTGGTTGTGTGCTCATGCTTGAGTTTTTGCCCCGTTGACGTTGCTGCTCGTACTGCAACGTGTTGCTGAGGCTGCTCCGGTTTCGATTCGCGCTGCGTTCACTGCTTCCGTGTTGGGAACCGTATCGCCAGGGACGATACGGTAAGAGTTGCTACGATATTTTTGAAATGCAATCATTCTGTTCCAGGGTGGATTTCTCCAAAATGTCGATTTGATTTTTGATGTGCCGGAAAATTCCAGCCTGCCAGTAATGCTTTTACTCCAGAGCATGGAGAAAAAATTTGAGACGAATATGCTCATGTTTCCCGCCATTTCCGTCAGACATCTAAAGTTTACACCAGACGAGCTCAGACTCATGCGAAAATCGGAAGGCAGGGAACGAGTGGCAGAGTAGCGAAAGTGAATAATCACTGGCGCGGTCAGCACATAGGTAGGGGTATGACGGGCAGAACGAAAATTGGTTTCATCGGTCTTGGTATCATGGGTAAGCCGATGGCGAGCCATCTGATGAGGGGGGGCCATACCTTATTTCTACATTCCCGCAGCGGTGTACCGGCAGAATTGCTCACGCAGGGCGGGCAAGCCTGCTCTTCACCGGCTGAAGTCGCGCAGAATGCTGACATCATCATTACCATGCTTCCGGACACAGATGATGTGGAGCGGGTGCTGTTCGGTGATGACGGGGTTGCGGAGGGATTGAACACCGTGCGAAGTAAAGGCAGGATTGTGATAGACATGAGCACTATCTCGCCAGCTGAGACGCGGAAATTTGCCGATGCAATCAATGAGCTTGGGTGCGAGTACGTGGATGCGCCCGTTTCGGGCGGAGATATCGGCGCCCGGAATGCCACTCTCACCATTATGGTCGGCGCCACTCCCCCGGCATTCGAGCAAGTGAAGCCGGTTCTTGAGCTAATGGGTAAAACGATAACCCTGATCGGTCCCAATGGCACGGGCCAGGTTTGCAAGCTTGCCAATCAGATCATCGCCGCGCTCACTATCGAGGCGGTGGGCGAAGGTCTGTTGTTTGCCTCGAAAGCGGGTGCCGATGTGCGGAAAGTACGCCAGGCGTTAATGGGCGGTTTCGCATACTCCCGCGTGCTGGAAGTACACGGCGAGCGCATGATCGAGCGCGCGTTTGAACCCGGGTTTCGCGTCGAACTGCACCGGAAGGATCTGGGTCTTGCTTTGTCCAATGCGCGAGCATTGGGCGTGAGTCTGCCCGGTACGGAGACGACTCAGGAACTGCTGAATGGGTGCATCGCGCATGGCGGTGCCGGATGGGATAGTTCGGCCATGGTACGAATGCTGGAAAAACTGGCGAATCATGAGATCAAGCCCCCGGAAGACTCGCATGATGAACCATGAGTTGAATGAGTTGAATTGGCGGCAATGACCTTATGAACGACGCCCTCGAACTTGTAAAAAAGCTTCGGACCTTTCTGCCTGTGGAATCGGTGCTGCATGAGACCGAAGACGTGAGGCCGTATGAGTGCGATGGCCTGTCCGCTTATCGGCAAACGCCCATGATCGTGGCGCTGCCGCGGACTGAAGATGAAGTAGCGGAAATTCTGAAAGTCTGTCATGCATTGAAGATTCCTGTGGTCGCTCGCGGGGCGGGCACTGGCCTCTCCGGTGGTGCCTTGCCGCACCCGCAGGGGATGCTGTTGTCGCTGGCGAAGCTGAAAAGCATACTGGGGATCGATGCGGCAGCGCGTACGGCAAGGGTGCAGCCAGGCGTGCGCAACCTTGCGATCAGCGAAGCTGCGGCCCCTTATGGGCTGTATTACGCGCCTGATCCTTCCTCCCAGATCGCCTGTTCCATCGGGGGTAACGTAGCGGAAAACTCCGGAGGCGTGCACTGCCTGAAATACGGGCTGACCGTTCACAACATTCTCAAACTGCGTGTCTTGACCATTGAAGGCGAACTTCTCGAAATTGGTAGTGACGGTCTGGATGCTCCCGGCTACGACCTGCTGGCGCTCATGACGGGCAGCGAAGGCATGCTGGGTATCGTGACCGAGGTGACGGTGAAACTGACTCCCCGCCCGAAGAAAGCCCAGGTTGTCCTGGCTGCATTTGACGACATCCGCGATGCGGGGAATGCGGTGGCGAATGTGATCGGCGCCGGCATCATCCCGGCTGGAATGGAAATGATGGACAGGATCACGACCGGGGCAGTGGAAGAGTATGTCCACGCTGGCTATAACACCGAAGCGGCTGCGATCCTGTTATGCGAATCCGACGGTGCGGAAGAAGAGGTGGCGGAGGAGATCGAGCGCATCGACGAGATTATGCGGCAGAGCGGCGCAACGGAAGTCAGGACATCCCGCGACGAAGCCGAGCGCGTTAGGTTCTGGGCGGGACGGAAGGCGGCTTTTCCTGCCGCAGGCCGGGTTTCCCCTGATTACTATTGCATGGACGGCACCATCCCGCGCAAGAATCTTGCAAGCGTGCTGGCCGGAATCGAAGCGCTTTCTGCTGAATACGGGCTGCGTTGCATGAATGTCTTTCATGCGGGTGACGGTAACCTGCATCCGCTGATTCTTTACGATGCCAGCCATCCGGGAGAGCTGGAATTGACCGAGGAATTCGGAGCAAAAATACTCAGGATGTGCATAGAGGCTGGAGGAACCATTACCGGTGAGCACGGCGTCGGCATTGAAAAGATCAACCAGATGTGTTCCCAATTCAAGACAGGTGAGCTGGAAATGTTCCATGCGGTAAAAGCGGCTTTTGATCCTGAGAGCTTATTGAATCCCGGAAAAGCCATACCTACCCTGCGGCGCTGCGCGGAGCAGGGAGCGATGCACGTGCATCGAGGCAAAGAGAAATTCCCCGAGTTGCCGAGGTTTTGAAGTCATGCCCATTTCATATACTCCCCACTGCCTGACAGGCTGACGTCGCATGCAGGAAATCATCGATCAGCTTGCGGCGAGCATTCGCGCCGCTGCGGCGGGTAATGCGCCCCTTTGTATCCGCAGCGGCGGCACCAAGGATTTTTATGGTCCGCATGACAAAGGACGAGACGGGGCACGCGGGAGTATTCTCGACCCCACGGCTTATGCGGGTATAGTGGATTACGAACCCACCGAACTGGTCGTCACGGCTCGGGCGGGCACCCGCCTGGGGCAGCTGGAAACCGAATTGAATGGGCGTGGTCAGATGCTTGCGTTTGAGCCGCCGCATTTCGGGGCTGGTGCCACCTTGGGCGGCTGTATCGCGACGGGGTTATCCGGCCCACGCCGCGCCTCGGCAGGGGCCGTGCGGGATTTCGTGCTGGGCGTGCGCATGCTCGATGGCAGGGGGGACGACCTGAGCTTTGGCGGCCAGGTAATGAAGAACGTGGCTGGTTATGACATTCCACGTTTAATGGCGGGTTCTCTGGGCACATTGGGATTATTGCTGGAAGTTTCCCTGAAAGTGCTTCCCCTGCCGGCAGAGGAGCGCACGCTGCGTTTATCGATGAGCGAAGCCGAAGCCATTCGGATGATGAACCATTGGGCAGGCAAGCCGCTACCGGTTTCGGCAACCTGTTTCTGCGACGGCGAGCTAACTGTAAGGCTGTCCGGCGCAACCTCCGCCGTGCGTGCGGCGCGTGCGGTATTGGGAGGAGAAGAAATTGCCGAGGAAATATCTTTCTGGGAATCGATACGGGAGCAGGTACATCCTTTTTTTCGATCAGGAAAGCAGCTCTGGCGCTTGTCCATTAAATCGACTACTGCTCCCCTGTCCTTGCCTGGAAAACAATTGATCGAGTGGGGCGGCGCGTTGCGATGGCTCTCAGTCGATGCAGGGATGGATAACGAAGCTGTACAAGCGCTTGTCCGCAAGACCGCAAGGGATGTGGGGGGACACGCCACCCTGTTCCGTAGCCGGACGCCCGCTGCTGCTGTGTTTCATCCGCTTCCGCCGGCTATGATAAATATTCACCGCCGCCTCAAGGAAAAATTTGACCCGATGCGCATTTTCAATCCGGGCCGTCTATATCCCGAACTATAAATGCAAACCAATCTCGCTGATTTCATCAAGGATACTCCCGAGGGAAAGGAAGCTGAGGCAATACTGCGAACCTGCGTTCATTGCGGCTTCTGCCTCGCTACCTGTCCCACTTATCAATTGCTGGGAGACGAACTCGACAGCCCGCGCGGGCGCATCTATCTGATGAAGCAGATGCTGGAAGGCGAGCCGGTGACGGAAAAGACGCAATTGCATCTCGACCGTTGCCTCACCTGTCGCGCTTGCGAGACAGCCTGCCCCTCGGGCGTGCGTTACGGTCATCTGGTGGATATCGGCCGTGGCATTGTCGAAAAGAAGGTGGGACGAGGACTTGCTGCCGGAAGCATGCGATATGTGTTGCGGCAGGCGTTGCCGAACCGGAGCCTGTTTGCATCGCTGTTGAAAGTGGGCCGGGCTGTCCGGCCGTTGCTGCCGGATGTTCTGAAGGATTCGATACCTGCTGCACCCCTGAAAGAAAGCCGGCCGCTTCGCGCTGCCCGGTATGAGCGCAAGATGCTGGTGCTCCAGGGCTGCGTTCAACCGGCACTGGCGCCCAATATCAATGCGGCTGCCGCGCGCGTGCTGGACAAGCTTGGCATATCACTCATCAGCGCTCCGGATGCGGGGTGCTGTGGCGCGGTGTCTTACCATCTCAATGCCCAACAGGAAGGGCTGGATTACATGCGCCGCAATGTGGATGCGTGGTGGCCCTATATTGCGCCCAAGCCTGAAAAAGAGCCGGGAATGAAGCCGGGAACAAAGGAGCGGGCAACGGGAGGAGCAAACGAGGAAACAAGGGGCATCGAAGCAATTGTCATGACTGCGAGCGGCTGCGGCGTGACAGTGAAGGAATACGGTCATCTGTTGCGGCATGATCCCGCATACGCGGAAAAAGCAGCGCGCATTTCAGAGTTGACCAGGGACATCAGCGAGATCGTGGAAGCGGAGATGCCGGCGCTCGTTTCTCTTCTCAGTAAATCGACTGCCGGCAGGGAAAACCCCAGGCAGAAGCTTGCATTTCATTCTCCCTGCACTTTACAGCACGGAATGCGCATCCGGGGCGTCGCGGAGAAGATTCTGGCTGCTGCCGGCTTTGATTTGACCTATGTGCCGGATGCGCATCTTTGCTGCGGCTCCGCAGGGACCTACTCGATCCTGCAACCGGAGTTATCGCAGCAGTTGCTGAAAAACAAGGTAACGGCGCTCGAATCGGGCCATCCGGATCGGATCGCCACTGCCAACATAGGTTGCCTCACGCATATACGCAGTGGCGCCGCACTGCCGGTCGAGCACTGGATCGAGATACTGGACGAGACACTTTAGGCTGCTCAGCCTGGCACGATTGAAGATTAGCATTTTCAATGCTCCTTCTTCTCTTCATCCCTCATTCCCGTTCACCCTGAGCCTCGAAGGATAGAAGGGGGGGTAGACCAGCCTTGCGGCAAGCATGTCCTGAGCTTTCCGAACAGCTCGGACATGCCTGGCGAAGTGAACGGCCTCACGAAGCGAACGGCCTCAAGGAAGGAAGATTTATTCCAATGGAATAAGAAGCAAGGTGGGAGCCCTCCTGCTGCTTATTCCGCTGTAGTGGTTTTATTTTTAACCCCCCATCCAACTCTTATATAATCCATGTTGTTACTGTTCCTGCTGCTATATCCATGAGCTTCGTCAACAAGCCAATGGCAAAAAAAATCAGTCCCGACCCTTTGCCGCCCAGAGTCGCTCGGCTCCTGCGGGAGTCGGCGAGTCTTGCCCTGCTGGGTGTTGCACTCTATCTGGTGCTGATATTTTATGGATATGAGCGCGCCGACCCTGGGTGGTCGCACAGTGGCGATGGGCCCGCGCAGAATCCTGGGGGCATGGTAGGGGCCTGGCTGTCCGACCTGATGCTGTACTTGCTGGGTGTTTCCGCCTGGTGGTCAGTGCTGTTTTTACTTTTCCTGGTATGGTGGATGTATCGCCGCATCGATGGGAGCATATTCGACCGCCGCCCGTGGTTTGTTTCAATGGTCGGCTTTCTGCTGTTACTCGTGGCGAGCAGCGGAATGGAAGCCCTGCGTTTCTACTCCCTCAAGGTGGTTTTACCGCAGATGCCGGGGGGTGTGCTGGGTTTCCTGCTCAGTAAGAGTCTATCCCAGACACTGGGCTTTACTGGCGCAACGCTGGCACTCCTGATATTGATTGCAATTGGTTTCAGTTTATTTACGGGGCTATCCTGGCTGCGCCTGGTAGAGCAGATAGGCGCCTCGATAGAAGGTTTTTTCCTGTTTATCTGGCGCAGTATAGAAAGCGTCTTCCTGTTTATCGGCCGTGGCTGGCGGAGCAGGCGGGAACGTCATGTAGGAGCCGTTTCCGCCATCAGGCGAGAAGAGCTGGTGGAAGTGGAAAAAAAGCGCTTGCAGGAACACCCGCCTTTACACATTGAACAACCGGTCGCAGCACTCCCCAAACCGCGCAAGGTGATGAGGCAAAAGCAGACTCCGCTTTTTCCTGATCTGCCTGATTCCACTTTGCCGCCGTTACGCCTGCTCGATGAGCCGCCAAAGAAAGAAGTGGAAATTCTGTCGACGGAAACACTGGAATTCACTTCTCGCCTGATCGAGCGGAAACTGATGGATTTCGGAGTAGAGGTCAAGGTAGTGGCGGCATATCCCGGCCCTGTCATTACGCGCTATGAGATCGAGCCTGCCGTCGGCGTGAAAGGTAACCAGATTCTCAATCTGGTCAAAGACCTGGCGCGATCTTTATCAGTGGTAAGCATTCGTGTCGTCGAGACCATTCCAGGGAAGACTTGGATGGGTCTGGAAATTCCCAATCCCAAGCGGCAGGTCGTGCGCTTATCTGAAATTCTCAGTTCACAGGCTTATGCCGATATGGGATCGCCCCTGACCATTGCCCTTGGCAAGGATATCGGTGGACATCCGATAGTGGCAGACCTGGCGAAAATGCCGCATGTACTTGTCGCGGGAACGACGGGATCGGGTAAGTCGGTCGCCATCAACGCCATGATACTGAGCCTCCTCTATAAGTCCACCCCGGAGCAGGTACGGCTGATATTGGTGGACCCGAAGATGCTTGAATTGTCGGTATATGAAGGCATCCCACACCTGCTGGCTCCGGTGGTTACCGACATGCGTCAGGCAGCAAGCGCCCTGCGCTGGGGCGTCGCTGAAATGGAACGCCGCTACAAGCTGATGTCCGCGCTTGGTGTCCGCAACCTGGAAGGCTATAACCAGAAAATTCGTGAGGCGATCAAGAATGAGAAACCCATCCTCAATCCGCTGAGCCTCACTCCGGAAGCACGGGAACCGCTGGAGGAGATGCCGGTAATTGTCGTGGTGATAGACGAGCTGGCGGATCTGATGATGGTCGTGGGCAAGAAAGTTGAGGAGTTGATTGCCCGGCTTGCACAGAAGGCGCGTGCGGCAGGGGTCCATCTGCTTCTCGCCACTCAGCGGCCTTCTGTGGATGTGATCACCGGACTTATCAAAGCCAATATTCCGACACGCGTAGCTTTTCAGGTATCGAGCAAGGTGGACTCGCGCACAATCCTGGACCAGATGGGAGCAGAAGCGCTGCTGGGGCAGGGCGACATGCTTTATCTGCCTCCTGGAAGCGGGTATCCGCAGCGGGTTCACGGCGCTTTCGTCGCCGATCAGGAAGTGCATCGGGTCGTGGAATATCTCAAGGAGCACGGTGAGCCGCGGTACGTGGACGGTGTGCTTGACGCATCGGATGAGGAAGGCGGAGGGGGCGAAAATGGGGTGGCGGGGCAGGAGGGTGCCGAGAGTGACCCACTTTACGATGAAGCTGTCGCCATCGTGCTCAGATCTCGACGCGCTTCCATCTCCCTGGTGCAGCGGCATCTGCGCATTGGTTACAACCGCGCTGCGCGGTTGATCGAGGAAATGGAGCGGGCAGGCCTTGTCTCGGCCATGCAAAGCAACGGCAACCGGGAGGTGCTGGTTCCTGCACGGACCGAATAGAAGGGTGTTGCCGAAGACGGCGTTTGTAACCTATCGTTATTGATGGGTTGCGCTGCGCTCCCCCCCTCTACAGCTCTACATCTCGGCTAAAGCTGAGCCTGTTGGACGGAGCGCGGGACAAAACCAGGAGGTGTAACAAGAAGTAGGGCAGGCTTTGCCCGTTGTTACACGTCAGGCAGTAAAGTGCGCTGGATGCTCAAATGAGACCGCCCGCTCCCCCTGATTCGGGAAGCGGGCGGTGGTTTCGGTTATGTCAGCCTTTCAGTGTATCGGCCTCAATCTTAACCTCCGAGCTCATCTTGAGCGATCAAGGTCAGCGAGTCAATCCTAGAACTTCTTGTCGTACGGCATGATGCGGTTGTTGAGGATGACTTTGCTCTGGCCGTTCCAGACCACGTCCGTCAGGTTGGAGTAGCGGGTGATGATCTGTGCTGCAATCC
>NZ_JCAHZJ010000023.1:0-1194 GCF_059489795.1 Nitrosospira sp. CT
AATGGCCAAAGCGAAGTTTGAACGGAACAAGCCGCACTGCAACATCGGGACGATTGGTCATGTTGACCATGGCAAGACGTCTTTGACGGCGGCGATCACGAAGGTTCTGGCGGAAGCTGGCGGGGCGACGTTCACGGCGTACGACCAGATCGACAAGGCGCCTGAGGAGAAGGCGCGCGGCATCACGATTTCGACGTCGCATGTGGAGTACGAGACGCCGAACCGTCACTATGCGCATGTCGACTGTCCGGGCCACGCCGACTACGTGAAGAACATGATCACCGGCGCGGCGCAGATGGACGGGGCGATCCTGGTGGTGTCGGCGGCGGACGGCCCGATGCCGCAGACCCGCGAGCACATTCTTCTGGCGCGCCAGGTCGGCGTTCCGGCGATCGTGGTGTTTCTGAACAAGTGCGACATGGTGGACGATCCGGAGCTTCTGGAACTGGTTGAGATGGAAGTTCGGGAGCTTTTGTCGAAGTACGAGTTTCCTGGCGACGACATTCCGATCATCAAGGGCTCGGCGCTGGCGGCGCTGGAGAACTCGGACCCGAAGCTCGGCCATGACGCGGTGCTGGAACTGATGAAGGCGGTGGACGCCTACATTCCGCAGCCGGAGCGTCCGGTCGACCAGCCGTTCCTGATGCCGGTCGAGGACGTGTTCTCGATCTCGGGCCGCGGCACGGTGGTGACGGGGCGCGTGGAGCGCGGCATCGTCAAGGTCGGCGAGGAAATCGAGATTGTCGGCATCCGCGAGACGCAGAAGACGACGGTGACGGGCGTGGAGATGTTCCGCAAGCTGCTGGACCAGGGCCAAGCAGGCGACAACATCGGCGCGCTGCTGCGCGGCACCAAGCGCGAGGACGTGGAGCGCGGGCAGGTTCTGTGCAAGCCGGGCTCGGTGAAGCCGCACACCAAGTTCAAGGCTGAAGCCTACATCCTGACCAAGGAGGAGGGCGGCCGCCACACGCCGTTCTTCACCAACTACCGGCCTCAGTTTTATTTCCGCACCACGGATGTGACCGGGGTGGTGCATCTTCCGGCTGGCACCGAGATGGTGATGCCGGGCGACAACGTGGCGATGGAGGTGCACCTGATCGTGCCGATCGCGATGGAGGAGAAGCTGCGCTTCGCCATCCGTGAAGGCGGACGCACCGTCGGCGCAGGCGTGGTCGCCAGCATCATCGAGTAGTC
>NZ_JCAHZJ010000024.1:0-47213 GCF_059489795.1 Nitrosospira sp. CT
CAAACGCAATCTGCTGCTCGGTAAATTTGCTTTTCTTCACGTCATGACTCCTTTCCAAAAAGGTAAAAATCATGCCGGAAATTCTACTTTTAAATGGTACGGTTTATCGGGGTAGGGTCACAATTTTTTCTCCAGTATTAAACGCGCCATATCCTGCCGTGCTCTTTCCCCCACCCCAATTCCAGCACTCGCTATCACTCAAGCCAGACGGAACCTTAGATAGAAACTGGCATTTTGTACTGCAATATTTCTTACGATACACCCCGTCAAAAACAATCTTGCATGTTCTACATATCGGCATTGCATTCTCCTATGTCATACCGATATTATAAAACTAGGGAATCAGTTTAACTCTCCTAAGCACTGTTTTTTTTCTTGCTCTCTTCTATTAACCAACCCGTTAACCTTTCTTCCTTTTACATAAACCCATTTTGTAAATTCGTTGCAAGCCCCTTCATAATCACCAGCATTTAACTTCTTAACGAGAGTGCTATTACAAAATGCGCCAACGCCTATATTGTAAGAAATGCTTATCATGGCCTCATACTCATGCTGGAATAGCGGAACCTTGACGCACCGCTTTACGCCCGCCGCATAGACGTTTTCAACCTCGTCAAGCAGGTATTGCAAACCGCGCACAGGATTGGACTTGTCCCCCATCTTGACGCCTTTGGTGCGCCCGAAATCAATGGTCGGCACATCTCCGGGAACGGGGATATACGCCTCATCCTTATACCCCTCGTGCACCGCGATCCCAACCAGCGTGGATGCCGCCAACACTAATAGCGCTACAGCAGACCTGCCTTGGCTATATAATGGCTTGCTCATCTTTCGATTCCTCGTGTCCCATTATGTCAGGGAGCATTTTCTGTAATGCAATCCAGCTTCGCCTTTATGGTCTCCTTCAGATCGCCTGCATCCAGTGTGGCGCAGGAGGATATTTCCGAAACGGGAGATGCTGTCTTGGACTTTGGCTTCGGAATTTCTGCAGTGCTCATCGACGTTTGCGGTTGTACAGTTGAAACAGGTGACTCCATTGCGGTTTCGTTCGGCGCCAGTGGTTCATTCGTCACCAGGGGCGTAAGCATGGTGCATGACGCCAGAAACAAAGCTCCCAGCAGATACCTCATGGCTTTCTCCCTCTCGTCCATTTCTCGATGATTCTGTCAAGCTTGTCGTTGAATTCCTTCAACGTTTCACGCTGCTCGGCTCTCATTGACTTGATTTCATCATCAAGACGTTCATTGGTTCTTTCCTGATACAACTCACCCCGTTTCAGGGTCGCAATATCATTTTGCAGTGTGTTGTATGTAGCTACGCCCGACGCAACGAGGCCAGCCACTGCAATAATTCCACCGAAGGATAATGTGTAGGTGGACGGCCCGCGCCGCCTTTCTGTCCTCCTCGCAACCTTATGATCGCCGTCATCATCTGACATATCATCTGACATGATCAGGACAAACTCCACAAAACCATGATTGCAAATACGACCGCACCCAGCAATATTGCGGCCGTCCATTTCGACCCCTTCAACTTTTCCAATAAACCGTCTGCGCGGCCTTCGACTGCGGCATGTTGTCTTTCCACCTCTTCCTGAATGGCTTTAATGCGTTTGCGTTGAAACATGGTCACAATAATTCCTCCTGGGTATTGAATAAAAAAGCCCGTTCGGGCGAAAAAAAAAAGCGGCTACGCCGCGTCTTGCTCTCTTGTTCAAAAAGTTTCGATCATGTGTTTACCATTTGATGTCATCCAATTGCTGCGGGGTGGGAAAATCGCCAAGGGCAGCAATCATGTCCTGTAATCTCTGCCTCTTGCCCGTCAGTTGACCGTGCACCCCTGCAAATGCAGCAGCCTTGGTGGTAATTTTGGCTGCCAGATCTGCCTTACTTATACTTCGCGCCTCAGCAGCGCTATCCAGCCAGGGAGTATGGGCTTGAGGATTCGAAAACCATGTCTTTGCTTCCGCTTCCTGTAACGCCCAGCTCTTCACTTCTTCCTCTGGATAAACTGCTGTCAATTCCCTTACCTTGGACTGATAAGCAGTGTTAATACGAGCCAGGGCCGCTGCTCTCATTTGATCCGGACTCGGTGCAGTCAACGAGGTGATCTGTTCTGACGCCGCGGCTTTCCATAGATCCACAAATGACTGAAACTCTGCTATGTTTGTGAACAGCGTATTTGCAGTATCGTCATACTCTATATGACCGCTTGTACCGTTCCACTGCACAGCGCGCACATTGGCCCTCAACGACGACAAATCGATTCGCCTGAATACGCCATCTACTCCAACCGCGCTGTCGTCCCGAATGATTGTCACTCGCATATCTCACTCTGCTCCGATAAACCGTTACCCTGGACCTTCCTGTTCGCCATGTGCGCTGCCACAAGCAGCACTCGTTGGGTTTTCTCGCTGTGCTTCACCATCTCATTACGGAAGGATTCTGTAGCTGCGGTGCCCTTGCGGGATTCGTTGGCTGCGTTGATCATCAGTGTGGGCAGCCAGCCTATAGCGCATCCCCATGAATCGGTTTCCTGTCCCGTGTTGACATTTACGCCACGAACCTGCACATACCATGGACATCGATAGAGGACAGGTTTGCTGTCTTCGAGCTTAAGCTCTTCACAGTTTGCTCCCAGGGGACAATTCGCTGTACGTATTTCCATCAATCCTTACTCGCTATGATTATGTCGATGTATTGCACGGCAAGGTTGATGGCCGTGCCGGTAAAAATATGGTTGTGCGAGCCGCCGCCGCCTGTGCCGGCATCCGTAATTGGCATTCCGGTAATAACTCCCCCCCCTCCACCGCTGGGGTTGGCTCCTCCACCTGATGTTCCATACACACTCAAACTATGGGTATGCGCCGGTATCTGCGCCGAGGTCAATGTCGTCGCGCTGTTCCAGCCGGAAACCGCCTGCGACGTGAAGGCTGACGTGAAGGCGACTGAACCGCCCGAACCGCCACCGGTGCTTCCAACAACACGCAGTGCCTTATTATGGTGTGTCGTGACCTGAGTCCAGCCTGTCGGTGCCGTCGCCTGAAAAAATGACATAACAGTTCCGGGAGGAATGAGGCTGGCGGGCGCAGCGCCCAGTGTCGCTCTCGCAACCGCCGCATTATCATCATCCAGCAAGCCCCGGATATAGGAGCTCAGATTCGCCAATGCGACTGTGCCCGGGCCCGTGAAATACGCCATCTTATCGGCTGACGTTTCCAGGGCGCCAAGCGCCTGGAGATTTGGATTTGCAAGGGATTCCTGCAAGGCGATGCTGGTTACACCGGCAACGAAGTAATCGCCTGCTGCCCAGGTACGGGGAGCCGTACCGTCCAGTCCTCGTCCTCCTTGCGCGATGATTAAGCTGTCGGTCGTACGTGCCTCGATTTTCACAATTTCCCGATTGCCGGAAGCATCCTTGAATATGCCATAGAAATAATCGCCGATGCCTGGCGATGGAAAGAGAACGCCCTTTCCGGCCTCCACTGTGAAGCTCAATCCCGTTGTCCCACTGGGAGCGGAACTGATGATGGCCTTGCCAAAATTCGAGAACTTGAGTCCCATGTTTTATCCTCGTTTCAGGATTGCCGTCTGGAGGGGCGCTCGGGCATAGCTTTTGGCCACCCTCACGCCCGCTGCCGCCGTCTTGATAATGAACTGCTGTTGGTGATAGGCGGCTAGCTGGATATCGGTATAAGGCTTTTTGGGTGACAGCATCAGCCGCGCCATCGAGCCGTGAATGATGGCTTCGCGGTATTCCTGGAATAGCGCGCCATCAATCCCTGTACTGGTGGCCGAGGGTTTTAATGCGACCGTTATTGTCAATATCCCGTTACTATCCGGAGTTGGAACCAGGGTCAGCGAAAATGGACCGCCAAGAACATATCGTGGCTTGCCAGTTTGTCGGCACAAGTTTTTGATCGTGATGTTCTTCTCGCAGGCAAAAGACTCTACTTCTTCTCCATCCAGCACTGCATGTATGATGGCATGAACTGCCGCGCCTTCAGGGGGGGAGTAGGCATATTCCGCAATGCCCCCCATTACGAAGACAGGCAGATGCTCGGTTTGCCAGGCCAGGGATTGCTCACAGAACGCTATAGAGGATTGACGCAATGCACTGTCGGCTGCAGCAGCTGGGCATCCGGGCAGGTCTGGCATAAGCAGATCATAAAAATCGCTCCAGAATTTCACGGCTGCGCCTCGGAGCCGAACAACTGCATGAACAGAGCCGCACGCCCGGAATTGACATGCTCATCGTCAGACATTTCTGCTCTGGCCGTGACATAATCTGCTACTGGCTGGAGGCATATAGGCGGTAGCGGAAAAGCATCATCCAAGGCCCGTTCCCCATCGGGCAGGTTGTTGAACTCACCTATGAACAGATCCGGCCGCCGTCTGAGAATCTGCAGCATCCCCTGATTGGCAAAGGACAGCAACACAGTATCCGAGTAACGTGTTTTGTCTTCATCATTCAGCGGAATACGAGCCAGCTCGACGATTGACTGATATGAGAATGACATCAGTCCGGCATCTCGTTCTTGGAAAACAGGGCAATCACTTTATGCCGTATGGTTCCCTCGTTTTGACGCCTGTCTAGCCGTTCGTTGTATTTGCGCTCGGCAAACTCAAGCAGAGCTTTTTTTCTCATGGAATGAAAGTCGATCACCGGCAGCGGTTCTTCAACCGGTTTCTCTGCTTGAGCCAGCCCGATCGGCACAACGTTATCCAGCGTCTCATCGTAGACGCGCATCCAGGTATCGGAGTAGACGAGCAGCCTCTCAGCAACTTCAGCACTTACATTCCGCACTTGATCCGGTTCCCAGCGCAGCCCCACGCCATTGATGCTGTCAATCTTGATGCCGGTGGCAATATATTTGACTTTTGGCATATAAAATCCTCAATAAAAAGGCGATTCCCAGAGATTCTGGGAACCGCCTTTGACTTCCTGATTACTGCTTGCTTTTACTTGACGCCTGTCGCCTCGCCCGCAACGATTGCAGTGATATTGCCCGAAACAAACGCAGTAGCCGGTACAGTTACCGTCATGATGATGTACACATCTTTTTCGAATTTGATGGGTTGAAATCTCAGGTCGGTAAGAGCCGGGCCGGATAAAATTGTGGTGGCAGTGGAAAAATAACTATCATTTTCAACAGGACCTTGACCGGAGTCGACTGGGGTATAGCCGATTTTTACAGCAAATGTAGTGCCGCCTGTATCCATATCGTCATTTACTATCCGTAACGCTGTAACACTCATGCCAGCCGGGATTCTGACCGGACGGTAGATGCTTCCAACTACTCCGGATAAGGGCGTTGCTGTCCCATAAACCACCGCGGCGTTGCCATAGTTGCCCATGGGCAGCGCTTTGCTGTTCAGATCTGGTGCGCTAAAAGTGGCCATTTATCTATATCTCTCGAAAAAGTGATGGGTGAAAGCAGAACATTAAAGCCCCGCTTTCATGTATCAAACGGGTTAAAATGGATTAAAGTGGTACAACCGAGTCAACCGCAATCACACCAAAGTCGGTGGGTACCTTGAAACCTGTTCCATCGTCGATAGAGAAACGGGTTTTCGCTTTGCCACAAACCTTCTCACCCATTACTTCCAGGTTACTTTCAAAGTTATACCAATGCTCCTTCCATCCGAACTGCATTCCGCTGACCCTGGTTTTGCCATAAGCGACACCCAGTGCTTGTGCGCCCAATAATAATCCGCGCTCGATCGCATAGCCGGCAGTCAATGCTCCATTGACAGCTTGATCGGTTTCTGCTGCAGTTGCCGCGTTTGCTGCGGTAACTATCTTCGTGTTTTCTCCCGGCATAAAGCGGATCGCGCGCTCATTCTTGATCACCAGAATGCCATTCCACATTCCAACCTCACCGGCAAATAGCGGGTGGCGCTCGTCAAAATATGCCGCCCGATTGATGGCGTTCTGCTGGAATGCACGTAACGAACCTTCGGTCAAAAGGAGCGAGTACTGATTGGGTGTGGCGAGAAATACCCAAATCTTGGAAGTCTGCGCGGCCCGATCCCCTGCCAGTTTGACGGATTGCAGCGGCTGATCCATGTCATCGAGCCTCTTCCGCAGCAGATCCAGATGCGACAAGCGCAGGGCGTCCGTTGAAACGATGGATCCCAACTGCTGCCCTCCTGAGATCAGATTGGCGCCGTTCACTACAAAATGGCGATTATAGGTAGGCGCCTTCACGGGGTTCACCATTATGGAACCGAAGTTTGGGGCGCTTTGAAGCGGTACTGTCCAGTCCGAACCGGTTTGCGATCCGCGCGCCCCAGCGAGATGTACCAGTGTTTCCTGGGCGTCGAGACGGGGGAAATACCCTGACAACTGCGCCAGGGCAATTTCACGCAACTGATGTTTGGTTCGCTGCTGAGACATGCTGCCACCTGCATCGATGACCTTACTGGATAGATCGATTTTGATCTCCATCGAGGAAAACGAAAGCGCACTGCCCCGTCCTTCACGATTGACATCGCCCATTAGCGGTTCGCCACCCACGGTATCGACCAGATCGAGCGATACGACATCGCCAGCACTCTTCATCAAATTATCGATACGCACAACAGGCATGCCCGGATTTGTCTGCCCGGCAATTTTCTGCATTGCTACCGAAGGCTCGACCGGACCGACAAGGCTGTCAATCGCTGTGGATCCTTTGAGCGTGTTGGCGAAGAGCGCCGCGCTATAATGTTTGACTGCCAGTGAACTTCCGCTTGCTACGTTTGTTTCAGCCATTTAATCAATAATCCTTAATCAAGTTCGGCTCTCAAGGCTGCCGCCTGATGCGTGGGCATCTTCATCAGCTTCTGAGCAAGTTCAAATGGGCTCAGATTCTCAAGCTGCTCACGTTCAGAGGCTGGATTTGCTCCACCCTGAATATCCGATAGAGTTACAGGCTTCCTCACCGGGGCTGCCTCAAGCTTGGCTTGCACATCCGCTTTCATCATTCCCGGATCGGGCTTCTTTTTTGGAGTGGAGGCTTCCGGCATAATCGCCCTAACACGCCGGACAACCTCCTGGAAACGTTCCGCATAAGGCTTTCCCGCCCACTTCGTATTGGTTCTCAGAATTTCGTCCTGCCTCAGCGCTTCTTCCCAGGCGTCAGCGTCATTACTTTCCCAATTCACGAGATCAGGGTTATTGTCTTTTGCCTCAGCGACTTGCTCTGCAGTACTCTGCTGGCTTATGCGCTCGGATTCCTCCTTTTCACGCTCCAGTTCCCGCAGCGTTTGCTCCAGCCTTTCGCCTTGCTTCCGACTCCCCTCGAGCAGCGCACTGAGTACCTGATGAAGTTGAGGCATCTCTTCCTTCAGAGCCTCAAGGTGCGTCTTGAATTTTTCATCCAGCACAACGGGCTCTGCTTCCTTTGCTTCCTCTTTCCGCATCAGGAATTCGTCGAGTTTGCCTTGCGTGGACTTTAGCTGCTCGCGCAGCGCTGAGTTCTCTACCCGCAGTTCCTTGTGCTTCTTGTAGGGAATAGTTCCCTTGCCGCTCTTGTTCAAAACGACAGGCTCATCTTCACCTTCATCGTCACTCACTTTGCTGAACGCATCGTCTTTCACATCAGAGCTAGATTTCTCCGTTCCTTCTTCCTCAGGTACTTCCTGTCCGCCTAGAATTTCCGCAAGCTTGCCCGGGTCGCTTTCCAATATCTCGATTTGTTCCGGTGTAAGATTTGCGATTTGCTCATCCGTAAGCTGATCCACTTCCATTTTTTCTCCAAACTACTTAACCCAGTGAGCGGGCCTGTCCTTAGCAGGGTTCAAAAAAGAAACCCCCGAGCAACACGAGAAGCGCATTGATCAGAGGTTTCAGGAGACTACTACTGCAATATTGTCCTAGTACTTCATTTCAGCGGATTTGAAGGGTTCAAGCGGCATATTTTTCCATGGCCCCAGGCGCGCCTGTGCCAACGGCCGGTAGAGCCATGACGATGCCTCCGGATGGACCACCCGGCAGGGCCAGTACCTGGCATTCATTTATGCCTACACCATTATTCATGGGAAGGCGCCAGC
Source organism: Nitrosospira sp. CT (assembly GCF_059489795.1). Lineage (NCBI taxonomy): Bacteria > Pseudomonadati > Pseudomonadota > Betaproteobacteria > Nitrosomonadales > Nitrosomonadaceae > Nitrosospira > Nitrosospira sp. CT. Next base: position 8,037 of record NZ_JCAHZJ010000024.1, read on the forward strand.
CGAGCGCGATATGGAACGTTTCTTTCGTACCACGCCGCCCAGTGTTCACAGCATGCTCCAATACCCTTGAACAACATGGCTTCATCCGGCGTCAGCCAGGCATGGCACGATCGATTCAACTACTCGTCCCCTGTGAGCAATTGCCTATTCTTAAACAAGTCCAATGATGTTCTAAATCAACACTTCAAATCCCCTGAAATGGGGTACTAGCGTATTCACATGAGTGAAAACCAATAAAAAGCCGCAAGAGCGGCTTTCAATTAGGGTCCATAGCAGGCACTCAACCGAAACCCTGTGCCATTTCTGAAAATGGAAGCGTTAACCTATTATTGATATCGCATTTCTAATTGCTGCCCAATAGTTGCTGCTAGCCCCGCCCCTTGCATACCAGGCTGTGATGTTGGCACCGTACACTGCAGCGGTACGCGCGTTTTCAAGGTATCTTTCTGTAAGGCTCGAATCATTATTTCCCGTGCTCATGTAGTCGACGCACATAAGCGTTTTCATTGCCATCGGATAAGCGCCTGCAACTGGCTGGATGCCGGATAGCATTTGTGGCAAACGAAATGTGTCTGTAATTCCCGCACACATCCCTTGACCAATCGACCAATCCAATTCCGCTAATACCTGTTCCGATGTACTTCCATCACAATAGTTATAAAATGGGTAAATTTCTTTACCAGGAAAACAACTTTGAAAATGTAAACATTTTTCTCTATGTGCATAGCGGACTTGTGCTGCCGTCAGACCAGCCGTTGCTAAAGTTCCCCAAAGGCTGCCATAACTCCATGCGGATTCATCTGGTGCCATCCCTTGCAAGGCAGGATGGTTGCCAAACTTATCCGCCATGCTGGTGATAAGCGCTTTGAAACGCTCCATTACTGCCGGATGCTCGAATCTCGGTGTATGCCCGCCGAATGCATTGGGCCTGACTCCCCCTTGGGATGGGGAGCCACCGTAGGTGATCTCGTCGTTCAGCATGTAGCTAGGGATTGGTTTTGGCTGCGTGCCCGAATAGCTCTTATAAAACACCCTTATAATCATTTTTTTTCCGTTAGTCGCGGCGAAATTTAGCGCGGACATAACAGCCGAAAAATTATAGACGCCTGCCTCGCTTTCGAGGTCTCTCCAGTGGACGGTATACAGTATCCCGTCTGTATCCATCACGCACTGATGGTAGTAAGAGCTGTTTAAGTTCGCGTTATAGCTTTCTGGTAACATCCAGTTCTCGTGCCCGACAGGAAATGGGGTTATGGGCGAAAGATTGACGCCAAGCAAAAGACTCATTGCGATTCCAGTACTACTGAGTACCCGATCAAGTCAAAAGAATCAAGCGCATTCGCGGAAGCAATGCCTATCGACAATTTCATTGCAGCATCCGTGTTGATATTGGCAGTCATGGTTGAAAATGCGCTTGCCGCACTAGCGCCTGGAGCCAGCCAGAATGTAGATGTCAGGGAACTGGAAGTTGCCGTCCCTATCTCCAGGTCGGTTCTGGTTTGCTGTAAGTCGCCGTTAAAATTAAGGCTAAAAGCAGTAGCGTCTGCAGTAGTTCCCGTTATACCCAGATAAATCCTAGCTATGGCGGTCCCATTTGCGCCGCGCCGGTGAAACAATGCTGCTACTCGCAACAAACTACGGCCAGGTATCAGCATTGTCGCGGGAACAACTGACGATCCAGCACCACCATTTACGATGAATAATGCTCCGGTCGATCCTGTAATGCTTGCAGCAGGAGAGGTGACAGAACCCCACTTAGATGCTAGCTTGACCGAGCCATTGAGCGGAACCCATCCCGCTGGGGTGGCCTTCCAGAGCGATCCCGCTTCTCCCCCGACATCCCGTATATTGATTACTGTTCCGGCGGGGGTGATGAATGCATTCGGGCGAGTATTCCAGGTATACGAAAGCGCAAGGGGAATGCCTGCGTCCCCATCACCGGTCAATCCAACAATATTGCCGTTTTGATCTCTCGAAAATACTCCGGTTCCACGGTCCGCATCGCCATTCGCCAGCAAATACAGTTCAATTGATGGGTCGAGGTTTAAGAGACTACCCATTCCATGGCGGATTCCACCAATAGTTGTGTCACGTAAAAGACGAATCATTTTAATACCTCCAAATCGGGTTGGAGGGGAGATTACTCTCGCCGTCCGCCCCCACCCCACCATACGTGGGGCTCCGCATACGGTGAAACACACTGAAAGCGCTGCACTGTATCGAGTAGCGAAACCAGCCCCAGTTGATCAAACCAACGCTTCGGATACACCCGATCCATATGCGCAGCCTTCCGGTTCCACCACGCCCGTGTCGACGGCAATTTAAAACTGATACAGTTTTTTCGTTATCGATAATTGAAATTTGATACACCCCTTTGTCGTGTTATTGGTGTTACTGATAATTTTTTACAATTGCATATCCTCCTTTTCGATGGGTTTGTTTCGGGCCAGCAGCCCGGTGCGGCACTTGTCGCGTAAACGGAAGCTTTCTCCCTGAATCTAGGCCACATGAGCGTGATGCAGCAGTCGATCTAGCATGGCGGCCGTGAGCGTGGCATCCCCGGCGAAGGTTTGATCCACTGCCCAAACGGCAGATTGCTCGTCAAGATCATGCTGCCTTTTTCATGGCACTTGGCATCGCCTGGAAGAACAGGTTGGCCTGTTCCTGGCTCATTGGCAAATAGCCGATCTCATCGATGATCAACAACCGATACGGATTGACGAAATGCTTGAGTGCCTCGGCAAGCTGGTTTTGCCGGTGCGCAGTCGTCAGAATCAACAACAGATCGGCAGAGATCAGCAAATGAGCAATTTGTTCAATGAACTTCTAACTCAGGATACTAGCGGCTCATTTTGATTATGCGTAGATTATGTGGTCCGTGGCCCCTGGTAGGCAATAAGCGAAGCGCATTGCGCTGAACGAAAACACCGACTTTTGCTGCCGTGTTTGCTCAGCCCCTTAATCGAGCCCTCCTCCGCCGCTGAGCTTGCGCAGGCGATCCGCCAGTTCATGCCGGTTAGGTAAGTCAGATAACTCCAACATTACAGGGTATAAAATCGCCTGATACATGGGTGGTGCTGCTTGCACAATCTGGCTGAATGCTTGCAACTGTTGTGCCCGGAAGCTGGGTGTGGCGGGGACATCTTCCAGTACAACCTTAACCTGAGCCGTGGCAATGTCGTTCTCTACGATCGGGCCACCGGGAGTCATCACCGAATGATTAAAATAGATGAGTTTTTGCTTTGCGCCTTGTCTGATTGTGACGACCTTCTGACTGCCCAACATATCCTCCTTGATCAGCGCAAGAAGTTGCTGGCCAACAAGTCGGCGAGCATGGCGAAAATTATCATTGGGCTCCGCCAACACGGTCGAACCCTGCTCCACCAGACTGTTGATCGCCACACCGCTACTTGCTGAGGTATGTGCTCCCAGCATAGTACGATAGATTCCCCCCACTTCTTCGATTCTGCGCTTGCGTTCCTGCACGAGCTGAAACACTTGGGCGGCAAGCTGATGCTCACGTATCACCCTGAAGCCGCTGGAATTCCTTCGCTGAGAGTTGAGGATGGTCATCGAGCGCAGACTGCTTATATTATTGGCAACCTCCTGATAAGAATTCTGGCTGAGATCGAGCGCATCATTGTCCACTTCAACTTTTACTGAATTGAGGACTTCGTAGAGAAGAATATCCAGATCGATTATCTGATCCTGGGGTCCCCGCATGTCACGAATCAATCCATAGGGAGCCCGACTCCTATCCTTGCGAAAGCACCAGAATGGAACGTATGGAAAATCTGAATGAGGTAATGGGCTCGGAACGTCCATGAGTTTATGCGGCCCCAGCCAGATTGAAACCCGCATCCTGGTGAGAACCGACTTCTGGACCTGCACGAGACCTTGGGCAACCGCTGCCTGATGATATGGATTATCCTCGCTGTATTCGATCACCTTCCCATCAGGCAATACTAGGACGTATGCATCCTCGAAATGCCGATACCATAATTCGGAAAGCCTGACCATACCCGAGTTTCGGTTCAGGTAATCTTCCTGGTTGCGACTCCATGCCTGCTCGATTTCATAGGCTCTCGCCAGGCTGTTGTCATAACCTTCATATACATCCGTGCCATTCCACCCCTTCCAGCTATTTGCAATGATTTCCGCCCTGTCCGGGAACATAAGTGCAGCCTGAAGCTGGTCTATCCACTTATCGCGTCGCAAATATCGAGCATCGGACAGATCCGGCTCTCTTGAACTCCAGTCCCAGTAAATTTCGTTACGATGCACCTCCCGGACACGATACGGATATTTGAGCGCATCAAATTCCCGGGATATTTCCACCCACCCGATACCTGCACGGATCATGCTGGAATACGCATCTGACATGGCCCGGTCTGCCCGTGACTCGGTCTCGGCCTCCTTGATTTTTGCGGAAAGACCTTCCGCAATCTCTGCCTGGCTCTCATCATCCGCCGTCACCCTGTAATCCGTTCGGCTACGCGCTTCCAACCCCAATACTGCATTGATCGTCGGCTTGATCAGATTGGAGTCCTGGGGAGGAATACCTGCCATCTTCAGCCGCTCGATCACCTCCGCGCTGGTCTGCGCGCCGTCGTAATAATCACAGTCCGTGTCCGAGTCCGCTCGCCACTTCGGTTGATCCCGAATATCGCGGCATATTTTGTCGTAAGCTTCAATCGAAATATCTGCCGTAACACCTGCCTCAGTCATGCCCGCCAACCTTTCATATTAATGCCTCGCGCACTCACAGCCGGTTTATCCTCCTCGATTGCCACAGCAAAATAGCGAAAGGCATCGGCTGCATGGCTGTGATAATCATGTAAGGGTCTTGCGCTGAATTGACCGGAATCGGGATCGACATCAAATCGATAATGCCTCAGGCTTTGCAGGCCTTCTGCACAATTCAGCTCATCAAAATAGCAACGTGGAAAGATAGTTCTCGCCGCGTTGATACCATCATGAATGGAGAGATTTGGCACAATTCTTACTTGTCGCCCCGCTGCAAGCATAATTTCCTCCACGCTACGTCCGGTTGCCAACGTTCGAGCCCTGGCATCGTGTGGTAACCAATCTGTACTGTACATATACCCTTTGTTTTGCAGCACTCCGATATAATGCTGAATTGGCATCTGACTATTACTGTAGTAATCGATCAACCTGAGTTCGTTACCAACGGTCTGCGCAAACCAGATGCTGGTGTTGTCGGCCCAGCCGAGATCAAAGAAGGTGTGTACCGGCTTTGCCTCATCATATGGCACACTCCGTATCCTTCCTTCTTCCTGTGCCAATCGCAGCTCCTTCGCATAAACCGCTCCGTCCAACGTTACCCTACAATTCCCTTCCCATACGTTCTGGTAAGCATCCGGGTCACGCGCTTTCAGTTCATCCTTTTCCCGTCGCAGGGTCTCCGGAAACCATGGGTTGTCATTCCAATTGATTTTTACTACGACAGCGCCAACAGGGGGATTGACTGCAAACCGCTGATGAGTCTCATCAGTATTGAGCTCAGGGTTGTAAGTCACCCAGATTTCCGACCCCTCTTTACGAATAGTCGGAATAAGCGTATCCCAACTTGTCTTGCTCACTGTCTGTGCTTCTTCCACCCAGACCCTGTCCACACCCTCGAACGACTTGATCCTGGTTACATTGCTATGCAGACCGGCAAAGATGAACTCGGAACCGTTTGCTCCCCGGATAACGTTGTTTTGCACTTCGTAAAATGAGCTTAAACCGATGGCCTCTATCTGAGCTTTCAATAAATGATGCACAGATTCGACGATAGAATTCTGAAATTCTCTCGCACACAAGATGCGCAATGGGGTTGCAGCCGCCTGAATCAATAATGCCCTGCCAACACCCCACGAGTTATGTGTCACAGTGCCATCAGCAAGGCAAAACAAGTGATCGCCATCTATAGAAAACCCGGCGTAAGGGCCAGCACCTATGCTCTCTACACTGAAATAGGACAGCATCTTGTCCTTATTCGGCTTGTAGTCTTCTTTCCTTATCTGCTTTCGCTTTACTTTGCATGGAATCTTCCAGCAATCCCCATTGATTCCAACTCTCCAAGCAACTCCGTGCACCCCATTATTTGTACATACTGTTCTATTTTTGGAAATTGAAGTACGGAAACCAAGCGTATCGGCTAAGAGCTTTATTTCATTAGCAAGCCTCTCGTTTGCAAGCGCTATCGCGTAACCGTTTTTTTTCATTGATCCATCAGTATCAATCAGCCCAGCAAGCACTTGAAGCCTGATCTCTTCGCTGTTTGATAGATAGATTTGCGGAATATGCTTGTTCGATACGACACCAAGTTCTTTAAACCCACGCCATACTGGATTTTCTCGCCCGTTTGCTGGGTTCCTGCCCAGCCTGTAATCAGAAGCAAGATTTCCTTTCTTGCCGCCTTTGGTAAAAATCAGATCATTCTCAACGCAAAACTCGCGCATCCATTCAATAATTTCTTCATCGGCAGACGTAATCATCAACTTACGATGAAGACCGTCGCCAAGCCACACACCGAGTAGATAAGGATTAACTGGAACTGGACGCTGATCAAATTGAATCAGGCCAGCCTTATATCCGCGAAAGTGATCTTTCCAGCGCTTCGATTGCGCTATGTAATCCACAATTCGGATGTTTGTCACATCGGGCCAATCTGGATATCTGCCTCTTGGCCTTCTGAGGTTTCCACTTGGCATCGTGCCGCCCGTATCCATCGAACTTGATTTCGATTTTCTGAGGGAAAGGATATGCTCATCATTAACAACGTATGTCATGGCGGAAGTCTGAGAAACTCTAAAAAGTTCAGACTCTCCACGAATCGTGGAGATAACCGTTCTTGGGGTTGAATCAGGCCCCATTACCAGATCCCCAACCGCAACCTCCTCCACAGCCTTGATTGTTCCATCGAACATCAAGACAGGCGTTCCAAGGCCAAGGCATTTCGCCCCTCCCCTCCCCCCATATAAAACCTTGTATCGCGCAGGTTCAAATAAAAATTTGAGCTTTACGGGGAATTCAGCTCTATGGAAAGTCATAGCTTCCGACCAGTTTTTTAAGACGACATGTTTAGCTTGTCGACCCCGTCTTCCGGAGCGACAAAGGCTATCGCGATATTATGCACTACGGATTTCTTGGCATCGCCGCCTTCGTGTGTGACAGGTAATTTGTCGCCATATTTCCTTGGTGCCAGTCGTGCGGCATACCACTTGCGTGCATCGATGCGCAATTGCGCGCGCGCAATAACCTCCCGGTTTATGACCTCCCGCCCCTTCTCATCGACATACGTATCTCTTGATCCCTCGTCCGAAATTTCGATGATTTCCTCCGCGTAGGCATCCACGCAAAGCTCCTTGGCACGTTGATATTGGCGCATAAGTTCTTCGTCACTCGCTAGCCAGTTCCATAAAACCCTCTGACTGATGCCAACCTCCACGCACATTGCACGAGCCGACTTTCCAAGTGAAATGCCAGCAAAGATCGCGTCAACTACCTCACGCTTCTTTATGGCTCGACTGCTCTTTTTCGGACTCGCAGGCTCTACGCTTATTGCACCCTTTTCTGTTTCCTCGCTGGATATTTCACTCTCGAATTTCCACATGTCCGGCTTTATCAGCGCTTCCCTTTCCATTTCCTTTTACAGGCTCCTCATACCCTTCTTGCATCCTCTCAATGCAGCAAGTAATTTGACCTCACATGCCGATCTTTCTTCTATTTCCGTACGCAGCGCTCTATTGATCGTTAGAGGGTCGTCCTTGATTGACACGCGATCAATCGCATAGGCCGACTTGCACTCGGATGGAGTATCAACGAGACAAGGGACAGCAACAGGTTTCTCGATCACCTGAGTCTGAATCACCGGCTTCCCCGCACAACCGGCCAATAAGGTCGCAAAAACCAGCGCCAAGTGGGCTAGCAAGCAGCGATTGAATCGCGAGGAGGCGCTATGGGGATACACGGAGTTGAATCTAATCGGTCTGATGGCGGCTCTGCACATACTCTATCTGCTCTCTCGTGATTGCCTCATACTGATGCTCGGGTGCTACTGATGGAAGGGTGCGTATTTTCTTTGCATGGCTTATGTGCTTTGCCGCAGCAGCAGTCGCATGACGCATTGCCTCGGCTGCATTTTTTTCTCTCTCAGCCGCCACTTCTGTCAACGTACTCATCGCTGTCCTCACCGACTGGATATCCAATGCACACTTTTCATTTGCCGCCGACAATACTGCATTCTGCGAACTCAAGCGCTGCATCTGCGATTCAGATCGCCAATCACTGACAAAGTATCCACCGGTAAAAGCAAGGGCTGCAAAAATGGCAACCAGGATTGCTGTAATCCTTGGTCTGATTGCCTCAATTACTGGCTTGATGGCACCAATCATTGATTTGATTGCCGTAATCATTTTCTCGTAAACATTTGTGTTGTTGCCTCGAAAAACCCGCGAGAAGCGGACATAAAAAAACCCGCTCGAGGCGGGTTGGCTATTACTGCAAATACCGGATACGGGCTTAGAATTAACTGAACGTGGGAACAGCTGATCTAGAGCTGCCCTCCATCCTTTGTCTTCCATTCGCTTCGATCTGAGTTGCAGGATCGAGGTGATGAACGAGACAGATGATGAACGAGACTTAAGGGATGTTTATCGAAGCACCGCGTCTATCGACTGTTCAGTTCCGTCTTCTGATATCAATAACGAAGCTGTAAGATGCTAAGCAGGCATCGCACACCGGTTCAATTATTTTCTGACACCATAGAAGGTACAGTTTCTTGCAAACATTTTTATCTTCCGCCAAAGTTTTATTACCTCTGCTATTACAAGTAAAAAATAGCTTACTTGCCGATCTTTCTTATTTGATACTATGCGTAGGTATCAGGCTTCAACAGACAATAAAAAACCCGCTTAAAAAGCGGGCAATAAAAAACCCGCACTAGACGGGTGGATGTACAACCGCTACAGCGGAGTTTTTAGTTTTGTGATCGTGCACGACAATCCACAATATGGTGGCGAATTATACACCGTTACCGGCTATTGTCAAGCTATTTGTTGCCCTCAACTTGACCTTTAAGAGAAAGGGATTTTTTCCCTGAATTATCCAATCACAGCAAAATTGATTTTTCTCCCGTCAGGGTTATAAATTAAAGGTTGTTGGGTCGTCCACAAATACCATCCTATCTCCTGCTTCCAAAGCTTTATCCATACTTTTTAAGCGAAATTCTGTGATAAAAAAACTCTTAACGCTTCTTATATTTGGTCTGCCATATTCAAATAGCGCAACAGCACAAGAGTTGGGGTCGGGAGAGATGGGTGCGCCAGAAGGCACTGTTCTGGTAGCCGAACCCACAGCGGAATTGACGCCAAGTGTCCTTGGCAGCTCTTTTTACCCGTCCTTTTATTCCCCAACACCTGTAAATCAGCCTGGCGTATTCGCACAAGCTCATGGTGGCACTCCGCTCAACACGCATTTGTTTGGCCGGCCAGTCATTGTGCTGCCCATGCAGCCTTATATTGATCCGGTATCCCGCTTTCAATACCCCGGCAGCTACATGCCGCCCGGGACACCTCTTCACAGATTCAACGGCTATATCATTTGTAATCCCCCAAATCTGAACAGAGATGCAGTTGCGGAAGCAGCGGCAGGAACAGGTGCCCAACGAGTAATCAAGATCACCTCAACGCGATCTCCCTCCATACCGGGGTATTCAGGACCATGCCCTACCTACACGATAAATGGCGAGCTTCCACCCCAGAAAAGTCATAACACAATTTTGCCTCGTAGAACGCCACCTACGCGACAACAAGGGGAGCATCAATGATTTAACACGATAGCAGCACTCAATGACTATCTCTTTGCAGCCGACCTGTCCATCAAAGGGTGTGTGCTAAATCGTGTGCGCAATCGTTACGGGGACGGAACGGTGAATGGGCTTACCATCCGGACGGCTCTATTCGAAAGCGAAGCAGTGCGTCGAGTTTTCAACTACAAATTCACCCCAAACTGGAATGGTGAGCTTATTATCGCGTGCTGCCCCAGCATACGAAATTGCTCAGGCAAAAATCTGCTTTACTGTCTCCCTGAAGATTTCCCTCGAGTCTGAATCACCTTGCATAATTGCCGAGGCATAGGCTCTCGCCTGTTTGAAAGTGACATGGGGTGGCAACGGTGGCACGTTCGGATCGGTACATGCCTCGAGCACTACCGGCCGATCTGCGGTCAAGGCATAATCCCACGCGCTGGCGATATTTTCCGGGCGGTCGAGGCGTATACCGTGCAGACCAATCAGTTTTGCATAACTTGCGTATGGGACATCCGGAAGATCCTGAGCGGCATCGAATTTCGGATCACCCTCAGTGGCCCTCTGTTCCCAGGTTACCAGGTTCAGATCGCGATTATTCAAAACCAGTACCACTAACCGTGGATCGCTCCAATGCCGCCAGTATTTGACGATGGTAATGAGCTCGTTCATGCCATTCATTTGCATGGCGCCATCTCCTGTCACGGCTATTACCACCCTGTCAGGGTACGCAAATTTAGCCGCGATCGCATAGGGCACCGCTGAGCCCATCGTAGCAAGACCGCCAGAGAGCGAAGCCATCATGCCTTTACGGATTCGAATATCTCGCGCATACCAGAAAGTTGAAGAACCCGAATCGCCTGTGAGAATGCAATTATCCGGAAGCCGTGGCGATAACTCATAGAATACGCGCTGGGGATTGATGGGGTTTGCCGGCTCCATCGCTCTTGCCTCGATTTTCTTCCACCACTCGTCGACATTGCTCTCGATACGATTGCGCCACGTACGGTCTTCCTTCCTTTTGAGTAACGGTATCAACAGCTTTAGCGTATCCCCACTATTCCCGACGAGGTTTACCTCCATCGGGTACCGCATGCTCATCATTCGTCCATCGATATCGATCTGGACACCGCGCGCCTGCCCCTCCTCAGGCAGAAATTCGGAATAGGGAAAGCTGGAACCGATCATCAGGAGCGTGTCACACTCCGTCATCATGCTGTAGCTCGGCTTTGTGCCTAGCATGCCGATCGTCCCTGTCACATAAGGCAGATCGTCAGGGACCACAGTTTTTCCCAGTAGAGCCTTGGCAATTCCCGCACCGAGCAGATCAGCCACCTGGAGAATTTCACTTGTTGCATTCAATGCTCCCGCGCCAACCAGAATCGCCACCTTCGATCCATCGTTCAGCACATCCGCGGCCCGTTGCAGGTCCTCAATCTCTGGAACCACATGCGGAGGCCGATATCCTACTCCCGAATAAATCGTGCCATGTTCGTGAGGGGGTTTCACAAACTCCATGTCCTGGATGTCATTGGGAACAATAACGCAGCATACGTTATGCTCGGCCTTTGCAATACGCATAGCCCGATCGAGCACGTGGCGCGCTTGCCCTGGCGTTGTCACAATATGAACATACTCATGCGCCACATCCTTGAAGAGCGAAACAAGCTCGACTTCCTGCTGGTAGCTGCCCCCCAGAGCGGTACGTTTCTGCTGACCCACTATCGCCACCACTGGCTGATGATCGAGCTTGGCATCATATAAACCGTTAAGCAGGTGGATGGCTCCTGGGCCCGAGGTGGCCAGACAAACGCCCACCTCCCCTGTGAACTTGGCGTGTGCGCATGCCATGAACGCCGACATCTCTTCATGCCTGACCTGGATAAATTCGAGCTTATCTGAAACTCGATTGATTGCCCCCATAATGCCGTTGATGCCGTCGCCAGGAAGGCCAAAGATACGTTTTACCCCCCATTCGGACAAACGCCGAACCAGGAAATCGCTGACCGTTTCTTTCATGATCGAACTCTGTTGGGAATATTATTGCTCCCAAACATCGCATAAATGGGCACGAAACATTGTGCGGTAGCTCACGGTAGCAACATAAACCCAGACTTTTGTCAGCATTTTCCTTTGCTATCCGGATTGGAGTGCCAAATGCTATTGCAGAACTGTCATACAGGCCTCACTCTTTTATCACATCGGGATCATCCGCAAACTCCAATAGCAGGCGGCGTACACGTTCCTGCCATGCCTGTGAAAACGCCCCGCGCTGCAGGTCGTTTGCATGACCCTCCAGGATGGCAGCCAACCGCTCTCCCTGAGCGGGATCCGCCGGCACCGGCGAAACGTTGAGATGAACCGCTACACTCGCACCCGTATCGAGGCGTTTGAAGGTAATCGCCTCCCCTTCCCGTTGTTCCGCGAAAGTGAGCAAACCCTTGCGCCTGAACTGTCCCCGAATACCATGAAAACCATTGTCGGAAGCAGCCCCTGTGAGCAAAGTCAGTACTTGCGCCATGACACCCGTCACCCCTTCGTGCTCAGGCGCCGGCATGTGCACGGCAATATTGCCGCGTTCGGCAGGCTCATCAGGGTACAGAGCAGCCAATGCTGCGCGCCCCACCAGAAACGCGCCCGCAACTGTAGGACAGGAGTGTCCGGCAAGGCGTACAGCGTCCACATAACAGTATTCCAGCATGCCATCACGAGCGGCGCCGAGCATGGCAGCAAATGGGTCGCGAGTGCGTACAACAGGCGCTTTTTCATAGAAATCGGGAAAATGCATACATCTCCTTTTGACTTTTGACTAACAGGCTTTCTGGAAAAACTTGAGCGGCCGCACAAGCTATACATCCGCATTGATAATGCCGGGATGTGATTGCAGCTGTGGAAAAACAAACCGTTCCTCGTAACGCACGTGCGAACCGAGAAGGTCGCTGAATCGGCGCAACCGCTCCATCGGGTCAAGCTCGCAGCTATTGCAGGCCAATCCCCGTAATTCTTTGTGTTCCGCGCGAATTCGTGCTGCCACTTCTGCATCGAACGCGCTCCCCAGAGTTTCCAGCAGCCGTTCCTCCACCTCGAAATGCCGGACTAGAAGCGTAGCCCAATGGCTCTCGATATGCTTGATAGCTGCGGATAAGGCGGCTGGGTCGCCAGTACTGGCTGCACGCCGCGCATCCCGCGCCACTACCAGTGATGTATGGTGTTCACGGGATAACGAGAGCAAGGCGCCAATCCGGGGCATTTCAAGGGTGATAATGAGGTTGACGACGACAAGCCAGGGTTAAAGTCATTGTCGCATTGTTTTCAACGCCACTGCCCACTTATGTAGTTCATTGAGCAGCGATGTACCCGAACTTATATGATGTTCGTTCGGCACAAAATTCTCGACATCGTCCAGATGTGCCGACACATTCTGGATCGCAACCGCCTCCATCATAGGCATCACTTTCAGTGTCGTAAGAGTAAGTTTTTCAACCAGTGCTGCGCGCATGCCACCTGAGACTCCACCGTAGCTTACCAGTGCCGCAGGCTTATAATTCCATTCCTTGTAAACGTAGTTGAGCGCATTCAGGAGAGAAGGTGGGGACCCGAAATTATATTCCGGCGTCACAAATATATAGGCATCTGCCGCCTCCACACTGGCCGCCCACTTCTTCGTATGCTCATGCTGGTAGTGCTGACGAACCGGATGTTCGGGCTCATCATATACCGGCAGATTGAATTCCTCCAGATCGACCAGCACCGCCTCAAATTTTCCGTGCTGTACGGCAAATTCATGAAACCATCTGGCAACGGAGGGTCCCACCCGGCCCGGCCGGGTACTGCAGATAATGATGTGAAGTCTAAGAGTCATGTTTTTCCTTTCGTTCATTGTGATAGCTAAAAGAAGGAACGAATTCCTGCTATCCGCTCCACCCGATCCTGCATCATTTGACGCGACGCGCGCAGGAATATGCGATTGGAATGAATGATCCCTGCCTGACTGAAAATAGCTGTCGCTTCGCCGGAAACAGCAAACTGGAACTAATGGGTTATTTGCCCGAAGCGACCACTGTTGAAATCATTCATGGCCTGGATAATTTCCTGCTGGCTGTTCATCACGAATGGGCCATGACCAACAATGGGCTCATCAATGGGTTCGCCGCTTAGCAGCAATACTACAGCGTCGTTGTTGGCTTCAATCGAGAGGTCTTGACCCGCCCGATCCAACACCACCATCTGCGCCTCACGAGCAATTGTTTCGTCATTTACGAGCACGGTTCCATGCAGAACAATCACTGCCACGTTCCATCCTTCAGGAAGTATCAATTTGGTCATCCCCCCCTGTTTCAGCCGCATGTCCCAGACGTGCATTGGCGTGAAGGTTCTGGCTGGACCTGCATGACCGGCATACTCGCCTGCAATTACGCGAACCGTTCCCGTCTCGCCAGGGAGTACTACCCTTGGGATATCACGGTCGAGGATGGCTTGATAGCCGGGCGCAGTCATTTTGTCCCTGGCTGGCAGATTCACCCACAACTGTACCATTTCCAGTATGCCGCCGGATTCAGTGAATGCTGGGGAATGAAACTCCTCATGCAGGATGCCTCCGCCCGCCGTCATCCACTGCACATCACCTGGACCGATAGTTCCCCCTTGTCCGGTCGAGTCGCGGTGCGCCACCTCACCTTTGTAAACGATGGTGACTGTCTCAAAACCGCGGTGAGGATGCTTGCCCACACCGCGAGGCCTGTCAGCAGGTGAAAAATCGGCTGGCCCTGCATAATCGAGCAACAGGAAAGGACTGAGTTGCTTGCCGTGACTTTGGTACGAGAACATGGAACGCACGGGGAAGCCGTCTCCCACCCAATGGGAACGAGGTGCATTATAAATACCGAGAATTCTTTTCATGTCGAACTCCTGATTAATAGGATGTAATGAAAGTATAGATTCGAAACCAGTAAGTGTGTAGGCTGCTAAAATAGCTATCAGAGTCCTATTTTTAGGACAATAGGCAATGCTGTGCAAGATTTGAATGACCTTTACTACTATGTTCAGGCAGTCGATTACGGCGGCTTTACGCAGGCGGGCCGGGCGCTGGGAGTGCCCAAATCAAAGCTCAGCCGTCGCATCGCAACACTGGAAGAGCGGCTTGGGGTGCGCCTAATCCAGCGTTCGTCACGGCGCTTTGCGGTTACTGAAGTCGGGCAGACCTATTACGAGCATTGCAAAGCGATGCTCGTGGAAGCGGAGGCCGCTCAGGAAGCAATAGACGCAATGCAAGCTGAACCTCGGGGTGTCGTCCGTCTAACATGTCCCGTGGCGCTGCTGCATGTGAATGTCGGGGTGATGCTGGCCGACTTTATGGTGCGTTATCCGCGCATCACGCTCTATCTTGAGGCCACCAACCGGCGTGTGGATGTGCTGAGCGAAGCAGTGGATGTAGCCATTCGCGTGCGACCCCCACCCTTGCAGGATAGTGATCTGATCATGCGGGTTCTGGCTGATCGGGGGCAGTGTCTGGTGGGCAGTCCGGCGCTTGTACGGCACTTCGGTTTTCCTCGCACACTTGGCGAGTTGAGCAGCTGGCCTAGCCTCGGACTGGGGACGCCTCAGCAAATCCACAACTGGGTGCTGCATGGCCCGGATGGCGCCCAGGCAACGCTTCATCACATGCCGCGTTTAATCACCACCGATATGATTACCTTAAGAAATGCGGCATTGGCTGGTGTGGGAATAGTACAACTACCTGTGCTGATGGTACGTGATCATTTGGCAGCAGGTTCGCTGGTCAGACTCATACCCGATTGGACCCCTCACCGGGAAATTATCCACGCTGTATTTCCATCTCGACGCGGACTTCTGCCATCGGTGCGAACGCTCATTGACTTTCTCGCACAGCGCTTTCGCTTACTGCATGAGGATTGAGTGCAATATTCGCGGGAAGCGGTTTCCTCTCCGTCCTCCCCGTATACGCAAGAAGCGGGGCTATAGGATTTCTTATAATGCCAACCTGATAATCGGCTTGATGGTGATACCCTTCTCGCTATCCTCTGCCGCCTCATTGATCCTGTCAAAAGGGTAAAACTTTACAAGCTTGTCGAATGGAAAGCGTCCCTGCATATAAAGCTCGACAAGGGCTGGTATGAAGAGGTCCGGCGTGCTATCGCCTTCGATGATCCCGATGATGCGCTTGCCGGTGGTCATTACGCCATTCACGTCAAAGCTGGCCTCTGTTCCAAGAGCGGGCGCGCCGACAATGCCGCAGGTGCCGCGGATAGCCAGGGCATCAATGGCCTGGCGCAATACCTCGGGGCGGCCGCTGGATTCAAGAGTGTGCTCTACGCCGCCGCCACTGATCTTGCGCACCGCCGCGACAGGATCGGTTTCGCGGCTATTCACCGTGTGGGTTGCCCCGAGCTCTCTCGCCAGCTCCAGCCGGGATGGAACGACATCCACAGCAATAATCGTTATGGCGCCCGCGACGCGAGCCGCCATTACCGCACTCAGCCCTACCGCTCCCCCGCCGAAAGCTGCAAAACTGGCGCCTGGAGCGACTTTAAGCGCATTCATCACTGCACCGGCGCCAGTTTGAATGCCGCAGCCAAGCGGACCAAGAAGTTCCAGCGGAGCTTCCCTCGGCACCTTGATCGCATTGCGTTCGTGGGTAAGAGCAAAGGTCCCGAACGACGACTGGCCGAAGAAATGGTCATGAAGCGAACCATGCGCATCGCGAGTGGAGCTGCTGCCGTCTTCCCTGGCGCCGCCAAAATTCAGCGCATAGAAATTCTGGCAATAGGTCAAATCACCCTGGAGACACGGTCTGCAGTGGCCGCACCACATATAGGTTAGCACTACGTGATCTCCTGCTGCTACTTTCTTCACGTTGCCGCCTACCCGCTCGACAACACCCGCTCCTTCATGCCCAAGCACGATCGGCAGGGGAACATCATAAAGCTGATCGCGCGCCACCATGTCGGTATGGCACATGCCAGTGGCCACAATACGAATCAGCACCTCTTCTGGCCTTGGCTCATCCAGAGTCAAATTCTCGATCCTGAAAGGCCCGCCCTTCTGTCGAATCGTCGCTGCCTGGATTTCCATCTATACAGCCTCCTCTATTTAAGCCCCGTTCATTCTTTTGCATAGAGCGCGGGAGAAATTTCCACCCATATAAAAAATTACCTCATCTTCAATTTTAGCTATAGAATTGAATTCCAAGTGCCACATTCACAAAATGTTTTAGCTGATTCGTAACTCTCTAACATAAATAATACAAGGAGCGAAAGATGAAAAAGCTTGTTCTGACAACAACTCTCCTGTTAACCATGCCCGCCTATGCGGGGTTGAACGGCGCCGAAGTCACCCTTCGAACAGTCGTGCAGGATACATCATCCAGTTCCCCGGTCATCACCTCTCTTGAAAAGACGGTGACGATTGGACCGGGAATCGAATATCCCCACGTGGCAAACCTTTTCAATGCGGGAGCAGCAACAGAAGCGCGGCCTGGAGTCATGCCAAATCTTGTTGATGTTGCTATCAATATCGCCAACGACTACATCACCATCGACTTTGCCAACTCCGCCCCTTTTTCACATTTTGGCTCCGGATTTCAAAATACGTATGTTTTTCAGTTTGATCCCGACATCGCGAGAAGCATTGCCGCAGCAAAAATTGACAGCAGCGTGACAACATTGGGACTGCAGTCATCCGACGTGCGTCTGGTGGGGAATGAACTGCTTATTAATGCCGAGAACCTTCAGTTCAATCCTTCCACTTTTGCCCGCGTGAATCTTGCCATCGAAGAAGGGCCCGTGTCCCCTGCTCCGGAACCCGCTACCTACGCCATGATGCTCGCCGGTCTTACATTGATCGGGTGGATCGGAACAAGAAGGAGTCGTCGCGGACTATCCTGATTAAGAAGCGCCTCCCCTCAGTGAGGAGGCCTTCACTGAGAATATACTATCTTGCTGGCCGATTTAGTTTATCGGCCAGCCAAGGGTCAGCGAATACCGGATTTTCCCGGAGCCAGGATACCGTTTGGGTCCAGCGCCTTCTTTAGCGTCTTGTGGACTTGACGCTGTACCGGTCCGTATGTTTCCGCCACCTTATCCATAAACGCCGTATTGACGCGGTAGGTTCCATACCCCTGCGCAGAAAAGATTGTCAGCAATTCATCGAAACACTGGTATGCCGCCTTGACCTGACCCGGATCGGTCTTGTCATAGAGCACGTCTACGATATGATGCATATCGCGCATTCCGACGATGAATTCTCCGGAATAATCCAGACCATACTTGGCAAGGATTTCCTTGGTTAACGCCATCTGTTTCAGCGTCTCGCTTCCTCTTGCCTGAGACACCGGCGCGAACCACATGGAGCCGCCGCCCCCGCGCCAGTTGTACAATGAAAACTCCTGAAGTGTCATGTCGCCGCGCATGAGAGATGCGCGATATTTAAAGGCAGGATCGTCGCCCGCCTCCCGCTCGGTCAGAATCTTCGCTTTGCCGGACTTGCCGAATGCCTGGGTCACAATCTTCCAGTTCACCTCGTTCTGTTCTGGCGTACCATACAGTGCGGCATACACGTTCCAGATACCCAGATGATGGTCCTTCGCGAGCTTGCGCACTGCCGCATCCGGAATAGCCCCTGGGCCGGTCACATAGTCACTGCGGCGGGCCTTGACGGGCGCTTCATATAACGCGTGGGCAATGACAACTGCATTTGGAATCACCCCGCTGATGCGTAGCGGACGAATGATTTCCACGATCTCCACGATATCTTCCTCATTCTCGTACTGAATGACGAAAGGCTTGAAAGCAGGTGGGGCGGGCATAAGCCAGAAGCCGAACTTGGTGACAATGCCATAATTGGATTGAGTAAAAATCCCGTCCAGATAGGGTCCGTACCCCCACTTGAACACTTGCCAGGTATTGGAATTCGGCATCGACCCCATTCCGGTGCGCAGCACTTCGCCATTTGCCAGGACCACCTCCATACCGCAGGCAAACAGGAAATGTTCTCCGTAGGGGGTATAGCCCACTCCACGGTCAAGCGTATTGCCGACCGGTCCTGCAATTGCGGAAGGAGCAGGCATGGATAGCCACAGTCCCAGCTTATGCTCGGCGATATAGTCATAGAGCTGCTTGTAAGTCACTCCCGGCTCAACCAGGGCATAAGCCAGATCTTTGTCGACTTCCAGGATGCGGTTCATTCGCTTGAGATCGAGGACCACCTGTCCGCGCTCAACCGGTGCCGCCGAGCCGTAGCCCAGATTTTTTCCAGTGGAAATGGTCCAGATGGGAACCTTGTACCGGTTACATATGCCGACAATTTTCTGGATCTCCTCCACCGTCGTCGCCATCAACGCGGCGGATGGAGTGTGGTCCGAATCAGGCACGGGCATCATCGTTTTGATGTAAGGGGCAAGCTGCTGTGGGCTGGTAAGCACGGCTGCGTCGCCGAGCACACTGCGAAAATCCCCTATGGCAGAATCGAAAGTCTTTTCGGACATTCCTTTCGGCAATGCGATATATTTATTTGACATTTTGAGTCCCTTGCTCCTATCCGGGTTAGGTCTCTATTACGAATGAGGCGAATCGTTCGGTGCGCACATTCCGTCGAGGATGTGGCCCGAGCGGTAGCTGGTGTACGAATGCCCGTTGGGAGCACGGGATTTGATATGAATGCAATCCCATCGCGGCAGTCATGGCGGCATATCCTACGGATTCAATCCAGCCGGTCAATTGCATCTGCGCAGGCCTCGGTCGCGTTGAACCCTCGTCGGATTCCAATTCCTGCCCTTTGAGGGGCACCCACGTGCCTGCCTTGCTCCAACCCACCGATTCACAGCCGTCTGCTGCCGAAAGACCGGAACAGTAAAGATGAATATCATCAAATCCATCCAACCGGTAACTGAGGAAGCCCGGTTTAGGCTTATTTAATCTCCGAGGGTACATTCTGGCAGCGAAATGCTCGCTCGAAAGAAAATCCTCTACGATAGAAAAACTGTTGTAACCCGGAAGGAGTTTTTCCGCAAGAGCATCACCCGCACTGAATTCTGGCGATACGGCGGTCCACACATGCCGAAGCTCTGGAACCTCCTGGGAGAAGCTGGAGCCGCCGGAGGCCCCATGACGGGAGAATGCGTGTGAACCCCGAAGAATCAGTCCTGCACCGGCATTGCGCATCAATTCCATGAAAACCGCCGCACTGCCATCATCCATGACAGCAATCCAGCGCACTCCACGGGCACCTTCGAGCAGTTTCCCCACTACCTCATACTCGGTAAGCAATCCGCCTTTCAGTTTTATCACGCGGGGTGGAGAGAACCAGGCTTTCCCAATCGACCCCGCTCGCCCTGTTGCCTCACTTTCAGCAACTCCGTTTAGCCTTGCATTACTGCTGAGAGCGTAAGCAGTGCGAACTCCTGCTGCGAATGCCGCGTCTACTGGAGTATTTCCCAGGAGTAATCCAAATTTCCGCGCGCTTCCCGCCGTTGTACTTGCAAACACTCGTGGAGGAATTCCAAGCGCTAATAGCGTTCCTCCCGTCACCAGGCCTTTCATGAGATTACGTCTGCGTACGTCCACGATCCCTCCTCAGCTCGCACCTTGCTGATTAATTGCGCTGGATATATTCGGCCAATTTCGCCAGCGACTCATCGTCGATTTCCGACGGGCGGAATGGAGGCATTGCCCTGTTCCCGTTTCGTACTACGGCACGAGTATATTCCGGCGGAAGTTCTCGGCCGAAAAGGCGCGGTCCTACCTGACCTTCATGGCAATAACTACAAACCTTGGAATAGACTTCTGCGCCATTTCTCCACCGGAACCCTTTATCCGCGTTTGTTTCCGCAGCGGCGCTCGCGATATCCGCCATCATCGCCGCGGCGACTGATATTGAGAGCATGAGCGCGGTCACAGTCCTTACGGATTTCTTCTTTCTCATATTATTCCTCCAGGCAGAATCTTAGCCGAAAAGACATTTCATTTCATTGCTTTATCGGAGGGTTACGGATAAACCTTTATGTTTGCTTGGATAAAATGTGGAGTTTATCTTGTTCCGCCGTCAGTTCTTATTATAGGTTGCATCGCCCTCTTCCGTGCCGATTTTGAGTTGGGAAAACACTATAACAGACGTCTATGACATTAGAAAAACCATTCAATGATTAAGGTTGAGCTTGCTTGACAACGCACATTTCCTGACATATTCTTCACATATTAATCACAAAAACTTCACAATTAGAATTGAAATTAAATCCTGTTTGTCGCCAGATTTATTTAATCGGAAGAAGCGCGATGGCGAAAGCTGGAAAAGCGATTATTCTGTATATGACTGCTTCAGTGATTACACTGATTTCACCTGTATCTATGGCAACAGAGAAGGTAATGAACGATGCTGCCCAGAAAATAATAACTGGCATGGATCATTCTGCATCAGCGGATTACTATGAAGATATTGCCAGGCAGATGATGGCAAAGATACGGGAGCAAAAAGCGCTACAGGAGCAATACCTGAATAAAAGCTACCTTTACGGCAGGCAAGCTCAGGATTTACAGGCTCAAACATATGCCAGGGAACGGCAGTACGAAAAACTGGCAAAGGTCAATTCAGAAAAAGCCGCTCTGCATCGCCAGATGGCTTTGCGGGGAGAGGAGGACAGAAATATAAACTACCTGGAAAAGTAGAGCGTGAAGGAATAGCCGATTGAAAAAAATGCCAGGCATCAAACTCAGAATTTCCAACTGAAGTTTGCCCGAATACCATGATCGGCAAGGTTGTGAAGAATTTGTCCCTGGTAATAAATACCCAGGGTCGCTGCTCCGAGGACATGCGCATCCACTCCTCCGGCGAGGACTATTCCATTGCGGGCAATAGGCACACCGGCTGTAGCAAAGGATGAGCCATTGGCAAAAGCAAAAGTCGAAGCAGGCGTCATCTCACCGAAGGCATGCCGCCATCCGACGCTTCCACGAAGCGTAGTAACCATCTTTTCCAGTCGGGATAGCGTCTTCGCCACATTGAGGCCCAGAGTGGTATATGCAGTATCCTGCTGACTGCTATCACTGCGCAGACTCGATATTCCTCCACGCTCCTGAAAACCTTTTGTCCGCAGGTTTACGTAAGCGAGCCGGGCAAATGGTTCGAGTGAAATGACATCCAGGGGCAAACCATAGCCAACCTCGCCGAACGCCTGCACTCCGTGCGCATTGTATTCAGCGTTGAGGTGATTTGAAAAACCTCGAAAGATTACATCCCGGCCTGTTTCCAGATCGTGCCAGATATGCGCGGCCCCAAGGCGCAAGCCAAGCGGTCCCCACTGTCCGCCCCCATAAACAGAAACGTGATAGCTGTCGCTTGAGGCGGTGAAAAGGCGTGCTCCTTCATAGGATCCCTGCGTGTATCCTCCAGCAATGCCGAGAAGAAATTTATCGGCAATTTGCATATCTCCGCCCACAAAAATTCCAGCAAGCGCGCGTCCGATACGGGCGGCATTAAGGCTTCCATCCCGATGGCCGAACGAACCCAGGACACGTCCCCACAATGCCCCATCGGCAGCAGAGTCCTGTTGAAGAATATGTCCAGGAGTATCAGAGGACTGCGCACCCGCCAGATGGAAAGCTTGCCTGACCCGGTCTGAGACCGCTTCCCGTATAAAACGGCTGTCTTCAATGATCATGCCCTGGATACTCGCATGTCCTTCGCCGGAAAGACTGTTAAAAGCCTGGCGCACGCTCTCCTGATCTGGCTGATGGACAATCGCTTTATAGATGGGATTGCTGGCGCCTAGCCTCTCGGCTGCGCTTCCTGTAGCACACTGAGTAGGCGTCTCGCCGATATCGCAAAAACGCAAAACATCGAGGTAGATGTGAGTAGGATCATAGGAGATACCCAGGTTGACCAGGCTATGCGTGAGTGAATCGAATTTTCCGGTCAAGCCACTATTCGCTGTCAGGATCGTGAAGCGGCTTCCAGGTGTGAATTCCTCACCCGCGGGAATAACAGAAACTGTCCCCCCTTGTATATCAGCAAGATCTGTAACAATGACCTGGTCGCTGGCACCACCCGGATCAATTTCTACCTCATAAGTGGAACCATGAAGCTGGACATAATTACCGTGAACCGTAAGCGTGCCAATCGAATTTCCCGGGGACACAGTCCCTTCGACCGTCGTGGCTCCTATATGCCCAGTACCATGAAGGGAAGCATGGGGCAATACGTGGAGCGTTCCACCCAGCATTCCATTTACCGCCAGGATGCCGCTTTGGGCAGTGATATGCTCCCCGAATGCTCCCGAATCTCCTGATAATATCGGTATATCCAGGCCGGCTTTATTCAGGAAGCCCGAACCCGAAATCGTACTGTCATGGTGGATGCTGTCCGGGTGATTGAATACCAGATGGGAGGAGTCATTCACATTATTCGTATTATTCTGAAATGTACCTTCGGTGTTACTGCTAAACCACGTTTTGTAGGCCCATGGCTGAAAACTTATGCCATTAGGCCAAGTGGTAGAAGTTGTGCTCCGGATATCGTTACTACGGCTCATTCCCATCTCGATACTGTTTACATCCAGCATAAGACCTTCCTGAGCCCGAGAAGGTACCGGCGCAACCGTAATCACCAACGAAGCAATGATAAATTTCGCACCCGGAGAAAGAGAAACTGATTTTTTTCTTTTTGCCATGCTCTACAGAAATAACCCAGCTCTGGCTCCCGCTCCTCTTTAGGGGAGCGTCCAGATTGACGGTAGTGACGGTAGTAGAAGTGCTTTACCGCAGCCGGAAATGCGGTTCACGGCAGGAGTAAATTTGAACTGAGGCAACTACCAGCTCTGCAGCTTTTCAAAGATCGAAAGCTGAAGTTATGATGGTGTTGAAGTTATGACGGCGGGGCGTTACATCCGGATTGAGGAAATTCTTGAAAAGATGCGGAAACGTACTCAGGCAGATAATGAGGTGAATCTATCGGAAATTTTTCCTGATATTTGACGGGCAAATGACAACGGCACATGATGGAACCAGAGTAAGGTACAGGCGGATTCAAATCGAATCCATTGTTAATCCATGAGCATATGACAGAGCGGCGCTTAAAGCAACCCTTTGGACCCTTTATCCTTAATAAACCCTTTATCCTTAGTACTCTTGGCAGCCGGTGCTTCGGCCCGTTGAGAACGGGCACTCTGGAGAGAATTGCCAAGCGGAAAGTAGTATGTGCGGTTCTACCGAACAAGAGGGATGAAAATTAATATCGTTTCAGAGGAGCGGGACCGGAATCGGGATGCTCGTTAGTATGTGCGGTTCTACCGAACAAGAGGGATGAAAATTAATATCGTTTCAGAGGAGCGGGACCGGAATCGGGATGCTCGTTTCTCGGATCGTGGTGCGCTTCGGTTCCGGTAATTGATTTTTTCGCTTCCTCCTGAGTTTCCTGTTTCTTGGTTCCACGGTTGCCTATCTTTTCCTGGCCTCTGTTTCCGTGGGTTTCTTCATCGACGAGCGCACCCTCATCCACTTCATTCGGCATTTGAGCCCTTGCATCGTCTTCCCTCAATTCCTCATCGTTGGTTTCCCGTGGATCTTCCATGATGGCTCCTGCAAGTTTATCGGTCAATTACATCTACATATGGCTCATTCTCCCATCACTGGCGACCAAAACTCGGTGCGCTAGCGCACAACATCCACACTACATATAGTTGTGTCTGGTAGCGCACAGAAACTTTCCTAGCTCAGCCCCATCATTGTCAAGTAGCGATTCCCGCTACTACATGGGGCTCCCGCTACATGTCCCTTATCAAGTCTACGTTTTTATTAACGCAAGCATTCCAAACACATCATACTTAGGAGAAGAATTATGAAAAAATCGGTCATACTGGCAATGGCTCTGATGCTTCCTGCGTTTATCGTCAACGTACAAGCGGCAGATACCCAAGATGCTCTCACTGACGCGGAAATTGCACACATTGTGGTAACTGCGAACACCGCTGATATTGAAAATGGAAACCTGGCCAAGAAAAAGGCCTCGAACGAAGACGTCCACGGGTACGCGCATCGAATGATCGCGGACCATACGGACAGCAACCAGCAAGCGACTGAGCTTGCGAAAAAACTCAATGTAACCCCCAAGGATAATGCCATCAGTCAGAGCTTGAAGGATGACGCCAAAGCCGCTCTCGAAAAACTTAAGGGATTGAGCGGGAAGGAATTCGACAAAGCATACATTGACGGTGAAATCGCGCTTCATAAGAAGGTGATCGAAGTTGCCGACAGCAAACTCGTGCCCAACGTCAAGAACGAGGAACTGAAGGCATTGCTGGTTAAAACACGTCCAACACTCGTCTCGCACCTCGAGCACGCAGAAAAAATCAAGTCTACTCTCAAGTGACAGAAAATCCCGCCGGAATACTTCCTCATCGTTCTGGCACTTTCCTGTGGAAGCTATGAGAGAAGTAGAATGTTGCGTCACCGCGACGCAACATTCATTTGCCAAAACCAGATCCAACAGCCATATCCCTTGTCCTTATCATGCGTAAACCCAAAACTATTGTCATCGGCAGCGGCTTGGCGGGTTTGTCTGCAGCGCTTGAACTGTCCGGTAACGGATTTGAGGTGCTGTTGCTGGAAGCTGCTCCCTACATAGGGGGGAGAACCGCATCATGGAATAAAGATGGAATGGAAGTAGAATCTGGCTTACACCGAGTATTGGGCTTTTACACAGCTTTTCCCAAACTCGTGAAAAAAGCCGGATTGAAGATGAAAGATATTATTATCTGGGAAGACGAAATAGAGATAAAAATCGCAAGTGATACCGGTAAGGGTCCTTCGTACGTCTACGGCGCCTCCCCTGTCTTCAAGCCCTTTAAAACGTTTTCAAGCCCCTTCAGAAATCATCTTCTTTCCTGGAAAGAAACCTGGAAATCACTGAAATTCTTTATCTCCGGCATGATCACGTTCATAACCCGTCCTGAGAAGCTTGATGAGTTCTCAGTGCTGGATTATGCGAACAAATTTCATCTAAGCGAAGAAACGGTACGGAGGTTGCTCGTTCCTCTCACCGCCGGGCTATTTTTCATTCCCCCGGAAAGGTATAGCGCATATGTCTTTTTTGGTCCATTCGTGCACGCCTTGAAGCGATTCTACCGTATACGCATTGGCGCCTTTCGCGGAGGCATGACCGAAGTTCTGGCGCGACCTATCGCCGAACGCATCGCTCAACTTGGGGGAACTGTGGTTACCGATGCACGGGTTACACGACTTGTTGTTGTCAATAACCGGGTGCGAGGCGTTCTCGTCAATAATGAAACCGAGTACGCTTGCGATTACGTTGTGCTCGCCACTTCGCTGGAGCCCGCCCACCGTATAATACGAGCCTCTTCTCTGGAAAACGCATTTCCAGACCTGCTTTCACTCCCCTCCATGCCTGAAGTCAATCTGCAAATAGAATCGAGCCGTCCCGCTTGGCCTATTGATCACACTGTATTCGGTGTGGGAGCCCCGCTTGTAACCTTTACAGAACAATCGCGAACGACCTTCACAGATAAGGCGGGCAGACTGTCTATCATACTGTCCCCACCAGATAAGATCATTGGTTTAAAAGATGAAGAAATTTTTGAAATTTTCAAGCGTGAAGCGCCGCGACTCGGAATAGATACCGCTCACGTCACAAATTATAGAGTGATACGGCATCCCGCCGACTTTTACCTGCTGTCACCTAACATGAATAAACTTCGCCCTCAACCACGCACCCCCGTCAGTGGGTTGTTTCTCGCAGGTGATTATATCCAGCAATCTTTTATGGCAACCATGGAAGGTGCGGTAATTGCGGGTAACAGTGCAGCACGCGAAGTGATCAACACAGAAAAATCAGTATAGATGAGCCTCCCCCGTAATACGGGACGATATGAAGAGGAGAGCTCTATGGCACAGGAAAGGATATGGACCCAGTGAATACGCACCAAGGTACTTCTAAAGGAATATCCGAGAAAAGGCGGGCTCAGCGTTATATCACTGGCCGCGCCTTATGCATAATGTCAAAGAAGCTAGTATCCTCCGCCGCCAGACTGGCCGGAGGATCCTCCCCCCTGTGATCCTCCACCCTGTGATCCTCCACCCTGTGATCCTCCACCCTGTCCCGAGCGTTTTTCGTACGATTTATCGTGCATATCATGCCGTTTATCATACCCGGCCTGGCCGGAGCCCTCCCCTGAACCGGAACCGGATTGTTGGTAGCCCCGCGGCTCGGGGGCGTTGCTTCCTTTTCCATGCTTCGACATATCTCCATATTCTCCAGTCTGCTCACCCGCACCTGCTGCCTGGGCTACCCCTGTGGCGCTAAAAGCGATTACGCCGGCAAGCACGAAAGACTGCGCTACTTTTTTCAGTATTAAAATATTTTCCATGGTAGTTCCTTGAGATTGACCCAGCAAAATTGCTGAACTTAAATGCTACTCAAATCGTGAGGGCTTTCCGTACGCTTACGCACACACCACATACCAGGCAATGAAGGTATATGTAGGAAGGAAAAGAGTGGTTGTATCGGAGAAGCCCTGTGTTCCTGGCACTGTCATACTCCATCTCAATTCTCTGCGGCTGAGGGGTTAGGGCAAGGGCTTGGGCACCTCATACTGGTTTGAAAGCCTTGGACGAGAGCAGTTATTTCTCCGTAGGATGAAACTCGTATGTGTCACCGTGCTCCAGATAAATGATCTTATCCTGTAACCCCGCCCGCTCTATTTCCTCCTGGAAAGCGCTTAAAGGCGACTTGAAAACATCATAATCATTGTAATGGATCGGAATAGCCTTTTTGGGAACAATGAGCCGCATCATTTTGACACCCTCTTTTGCATCCATGGTCACGGTCACAAGGCCCAGCAGGCGGGTGCCACCCAGATGCAACAGAGCGAGATCAACATCCGGATAGCGCTTTGGAATTTCCTTGATGTCGTCAAAAACCATCGTGTCACCGCTTATGTACATCCTGTAGGTGCGCAGTGAATTCTTGCTCCCGAAATCCAGCATGGAGCCCATTACTTCCGGCAATAATTTCGCGACGACTGGCGGGCCGTGCCGCCCCGGCATGGCAGTTACCCGAAGCATAGTATTGCCTTTCTCGACAATAAGCGTATCCCACGTTTTCAGCGGATAACGCTTCATGAATCCTAGCTTCTTCAAAGATTTCGTAGCTTCTTCCGTTGTTACAATGGGGATATTCCGATCAAGATTTTTCTGAACAAATTTGTCGAAATGATCCTCATGCATATGTGAGAGTACAACCAGATCGATTGACGGCAAGTTTTCCAGTTCAATAGCGGGATTGGTAAGCCGCTCGGAAGTAAGTCCGTATCCGAGATGTACATGATCCCCTCGATGCAGAAAATTCGGATCGGTAAGAATTGTCAGGCCGCCATAACGAATAATGACCGTCGCGGTACCCACAAAAGTAATGGAACCGGTTGCAAACTTATCCTCATCCTCGGAATCCGCCGGAATTTGCAGCAAATGCAAACTTCGCGGATTTTCATTGTCCATCGCCTTTCCTGGATCGGGTTGGCCCTTGGGAGAGTTGACGTCATGAGCCGTCGCAAAAACAGGCGTGATTACAGCAATGGCACCCTTCAAAAACCGGTAATTGAAGTCCATTTTTTCTTCTTCCCTGATTTATCTCACTTCATCCAATAATGAGTGGTAACGCTCGCCCCCTGGAACCACAATGAAAGTGTATGGGTAAACGAAGAGCCGCTATGTGCGCTCTCGCACAGCGGGGAATAAAAAGTTACACCTAGTATTCGCCCATTACATTACATTTGCACGCTCCCAGAACGCTTAACAAGAGCAAACATAACGAGTACTGGCGCGGGCTACCGGAAATTACGATGGCACGAAAAAACGTTCCGCTCCATGTTGGTTTCATTCCTGACGGTAACCGCCGCTGGGCCTTGAATCATGGCCTGCGAAAAGAAGATGGATACGGTTTCGGTATAGACCCGGGATTATCTTTGTACGAAATCTGCCGAGAACAGGGCATCGTTGAAGCTTCCATTTATTGTTTTACACAAGACAATACAAAGCGGCCCGACGCTCAAAAGCGTGCCTTTACCGATGCATCGGTGGCATTTGCTTTTGAAATCGCGCGGCGCGGAGCAGCTCTTCTGGTAGTGGGCGATGAGACCTCGGCGCAATTTCCAGAAGTTTTGAAAACATTCAGGATTCGCCAAGGGAGTGGCATGAAGGTGAACCTGCTTATCAATTATGGCTGGGAGTGGGACCTCGCCGGGCTCAAAAACGGCGGACTACGTTCAAGCGATGTATCACGCCTGGATCTGATCATGCGATGGGGAGGCGGACGCCGTCTGAGCGGCTTCCTTCCGGCGCAATCAGTTTATGCGGACTTTTATATACGGGACGAATTCTGGCCGGATTTTGAACCCCGGCATTTTGATGAGGCACTTTCCTGGTTCAAACGGCAAGACCGGACTCTTGGAGGATAGCCTTCACTTTCCCTTGTGAATAAAGGATTATCGCAGTGGATGGTTTACGTATCCTCCGCTGTTGCTCGAGGACAGTATCAGTACAAACACGTTTCCGGGATTAAAATGAAAAAACTGAGGAAGCTTCCCCTGCTAAAGCAGGGAAAGGCTAATCTAGGTTCGGGTGGACTCAAGCATGTGTCGCGAATCTACTTACTTGGCAATACCTTCGCTGCTCCCATCCGCGGGGGCGCTCGCGTCAAGCTTCGACTTGTCACTCTTTCCGGTACCGCCACTGCCTATGCTTTCTCCGGCATGGCCTGCTTTTGTATCGGTGCTGCCGCCCATGATGCCACGCGCACCCTTACCTCCTTTATTTTCCCTCAGGTTGCTGAATCCTTTATCCCCGGTTGATCCACCCAATGCACTTCCCTCCGGTGACTTTGAACCCCCGGAACCGCTCCCCCCGCTTCCCGAACTGCCAGGCTCGTCGCTGCCCAAGGTGTCTTTCGTCCCCCTTGTTGGGTTGTCCTTCTTGTTGTAACTATCCTCGCCCTTCTTGCCTGCATTATCTTGGCCGGTGGACGCCCCGCCTGTCGCGCCGATCGACATTGAACTGCTTTGAGCATACAAACTTCCGGCAAATGCAAACGCCAACACAGACACTGCCGTAATGCAGGTTTTCTTGTTCACAATTGATGAGCGCATCATTTTTCTCTCCTTGAATGCATATTGAACTTAAAGACACGGGATAGTATTTCCTTGAACCCTTGTTCCTCATTAAGCCCTGAATTTTGAATCCCCCCGGATTTCCTCATCCCCTTACAGCAGTTTTCATACTGCTCACACTTTCAATCGAATCTTCCCGATTCCATCTCAAGCGGTGATTCCTGTCTCCAATTTGCGGGAGAATGACTGCATCATAAAGTGACAAAACGGCCCACTCTGTGCGGGAGCATACATAGCTCGTCATCGGCCCGCCATTCCTCGTTCCTGGCCGCTTGCTTCCATTTCTATTTCTGCGAATCACGAAAATGGAGGAAGCGGGGAAAAGAACAGTGTGGGTTGCCGTACAGAACTCTGCAATCCTTAAGATTATCTTTTGTTCATGCTTGTGTATCCATGAGCTGGGCATAAACAGCAAACCGTTCAACCCTACATTCCATTGGAGGTCATCATGCCAACTACGCAAACCACTTCACATAAAACCACCGAACACAAAACCACGAGAAGGTCCAAACATGACGCAATCAAATTGCTGACCGACGATCACAACAAGGTCAAGAAGATGTTCAAGGAGTTCGAAAGGCTGCACAAAAAGCAGGAAGAAGGAAAGGAAGAGATTGCACAGCAAATTTGCATGGAATTAACGATCCACGCGCAACTGGAGGAGGAAATATTCTATCCCGCTGCCCGTGAAGCCATTGATGATGATGATCTGATGAACGAAGCAGCTGTGGAGCATCAAGCCGCCAAGGATCTCATCGAAAAAATTCAATCAATGAACAGTTCAGACCCAATGTATGACGCTATGGTAAGCGTCCTTGGAGAATACGTTAATCACCATATAGAGGAAGAACAGAACGAGATATTTCCCAAGGTGGAAAAAGCGAAAGTCGATCTTGAAGAAATTGGCGCTGAAATAGCTGCCCGCAAGGAAGAACTTACTGAAGAGCAGGAATAACGGAAGGGAAACTGACACGTTGACCCGGTCCAGGTTGCCGATGGGTTACCAACTGCCCAATTCGCTTCTGGAGGATAAGATCAACTACTGTCGGTTCGGTACACGAATAGCCGACCAAAAGAAGAATAGTGCAGATGTAGTCGTACCTTTATTGACAGGGGACGCGCATGGATAACCTTCTTTCTTGGGTTGCTTATATAGTGATAATGGTTGCTGGCTTGGGTGTACTGGGAATAGGCTGGCTATAGACCAGCAGCACCACATTCTCACTGCGTTCGATGAAGGCCTGCTAACCCCTGAATCTGTGCCTTGGGCACGCCTGCAGATTGGAGCATGCTCGAGCTTCAGAAAAACTAAAGGTTAAGAAGTGTGAGCCGGGCGTGCTGCTCGCGCAGGATGTATATATTCCGTTGAACCTATTGAACCTGAGGATGTGCAAGATTCATTGGCAAAGGGTTATGGTTGGGCGCGGCTCTTCAATCGCATACCCCTGGGCATAGTCGACACCTATCCTTCGCAGCACCTCGAGAAAAGATGGGTCCTCTACCCATTCCGCTATCGTCTCTATTTTCATTACGTGGCCTATATGATTAATGGCCTCAACCATGGCATGGTCAATAGGATCATTGATTATGCCCTTGATGAATGCTCCGTCGATTTTTAGATAGTCCACGAGTAAATGCTTCAGATAGGCAAACGAGGACATTCCGCTGCCAAAATCGTCCAGGGAGAAGCGGCAGCCTAGCTCCTTTAGCTTGCGGATCAACGCAGCAGCCTGAGTAAGATTTGCGATTGCCGCAGTTTCCGTTATCTCGAAACAGATTCCGGCAGGATCAGCCTGAGACTGCTTGAATTGATCCACCACGAAATCGTATAAATGCTCATCGCAAATGGATGCGCCTGAGAGATTGATAGTGCAAGTGTCTTTTGTGCCTCGTAAGCGATAT
The DNA here is from genome assembly GCF_059489795.1 of Nitrosospira sp. CT. NCBI lineage: Bacteria > Pseudomonadati > Pseudomonadota > Betaproteobacteria > Nitrosomonadales > Nitrosomonadaceae > Nitrosospira > Nitrosospira sp. CT. Next base: position 39,938 of record NZ_JCAHZJ010000024.1, read on the forward strand.
GAAGCATATTGGGTAAAGGCGTTAGCGATTACCCATCTATCGATTTGAGGCATGAGACCGTAGCGCTCCGCGGCAGGGATGAAAGCCATGGGAGGTATGAGTTCTTCATTTTCTCCTCTCATTCGCAACAATATTTCGTAGTGGTTAGAGTGTGTTGAGTTGTCAGAAAGCGGCATTATTTTCTGTGAATACAGGACGAACTGCTGCTTATCAAGCGCTTTGTGCAGACGCTCCACCCATCCCATCTCACCACGGCGTTTCTCGAGGTTCTTGTCATCAGAAGCATAGAGTTGAACGCGATTGCGGCCATTATCCTTGGCAAGAAAGCAAGCCGTGTCTGCCATGCGTAAAACGTCCGAGAAAGTTTGCCGGCCACTGAAGAAGGTGGTCAGTCCGATGCTTATACCAAGTGAGAACAACCGCTCTTCCCAGACAAAACGAAACTCCTGTACGGTTTGCCGCAGCACTTCAGCTATGCGAAGGGCAGGTCCCCTTGAACATTTCTCAAGCAATAAGCCGAATTCATCTCCTCCAAGGCGCGCCAGAGTATCATCCTTTCGCAGCTTTGCTTGCAGGAGGCTGGTGAGCTGTTTCAACAACTCGTCCCCTGCCAGGTGACCACAAGTGTCATTTACAATCTTGAATTGATCAAGATCAAGATAAAGCAAAGCATGCTCGTCAGTCTGTTCATCGCTCTCCAGTGCCTGTTTCAGCCGCCGCTCGAATTCGTGCCTGTTGATCAGACCAGTCAGTGCGTCGTGCGTCGCCTGATGTCGCATTTCCATCGCCAACTTCTGCGCATGGCTAACGTCACGAAACACTAGCACGACGCCGATGATTGCGCCGTTTTGATCTCGAATGGGCGCGGCGGAGTCCTCGATCGGGAAGGTTTGACCATCTCGCCGTATAAGAAGCGCATGCGAATTAAGGTTTACAGTCTCCTTATTCCTTAAAACCCTTTCGGCCGGGTTGGATGCTGGTTCGTTAGTTTCCGCATGGATGATTTGAAATACATCTTGAAGAGGCAAACCCTTTGCGTCCTCGGAACTACACCCAGCCATGGCTTCTGCAACCGGATTCAGATAGGTGACCCTTCCTTCCGTATCGGTTGTGATAACGGCGTCACCAATACAGCTCAGCGTGACGCGAAGGAGTTCCTTTTCTTCAAAAAGCGCCTTTTCCGCTATTTCGCGCTCAGTGAGATCGCGTCTGAGTTGAGTTTGGATTTCCTTAGTACGCTTGCGCTCAGTGATATCGCGGATGGCACTGGATACCAGGACCCCTTCTTCAGTTTCAATGGGGCTAAGACTGATTTCAACAGGAAATTCAGTGCCATCGCGCCGGAGGCCATAGAGCTCGAGTCCAACCCCCATTGGGCGCGTACGGGGCGCACGGAAAAAATCTTCCCTAAACCCGGGATGTTTTGAACGGTAACGGGGCGGAATAAGAATCTCCATCTTTTTACCGAGCAGCTGTTCTCGCTGGTATTCAAACAATTTCTCGGTTTGGGAATTCACCAGCACAATTTCACCATTGCGATTCACAATGACGATTGCATCCGGCGCGGCTTCCAGCAGTCCACGGAATTTCTGCTCCGCTTTTTTTCGATCGCTAATATCGCGAATTGCACTCACGCTAAATCTGCCCTCATCCATTTCAATGGGACTCAAGCTCATTTCCACTGGAAATTCGGTACCGTCCTTGCGAAACCCGTATAGCTCCCACTCGGCGCCCACCGTCCGGATGTGAGGGTAGGCAAAGTAAGCTGCGCGTTCTCCCGGATGGAGGTCGCGCTTGCGCGGTGGCTGCAGCATTTCCACGGGCTGGCCGCAAAGTTCATCTGCAGTATATCCAAACAGTTTCTCCGCTTGCGCGTTGACCAGGACTATCCGCCCTGACGAATTCACTATGACTATTCCATCTGGTGCTGAATCGAGTAAATTGCCGAATTTGGTGCCGATCAGCTTGGCGTCGCGTAATGCCTTGATATGCGTGATATCTGTACTGGTAATCAGGACGTAGCCATGCTGTCGCTGTTCCTGCGACAGGACCTTGCATGAAAGGTTTACATGGATCAGCAGGCCGTCTTTTTTGCGACATAACATCTCGCCTACTGAAGCCCTTGCCTCGAGCGCATCTTTCAGGCTCTGGCCGATCTTCCACTGATGATCGGAAGCGCCAACAAGTTCACTGAGCTTGCTTTGCAAGGCTTCCGCCACTGTATAGCCAAATATAGATTGCGCCCCCTTGTTCCAGTAAACGACAACGCCATCGGCAGTGGTAACAATTGCGCCACCGGGCATTTCATCAAGAACAAGCTTGCCAAAATCTGTTGGTATTACCTTCGGTTCCATTCAGAAAATAGGAAAGACTTCGAAATCGGAGATGTTAATAGCCGAAGTTACAGCGTCTGAAACACTTACTTTGGAGCTGTTAATCGTTCGCTGGGTCGTGGATGCCTTGTTCATTGAATAAATTGCATAGGGCTCTCATCAGGCAGTCATCTACGCCGATTTATAATAGGGGCAATGACCTCGATTAACACTTTAAATAGGACGGATTAGGGATTTATTATCCATCGCAAAGGGATTAATTTAAGTATTGGTCATAATTTCATTACTCGGTCCTGGCTGTTGATTTTCTTCGATTCGATCGAACTAATTCGTTTTAGCAAAGCCTTGTGATTTCGAGGAGCGGTATGCAATCTGGAACAGAACAGCATGGATAAAAACTTAGCTTGATCTGCGATACTGATACTGGAAGCGCAGGATTCTTATATACGTCAATCTCCCAACTACAAGTTGTTTTCACGCAAATCGTTTTCAATTGTCGGAGGTTCTTCTATGACTCTACCATATGGCCTAATGGTCTTTTGCTCAGCTGAAGATGCTTCTCTATGTTTATTGCGATCTCCAGGTAGAGCGGGCGCAAGTTAACACGTATGTTGCTGATCGTTTTTCCGACATTCATCATCGAGGGGACTCGAAGGCATGATGATCGACGGGGCCACCGATAAATTTCTGGTCGAAACCGGGCTTGGCGAAGTGATGTGCGAGCCGTTCCTCAGTGAGAACGAATACGGTATCAATCTTGTTCAATCGCGCCATTGCAAAAGTAGCGAGATAAAGACTGATTGGAATGTACGGAAAGCGTCGCGATCGGGAGGTTTTAAAATCACCGTCTGAAATGACAAGCGGTCTGCCAGCTTCGCCTTTACGCCTTCTGTAGCTGGAGGTTACAGCAAGACGCGATACATCTGCGCTGCGGTGCCAGCCTCCCTTAAAAATTTCACCCCTTACAAATTTGAAATATAAATAGCTCGTCTGCAAACTTTTCCTGCAGCTGAGCATTTCCAGATTTCGCTCAAAATCGCATTGCTGCCGCATCTCGATGGAGGGCCGGGTGCTATCAGGTTCTAAATCTACTCTACCCTATCGATTAAGCGACGTTCCCATCGACGTCTGCTGCCTTGTCGCCTGTCCACTAGGAGCAATGGCGTAATTGGCTCTTCTCCGGTGATTAACCAATCTAGTGAAAAGACAAGTGCAGAACGCAATTTCTTTAGTTTGGCTATGTCAGGCATCGTACTTCCCGTCTCCCATTGGGATATGGCTGCCTTTGTCACTCCACACAATTTTCCTAATTGGGTTTGATTCAAGTTATATCTATGCCGTAGCTGTATAAGCCTCGGTCCCATGCCCACGCTGTACTCCCCGTCTTAGATGTATTGCTTGTCCCCAAGATTAGTAAAGCTTGATTATGATGTCAAGTTCTACTAAACATAATAGAGGCAGGAAGCGATTAGATACGTTAATATGTTTAGACCTGCTTAACGTTAAGAGGTGAACTGCTTATGGATAATGAGGAGAAGATTAGAAAAGAAATCGGGCCTGTGGATAAAAATTCTGTTGAGTTCCTGCTTTCTCCTTGGGCTATCGCTACTTTAACATTTACGATTTTTATATCGCTCACCTTGATAGGCTGCTCTTTTGCACAGGATTTACAGGAGCAAAGCGCAGCGATTGAGGCGTCTTCACCCCCTCTATTTGAAAAGGCTATAAAAGGTTATGAGTCGTTTCTCGTCCTACTAGGGAGTGTTCTGGTCAGTATTCTGACTGCGCTGGTTTCTTTTGTTCTTGCATCGAACAAAGAGAAAGCAGCGGCACTGGTGCGTGTCAATAAAAAACTGCTTTCGGCCATAGAGGAACAGCAGGCAACAGCACGCGAACTTTCAGATGCAAGGCTTCGCACAGAGAGAATTCTAGAGAGCATTACGGAGGCTTTTTACACGCTGAACCGGGAATGGCGCTTTACCTATGTAAATAAGGAAGCAGAAAATCTGTTATGTCGCGAACGTAGCAATCTTTTAGGCAAGGTGGTCTGGGAGGAATTTGAGGAGGCTATCGGAACTACCTTTGATTATAAATTCCATCGAGCACTCACGGAAAATACGGCAGTGACGTTTGACGAGTTCTATCCTCCCCTTGCCAAATGGTTCGAGGTACATGTCTATCCATCGGAAGAGGGCTTGGCTATTTATTTTCATGATATTACTGCACGCAAGGAGTCTGAGCGGGCGCACCAGGAAGCCGGTAGGCGCATTCGCCAGCAGGCTTCCTTGCTCAACAAGGCGAGGGATGCAATCATTGTGCGCGACCTTCATCATCGTATCCATTTCTGGAATCAGGGGGCTGAGCGGCTTTACGGATGGGCTTCCGAGGAGATATCCAGCAGATCGGTAGAGGTGTTGTACGAGGACCTCTCGCCGCTCAATGAAGCAACGAACCTGTTACTGGAGTCGGGGGAATGGAGAGGTGAAATCGTGCAGCGCCGGAAGGATGGAAGCATATTGCCCGTGGAAGCACATTGGACTTTAGTCAGAGACGACGAGGGACAGCCAGAGTTTGTCTTTGCGATCAATACCGACATTACCCAGCGCAAGGCAGCGGAGAAGAAGATTCAATATCTCGCCTTCTACGATCCCTTGACCGGGTTACCCAATAAGCAGCTCCTACTGGACCGGCTCCGGCAGGTGGTGGCGGCGAGAGCCCGTAATCGGCAAATGGGTGCGCTACTGTTCATTGATCTTGATAATTTTAAATTGCTCAATGATACGTTTGGCCATCATTTCGGCGACCAGTTGCTGCAAGAAGTCGCTCCGCGCCTGACCTCATGCGTGCGTGAAAGTGACACGGTAGCCAGATTGGGCGGCGACGAATTCGTGGTAATACTGACAACAGACTCGAGTGATGACGAAGCTATTGCTGAGGCTGAGGTAAAAAAGATCTGCGGGAGGATTCGCAGTGCTTTCAATCGACCTTTTAATCTTGGTGCATACAGGCACCACATAACGACGAGTATTGGCGTTGCGCTGTTTAATGGTGGGGCAGATACAACAGATGAGTTACTCAAGCATGCGGATCTGGCGATGCATCAGGCAAAAGCTTCTGGCCGCAACGCCGTATGTTTTTTCAATCCAAACATGCAAGCAGAAATGAATACTCGTGCCGCTCTTGAATCAGATTTACGCAAAAGCTGGGAGAGAAATGAGCTGGTTCTCTACTATCAGCCGCAAATGGATAACTGCGGGATTATAGGAGCCGAAGTGCTTGTGCGGTGGCAACATCCTCGACGCGGCCTTTTGCTTCCCTCCGAGTTCATTCCTCAGGCCGAGGAAACCGGACAGATTCTTCCTTTGGGTGGATGGCTGCTTGAAGCTGCTTGTGATCAACTTGCAATGTGGTCGAGGTATCAGAAGACAGCCCAACTTAATCTGGCGGTAAATGTAAGCCCCTGCCAGTTCGGTCAGTCAAACTTCGTCGAGCAAGTAGTTTCTGCCCTCGATCGAAGTGGTGCCAATCCGCAAAAACTCAAGCTTGAGCTGACGGAGAGCATCCTGCTGCAAAATATGGACGATACCATTGCAAAAATGATGACACTGAAAGCCAAAGGCGTGGACTTCGCCTTGGACGATTTCGGGGTCGGCTATTCCTCACTCTACTACCTTAAACACTTGCCGTTGGATTGGATAAAAATCGACAAATCATTTGTAAGAGATGTCCTAATTGATAATAACGACGCTACGATCATTCGTGCGATTTTACTTCTTGCTAAAAGCATGGGGTTATCGGTAATTGCCGAGGGGGTGGAAACCCCGGCCCAAAAGGATTTTCTCGTTATGCATGGATGTCGCGCATATCAGGGATATCTGTTCAGTCCACCTTTGCCACTAAATCAATTTGAGGAGTTTATACATGGAAGAAAGGAGTGCAAGCAATTCAGGAGCGAGTACGCCAAAGAATTCCTCTACTGCTAATAGCCCATTTCGTAGGATTTTTTTTGTTGAGAGATAGACTCACGAACTCTAATACCCATTTATCATGGATAAAATCCTATACGACCCCACCGCAAGACACGAACGTAGGATAGCTCGACGTTCAAGGTTACTGAACACCGGGCTTATCCTATATCCTGGTCGCAGTTACTTACATTGCCGGACTTTGGGGGTCGGACCCAGCATGGTTTTCATCAAGTTTCGATGCCATTTGACGATGCAAGGTGGCTTCTTGCATGTCGGCCGCGATGGTCTGCTCGTGACGGCGTATTAATGCTGCAGTATGCGATTGCAGATCCTGAGCTTGCCTGCCATAAAGATAGCTTTTATTCTTATACTGCTCCAGCAATTCCTTTTCTTCCTTCACTTTTGCCTGCATTTGCATAGCGGCATTTTCATAATATTTCGCTACGGCCTCATGATCGCTCCGAGTCCTGGCCTTCTGGACAGCCGCACGAATCTCAGGGGTGTCAATGGGCTCGGCTGCAATCGTCAGGGAGCTCATCGAACCCAGCAGGACTGCCATCGATAACACTGCGAAGATATTTCCTGATTTCGTTTTCATGATAGTAATGAACCCAAACAGGATGAAAGTGACTTTATCCTATCTCAGTCAACACTATGCGTATATTGGGGAAACTCTGGTTTTATACTAAGGGAAACCCTTAGAGTGACAAGATGAAAGGATATGGCCCACGACCAACTCTCGATCAGCGCGAACGCTATTGTGGGCCCGATGGATTAGGGATTCAGGACAGGGAGCGAGTCGAACTGCAAGTGCCTTCCTGGCAACTATTGTCCCCTCATTTACTGACCCTTCTCTAGATAGTGTAGTCACGAGACTTTGAGCCAGAGGGCGATGCACCTGATCTGGATGGCGGCAAGGAATGATGCGCTGTTTTTGGCGTACCGGGTGGCAATGCCTCGCCAGCGTTTCAGGTG